>JBAXXS010000150.1:0-1633 GCA_037127835.1 Verrucomicrobiota bacterium | reverse complement strand
CTGATCGGACGTTGAAACAAGCTTCTCCAGGCTTATGAACGTGAGCTCCGGGAGTCGCTTGGGATTCCGCCAGAAGTCTGGCATCTCCGGTTCTTCACCGCCGATCCAGTTGAGCCATGCTCCACCCTCCAATTTAGGCATCCCCTTTCCCCGAATCACCCCGTTTTGATGAAATTCCCTGACGGGGATTCCCCGTGATTTCGCCATGGCCAGAACGGCACGATCTCTCTCGAAGGTCCAGAGGTTCCCCGTCTCCTGATGACAGAGGATCGTCTCGACATGGTAGGTCTCTATCAGCGATTCCATCACGGAATCGGCGGAGGGCGCCTCGAAGATATGGAGTCGGCAGCCGATTCGCTCAAGTTGGAGAGTCAGGTCCCGCAGGCTCTCCAGGACGAAGGCCCGTTGCTCGGGGCTGGCTTTCTCGCTCGCCCAGTAATCCTGCTCCAGCACATAGAAGGCCAGGGCTTTTTCCCCCGTTTTACAGCGCTTTGAGGCCATGGCAAGGGGGGCATGATCCCTAAGACGCAGGTCACGCTTCAGCCAGACCAGGGTAATCTTTTCGCGATCCGGCACGAGACTGCTCATCTGCGATCTCCGCCGCTTTTGGATGCTGCCTTGCAAGCCTGGCTGCAATGGATGACTTGGTCCCAGTCCCGCTCCCATTTCTTACGCCATGCAAAGGGACGGCCGCATTGAGGACAGATCTTCTCCGGCAAGTCGGTCTTCTTCACCGCCTTCCCGTTGATCCTCATGACTAGCGATCGGAAATCAGTCTCTCAAGAAGGCTATCCCAGAGACGACCTCGGCTTGCGAGTGCAGCTTTGGCGGCATGAACTGCCTCATCCAGCTTCACAGGATCATTATCGCAGAGCGTAGCAACCAAACGTAGAGCCGCAGGACCATGCTCGTCCCCATCGAGTTCGGCATGGCGCTTGAGATAGTAATGAAAAATCGGAGCTTTATCTTCGCCGATGCCGAGCTGATCAAGCAGGGAGTTGAACATGCCGGGGATGACATTTTCACGGCCGAAGGAAAAAGCGGCCGCCACCTTGTGGGGTTTACCCTCTCTAAGGAGAGCGAACGTATCCTTCATGAAAGCCCGCGATGCATCAGAGACCATAGGTGCCTCCAGAGCCGCATCTAGGCCTCGGGTCTCCACAATTTTCAGGAACTCAGTGATCGGCACTGTGTTGGCACCCACCTCACGCATGGCCATGAGATAAAGCTCAAAGTGGCTGGCGTGTGAGGAATCTCCTCGATGGGATTTGGGGAGTTTGTCACTTTCCTCTGCTACCACGATATCATTGATCAAGCGCACCAGATCACCATGAGCTAGAGGCCTTGGCATCCAAGGCCATGTAGCTGGCGCTAGGACTGACTGCAAAAACTTAAGCAGAGACATAAAATCCCAAACGGGGAAAACATGATTTTCCATGAAGAGGCGAAGTTGAGCTTCAGATTGAACGGATCCAAAGATGGGATGTAACGCAATGGTCTCTAAGTCCGACTGCAGAGTTTCATTGAGGTATGCTTCCGTCACCGTAAGGGTAGTGGTCATAAAGAGATCCTATCAGGGGAGTCAATTTAGCATCCTTCATTCCACTTTGCCTAAGTTCTGGTTCCAAAATCG
>JBAXXS010000149.1:0-1669 GCA_037127835.1 Verrucomicrobiota bacterium | reverse complement strand
TCAACGGCGCCTCATGCGTCCTGCGCGACTCATGAGCGCCATCTACCGCGATCTCTTGCTCCAGATGCACCGCGACCGATACGATGTCCTTTCCAAGCGATACCGAGTTCCCAGCTTGAGGAAACTTCTACTCCTAATCCGGGTTGTGACCGCGAGGGGCTGAGAGGGCATTGGGAAGGCAGAAGATAGGAGATAGGCGGCAGGGGAGAAGCCGACTCAGCCTGCAGATTTCTCCCGCAGAGGCGCGGAGGCGCAGAGAATTCAGAAGACAAAAAAGCCCGTCACCCTTTTTCGGGAGACGGGCCTTTCGGATTATATGCTTCTTAACAAATTAGCTCAGGCAGTCTTCCGGCGGTAGGCGATCACCAGCGCAAGCGCACCGAGACCGAAGAGTGCGTAGGTGGAGGGCTCTGGGATATTATCGACGCTGGCAACACGGAAACCAAGGTTAGGGACATTACCAGTGCTCGGGTCGTAGGTGGGTCGGGACGAGGAATCGAGAGGAGCACTGTTAAAATACCAGTAACCACCTCGAACCATGCGTTGATCACCCACATTGTTATTCGTGCCATCAGAGGAACTTTCCTGCCATTCTTGGATATTCCCTCCCTGACCCATCGTCCCGTAGGAGCTAAGTCCTCCAGCTTGATAGATAGAAGCGGGTCCTTGGCCCCAAGTTTGGTTATAGACAGCCGTTCCTGGGGTGGTTCCGCTTGGAACAGGCGTGGGGGCAGTGTCGCTGGCTGTCGGATACAGATAGTAGCCACTCCCGTCACTCTTACCGAAAGCCGCCTTGTAGAACTCATTCTCGCTTGGGAGGAAATACTTGGCCAGGGAACTGCGGTATTCGTTATTCGCATCATAACCGGCATCAGTGGATACCCAGAGGGCCATGCTCCAAGTGCTGCCACTCCATGTCAGATTGTAAGCAGGTGCAAATCCCTTGCTCGTATTGAGCCAGTTCACGAAAGCCGCCGACTCATACCAGTTCATGTTGCCCGCAGGCCTATCACCACTAAAGGCTCCGGCCACGACATTGGCGAGTCCGGAGGCCGTGGCCCTATCGATCTGGTTCTGGGAGATCTCGTAGGTTCCGATCCTATAATCGTAACCGACCGAGCCGTAGCCGGTGGTGTCGGCGGCGTTGCCGGCATTACCGATCGTGGTGAAATCGAGGGTGAACTGATTGGCCCCCGTTCCGAAGTTGTCGGCGTGGGCGGCGGTGAGGCTTGCGCCAGCAAGGATCGCTGTGGCGAGTAGGAGCTTTTTCATAAGGTTGAAAATTAGTCTATGGGTGGAATAAAAGGGGGGGTGGACTTTGAAATATTGAACGATAGCCCAACGCACCCGTCAACCCGTTTTGAAAGATATCTGCGATGGGCTCGTCATGGAATCTCGGACCCATCGAATGATGGAGAAGAAATGAAATCGGGAAACTGAGACTACAGATTTTAATCTGGAATTGCTTGCCTGCTCAATGAGCATCAGGAAATCAGGAAAGAACGAGGAAGACCTCGCGCAGAGGCGCTGAGAACGCAGAGAGAAGGCATTGGGTAGAGGCTTTTGACCTTCGACTCAGCTTTCATACTTCGGGTTTCATCCTTCTCTTCGCCTCCCCCCAACTTCTATCTCCTAACTCCCAGCTCCCATTTATCCCCTATCCCCTGAA
>JBAXXS010000148.1:0-1694 GCA_037127835.1 Verrucomicrobiota bacterium | reverse complement strand
AGGGCAAATCAAGATCCATTGGTTAGCCCGCTAAAACCTAATGAATGCAAAGAAACTAGTCTTGGACTTAGGGAAGCGCTGATTAAATCCCATGAAGGCCTCTATGCGATTTAATCAGCGGTTCCCTAGGGTTAACTTCAAACCATGATTCAGACTATCGAGGCTGTGATTGACGAGCAGGGAGGTGTTCATCTGATGGAGAACATTCATCTGGATCGCAGTCATCGTGCTTTGGTGACGATCCTTGCCGAGGAGCCTTCCATGGATCGTCGCGAGACTGCCCTGCTGAGTGAGGCCGCCTTAGCCGCAGACTGGATCCGCCCATCCTAAAATCTCTGCTGTCGCAAAGGATGCGATGGCATCAAACGGAACCGGGACTCCATTGATGATTCTCACATTGCGGGGTGCCGCGTCGGTCAGGAGAATATTGGTTTCCGTGTTCAGGTAGGTATCCACGCTGATGCGCTGGTATCCATACAGCGCCAATGAATACGTGATCTCCGGTTCCGAGGGGTTTTCGGATTCTAGAAACGGCTGACTGACGCAGATGCGAGGCACAAGCAGGCCCTCTTGTGGCCAGAGAAGTCCTTCGTAGCGCGTTTGGTATTCTCCCAGAGTATTCAGTAGCATCCACCGGCGGATGTAGAGTCGTGGGTCCTCGTTGACTGTTGCGTAAAAGTGTCTGCCGGTGAGTTCCGGATCCGATGGCAGGAATTGAGAAAAGCAGCCGAAGGAATCACTGTGGGTGATTTTGTAAACCCGCTCGGGTTCGGACTCAACACGAACCAAATGATGCTCGTCGCCGCCCACTTCGTATTCCGTCCCTTCCAGCAGGGAGGGAAGGCGGAGGCTTTTGGAACAACCGATCAGGAGTGACGAGAGAGCGTCACCACGCCGCTGCCGAGTCTCCTGCCAATCGAGCGGTGAACCACCATGGTGAAGCCCTTCCAACTGCCGAAGGACTTCGCCCAACTCCCGGTTCTCGGGGCAGGAATTCTCGATGGCTTGCCAGTCGTTGCGGTCTTCCATGAATGCGTGGAGTCAATGGCTTCCCTGCCGGTCTGTATGGAATAGCTCGGTGCCATATTGGTTAATCAACACCTAAATAAGCCGATATCAAGCATTCATCTCAGCGACCGTTCCATTTCCTCTTTCGGCTTCATGGGGGATCGGGAGGATGCTGAGTGGCTCAAAGGTGCCACCTGAGAAGAAGATCCCGGAGACCAGCACATTGGTATCCAGGATAACCTTCACAGCCCCTTAGCGTCACCCTCGGAATCTCCGGAACTCCTATCGGCGAGCTTCTTCCACCTGGCTCAGCCCCCGGTTGCCTATCCGTGAATGATCAGGGTCGTTCGGTTGATCTCCACATGGGATCCTGATCGGAAGGCTTCTTGAATCGCCCTGAGATTACCAAGAAGCAGGGCTTCGAGTTCGGGATTCGTGATATTGTCCGTGGAGATCTGGAGGAGCTGCTTCGGGGATTCTTTGAGCAGCAGGGAAACGACAAAGTCGGAGGATTCTGGATAAAGTGATCAGTCTCTCCTCCTAACAGCCTTCAGTCTAAATTGTCTGGCGATGGCTAGCCCGGCCGTTGCTGCGCATTTGAACTCGGGCTTTCCCAAGCCACTCGCCCCTACCGGGGCTGCTTCGCAGTCCTATCAGCTCCCGCCAGTCGCTGATTTGTTACGGCT
>JBAXXS010000147.1:0-1708 GCA_037127835.1 Verrucomicrobiota bacterium | reverse complement strand
ACGGAAAGTTTCATCACAATAGATCAAATGCGAGGCCTGAAGTCTGAATCAATGGTTCAGTCGTACTTTTCACACTCCTCAAAGGAAGCTGCGATGGCATCCTTAGCTGAAACAAGTGGGGAGATGCCAATCTCCAGTGGCCATTCGACAGCGAGCGTGGGATCATCCCAGCGTAGGGAGCGCTCGTCGGAGGGAGAGTACGGAGCGGAGACCTTGTAATGGAAGTCTGCCAGATCACTCACGACAAGGAATCCATGCGCACATCCTGGAGGCACCCAGAGCCGCTCGTGCGCTTTAGCGGTGAGCATATAACCATCCCAAACCCCGTAGGTGGGTGAACTCTTCCGAAGATCGATCAGCACGTCGAAGACGGTACCGGAAGTAACCCAGACTAGCTTCCCCTGCGCGGCATCACCTGCCTGGTAGTGGAGTCCCCGGAGGACATGACGCGCAGAACGGGAGTGATTGTCCTGAACGAAGTCGAAATCGATGCCAAGGTCACGGAAGGTGTCCCTATTCCACGACTCAAGGAAGAAGCCTCGGGCGTCGCCAAAGACCTTTGGCTTCAGAAGGAAGGCGTCGTGGATTTTAGTGGGAAGTTTGGTCATAGAGAGAAGGATGAGAGCTGAAAGCTGAAACCTGAATGAGTAATGAAAACGTCGGATAAGTGGACCGGATTAGTTGCCACTCAAGGGGTTCCAGACCCTGTGAAATCCCAATCCATCAAAATCCTTGATGTTTGCTGTGGCAAAGTCGGTGACACCGTGGAATTGGAGGGACTTGGCGAGTCGCACATCGAATATTCTCCTTCTAGCAAATCCCTTGGAAGCAGCAACCGGCCAGACCTCCCTCATGACGTCAGCAGAGTCCACAAGCTGCCATCTCGGGTGAGCGCGAAGAAGTTGACACTCATTGACTGCCTCAGCAGCCGTCAGCGGGGGCGAAAGAATCTTATCATTTCTTAGCAGAAGGTAGAGCTCCACTAAAACAAGTTCCGAGATGACAACGGTACTATCTCCTCCCAAACCCTCCAAAAATTTAACAGCTAACTCATGGTAAGGAGAATCCTGCAAACGCGCGTATGCTAGAATATTGGTATCAATTCCAACCATGCACTTTAAAGAGGGCTCTCCATATCACCCCGAACAAGCTCCTTGAGGGTGACTGGATTCTGAACCAGCATCCTGGATCGAATAGGAGGAGGGAGGCGCCATTCCTGAGAGCCCTTTTCTTTTATGGAAGGATAGGCACGGGTTATGGCCTCAGCCCCTCGGCGTATAACTTCGGCAATACTCCACTCTTGAGTCTCCGCCACTCGCTGAACTTCTCTGTATAGCTGGTCAGGAAGTTGTATCTGGGTACGAATCATGAGCTAATAATACAGCGCTTAATTTTTGATGTCAAATCCGCGGCGACTTCAACTTATCAGACCATTACCGCTTCCGGCGCTTCAAGACCTCTCGGAGGTAGGTGCCGTAGCTGGATTTCCCGAGGTTCTCGATGGAGCGTTCGAAGGCCGCCTCATCAAGGAAGCCCATCTGGAGGCCGATCTCCTCCAGGCAGGAGATGCGGAGGCCCTGGCGATGCTGGATGACCTGCACGAACTGGGCGGCATCAAGGAGAGAATCGTGCGTGCCAGTATCGAGCCAGGCAGTGCCACGTCCGAGTTTCTGGACATGGAGTCGACCCTGCTCAAGGTAGACGCGGT
>JBAXXS010000146.1:0-1775 GCA_037127835.1 Verrucomicrobiota bacterium | reverse complement strand
GCATGTAGCGACAGAGAACGGTAAGCTCGCCCGAGACATCGCAGATGGCATCGCTGATCGTGCGGAAAGCCGTATCCCTACCCGCTTCATCCATGGGAATCGGAACATGGAGAAACGGCAGCCCCTCCTTCTCTACCGAGGAGCGCAACGAATCATGGTTAGAGATCACCAGGGGCACCTCGATGTTCATTTCCCTGGAGCGCCAGCGCCAGATCAGGTCCGCCAGACAGTGATCCTCCTTGCTGACCATCAGCACGGTCCTCACCGGCTTAGAACTGTCGCGGATCGACCAACTGGCATTGATGCTGATGGCAGTCGGAGCGAAGGCGGTGCGCACCGTTTCCAGCGTGACACCCTCCGGCACCTCGAAGGCAAAGCGGGCCAGGAACCAGTTATTGATCGTATCGGTGTACTGGTTCACCTCGACGAAGTTTCCCCGTTGCTCGGCAACAAAACCGGTGATCTTTGCCAGCAGCCCCACCTGATCAGGGCAATCCAGCGTCATCAGCAGCGTGGTCGGAGAAGGCATAGGCAGGAATATATGAAGGAAGAGGGATAAATTATGAAAGAGCAAACGTCATGGGCCAGACGCCGCGCCTTTTCAGCTTTCAAGTTTCAGGTTTGATGGCAACCGCCTTCCGGCGGATGGTGCCACCCTTCGGGCAACGACTCTGTCGTTGTCTTCCGCGCTCGTTCCCACGAGCTTGGTTCATAATTCATCCTATCCCATCATGCTCCCTATCACCCATCTCTGGACACGTCTCTCTTCCGTCAAATGGGAGGACGCCTGGGTGGAGCGCCTTCGCTTTGCCGGAGAGCAGAACCTGGTCATCAAGAAGTTTCCCGCCTCCCGCTCGATCAAGCTGGATCTGTACACTGACGCTTCTACAGGCAAGAAACTGATGTCGGCTTTTGGGGGAACCATTCGCCCCTTCGACGCCAAGGGATGGCAGCCTCCTGCTTCCAAGATCATCGACCCTCTCCGCATCAGTGGCGTACTGCGCATCTATCGCGACAAGGTTCTCTTCGCAAAGGAACACACCGCCGGCAAGGGTCTGCCCCTGCTCATTCCGAGCGGCATGGCCTTCGGTACAGGAGACCATGCCACCACGACCCGCTGTCTCCAGCTACTAGCGGAGGCAGCCACTCCTATCCGTTCATTGGGCAAGCCCTGGTCACTACTCGATCTCGGTTGCGGGTCAGGGATCCTGGCCCTTGCCGCCGAAACACTCGGTGCGCGTAAAGTCCTGGGCTGTGACTTCGATCCCGCCTGTGTCCGCATCTCCAAGGAGAATGCGAAGCTCAACAAGCTAACCATATCTCGTTTCTTAAAAGCTGACGTTCTTCAGTGGAAAGCCAGCGAGATGGGCGGTGCCCACGACATCGTCACCGCAAATCTCTACTCAACCGTCCTCACCGCGGCCGCCCCAATGATCATCAAAGCCATCAAACCCGGCGGAGTCCTGATCCTCTCCGGGATCCTCACCGTGGAAGAAAAAGCCATCCTCAAGACATTCTCATCACTCCAACACGTGAAGACACTCAAGCGCGGCAAATGGGCCGCAGTGATGCTGAAAAATGGCTGAAGCGGTTTAGGCTGAAGGCTGTTAGGGCAGAATTCTGAACCAAGCTCGTGGGAACGAGCGCGGAAGACAACGACAGAGTCGTTGCCCGAAGGGTGGCACCGTCCGCCGGAAGGCGGATGCCATCAAACCTGAAACCTGAAGTATGAAAGCGAAGCAAGCCTCTGGGAAGAGGCGCGGAGAAGTTGCCGA
>JBAXXS010000145.1:0-1805 GCA_037127835.1 Verrucomicrobiota bacterium | reverse complement strand
GCCAACTTAATCTGATCCATGCCGGCGGCATAACTGCACCTCACATACCCCTCGCCGCTCGGGCCAAAGGCCGTTCCGGGAACGACAGCGACTTTTTTCGCGTCGAGTAGCTTGAGTGAGAAGTCCTTGCTCGAGAGTCCGGTGCCACGGATATCGGGGAAGACATAGAAGGCACCCTTGGGAAGGTGGCAGGAGACGCCGGCCTCGTTGAATGAGGAGACGATATAGTTTCTGCGGAGGCGGTATTCCTCCTTCATCCGCTCCATGCTGCGCTGGCCCCGTTCGAGCGCCTCGCAGGCGGCTTCTTGGCTCATGATGGAGGCGCAGAGCATGGAGTACTGATGGATCTTCATCATCGCCTCGATGATGTCAGCAGGACCGCAGGCATAACCGATGCGCCACCCCGTCATGGCAAAGGCCTTGGAAAATCCGTGCAGAAAGAGCGTCCGTTCCTTCATCCCCGGAAGTGCGGCGATTGAGTGATGTGGCAGCTCATCGTAGGTGAGCTCGCTATAGATTTCATCGGTCAGGACGACGAGATTGTGCTTCACGGCGAAGGCAGCAATTTTTTTGAGTTCCTCCAGAGGCATGACGGCACCGGTGGGATTCGTCGGGAAATTCAACATCAGCACGCGGGTCTTCGGCGTGACAGCCTTAGCAAGATCCGAGGCTTTGAGTGAAAACTCATCCTCGGCACGCGTCGCCACAGCCACCGGGACGCCCCCGGCAAGTTGGATGCTGGGGCTGTAGGAGACATAGCAGGGCTCGTGGTAGAGGACCTCGTCACCGGGATTGAGAAGGGCGCGTAGAGCGAGGTCGATGGCCTCGGAGACACCGACCGTCACGATAATCTCGTCGTGGGGGTTGTACTCCACGGCGAAGTGCTGCTCGACATACTTGGCAATCGCGCGTCGTAAGCGAGGAGAGCCGAGATTGGAAGTGTATCCGGTTTTCCCTTTCTCGAGGGAATAGATGGCGGCCTCGCGGATATGCCACGGTGTGACGAAGTCGGGCTCACCGATGCCGAGGGAGATGACCTCTTTCATCGACTGGACGATTTCGAAGAAATCGCGGATCCCCGAGCGGGGAATGTTGCGGACGTGCTCCGCGATGCGGGAACTGCTCATGGCCGAAAAACGTTAGCGCTCCGGTCAGGGGGTTACCGAGAGACGCTCGGTGGCCTCCTCGACGGCATGGAGCATCCCATTTTCCTTGTAGGTCTTGAGCCGGAAGTGGGTTGCGCATGACTGGACGGCCTCGATGGTGCTGAGCTTATCGGCCACGAAGGAGGCGACCTCGCGAAGGTTGGCCCCCTCGACAACAACCATGAGGTCGTGGCCGCCGCTCATGAGATAGACGCTCTGGACTTCTTCAAATCCAGCGATGCGGTTGGCAATACGGTCAAATCCCCCTTCGCGTTCCGGGGTGACGCGCACCTCGATCACGGCAGTTACAGCGTCGGTGTCCCACTTCTCGCGGTTGATGACGGCATGATATCCGAGAATCGTCCCGTCGGACTCAAGCTTCGTGATCTTGGCCGTGAGTTCTGGCTCGCTCAGACCGAGTTGGCGGGCGAGGTCGGCGCGGGGGATCGCGGAGTTCTGTTTGAGGATGCGGATTAGGGAGTCCATGGGAGAAAAGGATGAGGGATGAAGGGTGAATTATGAAGAGGAAAAGAATGCACGCAGTGACTCACGGGAGCTAGTTCATCTGTCTAAGCTTTTCCTTTCCTTAAGGCATCCACAAGCGAACTGCGATTTCCAGTGGGTATCGGGCGAAAGTGGTGCGCGATGCAGGGTTCGAAC
>JBAXXS010000144.1:0-1846 GCA_037127835.1 Verrucomicrobiota bacterium | reverse complement strand
TTCCGCTGTCCGGGTGGTCTCTGCGGCCACCTGCTCAAGGGTGATTCCACGAACCTGTGCAACGGTCTCCGCCACAAGCCTCGTATGGGCTGGCTCAGCACGCTTTCCGCGATGGGGCACCGGGGCGAGATAAGGGCAATCGGTCTCGACCATGTAGCCATCGGCAGAAACTGCGGCAGCGCTCTCACGCACCTGCTCCGCATTCTTGAAGGTGATAATGCCGGTGAAGGAGACCAGATGGCCGAGGGCGGCCAACTCGGCGGCCTCTTCAGGAGTTCCTCCGAAGCAGTGGAAAACACCGCGGACTTTCCCGGTGTAGTCACGGAGCACATCGAGGGTGTCAACCCAGGATGAGCGCTGATGGATCACCACATTGAGTCCCAGCTCCACAGCCAGATCGAGCTGCATTCGGAAGGCATCGGCCTGAGCGGCCTTCCAGGCTCCCTCGGCGATCAAGCGCTCCTGATCCCCTGAACTCTGGGCCAGCAGTGCGGAGTCTACAGCCGCAATCTTGGACGCCTGCAATTCCTCCGGAAGATGATGGTAGTCGATCCCGGTCTCGCCGATCGCGACGACCTTCGGATGGAGAGCCAATTCCCGGAGTGCCGGGACAAAATCGAGTTCCTCCTCAGTGACATTCGTCGGATGGATCCCTACGACGGCATAGACATTCGGGAAGCGCTCCGTGAGGGCCACGGCGCGGCGACTGCTCTCGAGACCCGTGCCGATCGAGATGATGCGGGTGACGCCGGCCTCGGCGGCCCGGGATATCACCCCCTCGAGATCCGGTGCAAAATCGGGATAGTCGAGGTGGGCGTGTGTCTCAATCAGCTCCATGAGGAATAACGGGCCGAGAGTGAGTTCTCCGTAGTCTCTTAGTTTCAGCCTTCAGCCTTAAGCCTTTTGCCTTTTGCCTTTCCCTCTAGTCTCCGTAGCCGTTCGGGTGCTTCACATGCCAGGCCCAAGCGCTTTCGATAATCGTCCTGATGTCCTGGTATTTCGGCTGCCAGCCGAGTTCGCGGCGGACCTTATCGGAGCCAGCAATGAGGTGGGGCGGATCACCGGCGCGGCGTGGTTTTTCGATAGCCTTGATCTCCTTTCCGGTGATGGCACGGCAGCAGTCGATGACTTCCTTGACGGAAGTGCCGCCGCCTGTCCCCAGGTTGTAGAAGGCACTCTCCTTCGCTGTTAGCGCAAGGAGGTGGGCCTGCGCCAGATCCACGATGTGGATGTAGTCGCGGACGCAGGTGCCGTCGGTCGTCGGGTAGTCCGTTCCATAGATGTCGACGGACTCCTTCTGACCGAGCGCAACCTTAAGCACGTTCGGAATAAGATGGGTCTCAATGCGGTGATCCTCGCCGAATTGCTCGGTGGCTCCGGCTGCATTGAAGTAACGCAGTGCCACAAAGGTGATGCCGTGTAGTTCGCCGTACCAGCGCAGCACCTTCTCAAACATCAGCTTCGACTCGCCGTAGGGATTGATCGGCTTCTGGGGAAGCGACTCGTCGATCGGCATCGATTCAGGGATGCCGAAGGTGGCACAGGTGGAGGAGAAGACGAAGCGCTTCACCCCTTCGGCAACCATGGCTTCCAGAAGGTTCACGCCGTTCGCGACATTATTCCGGAAATACTTGCCGGGGTTGGTCATCGATTCGCCGACCAGAGCGTTGGCTGCGAAATGCATGACGGCCTCGGCCTTGGATTCGCGGAGAGCCAGCTTGATCGACTCGATATCAGCAAGATCACCTTGGAAGAAATGAGCGCGGGAATCGATGGCAAGCTTATGACCCTCGCTTAGGTTGTCAAAAACGGCCACGGTGTAGCCTTCATTCAGGAGTTCTTCGAC
>JBAXXS010000143.1:0-1881 GCA_037127835.1 Verrucomicrobiota bacterium | reverse complement strand
GGCGCCACAGCTTCCGGGAGGAAGTGGCGTCAATGTGAGTGCCGGTTCTAACTTTGCTACTTTTAACCTTCGCGCCTTTTATTGCTCATCATCCGTCTACTCCGTGCCATCGGTGGTCAAAGGGATCCATTTGGCCTCAGGGGTGGCGGTCTTGACAGAGGCTAGTTACAAGTTACTTTGAATCCATGATTCTGAAAGCCATTATTCATGACGCTGAAGAGGGCGGCTTCTGGGCAGAGGTGCCGGCTCTACCTGGATGTGTTTCACAGGCTAATAGCCTGGAGGAGCTGAAGGCTAACATTCAGGAGGCCATTGAGCTCTGGCTTGAGGCCGGTGAGCCGCTGGAAACGCAGGACACCAGAATTCTGGAACTTGCTGTTTAATGAAGCAGGTCAGCGGCAAGGAGCTCGCTCGCATCATCCAGAAGAGCGGATGGATTTTAGTAAGGAGTAAGGGAAGTCATCACATTTTCACCAAGGAGAGAAGGCAGGAAAGGATCGTGATTCCTATGCATGGAAATCAGCCTTTGAAAATAGGTCTTCTCCGATCCTTGATGAAAATCGCAGAGCTAACAGAAGGGGAATTGTAGTCGGAAGATCGTCGCATAGCGACGATTGGTAGTAAGCAGATAGGAGTTGGGAGATTGGAGTTAGGAGTTGGGGGGGGCACGGCGGGCGAAGTAAAAAGTTTGAAAGTTTGAAAGTGGGAAGGCGATAGGCGAAAGGTGGAGTCGAGGGACGAAGGTCGAGAGACGAGGGCTTGAAGAAAGCTGAACCAAAGCGGTGGGAACCGCTGCGGAAGACTACCGAAGGTAGCCCCGTGAGGGGCGCCACAGCTTCCGGGAGGAAGTGGCGTCAATGTGAGTGCCGGTTCTAACTTTTCTACTTTTAACCTTCTCACCTTTTACTTTCTTACCTGTTACTACTCTGAGCGAAGCGAAGAGGTACCAGAGGCCTGTTGACAGGATTTGGATGGAGGATAAAATTTGATCATGAGTACTGTTGAAGAGATTGAGACAGCCATCGAAAAACTTCCTCGTGAGGAGTTTTTTGTTCTCACGGGGTGGCTTGCTGAGAGGTTTGCTCAAGCTTGGGATTCCCAGATTGAGGAAGATTTTATTGGTGGCAAGTTGGATGAACTCGCTCGATCCGCGATAGAAGAGCATCGTGCTGGGAAGACGACTCCATTTCCCGGCGATGCACAGTAGGGCATCGGGTTCCTTCTGGGCTTGTTTTCAGGAATTAAGTGAGGAGATTCAAAGGAGCACGACAAAGCAGTATCGGCTGTGGCTTCGGGATGTAAAACATCCATC
Source organism: Verrucomicrobiota bacterium (assembly GCA_037127835.1). Taxonomy (GTDB): domain Bacteria; phylum Verrucomicrobiota; class Verrucomicrobiia; order Chthoniobacterales; family UBA6821; genus UBA6821. The sequence continues at coordinate 569 of JBAXXS010000143.1, read as the reverse complement.
AGTTCAATTTAAGCGAGTACAGAACTATTGGTCAGCCCGTATCACGGACAACTATAGAGCGCTTGGCATCGCGGACGGAGATACCGTGGTTTGGTTCTGGATTGGAAACCACTCTGAATACGAGAGACTCATTAAAAGAAAGCGCTAGGTCCGAGCGTGATAGAGGATTTAACCACCCGTAACAAATCAGCGACTGGCGGGAGCTGATAGGACTGCGAAGCGGCCCCGATAGGGGCGAGTAGCTTGGGAACACCGAGCGCTGGGAAGCGCGATGTAGCCTGCGTAGCAGCCTTCTAGGCGAGGGCCTCGGGAGAGACTGAGGCAAAGTCCGAAGGAGTCTTGCTGGGCAAGTCGACATAGACTGCGCCTCAAGCGCAGCCCAGTAGGGAGATCGGATGGGCAATCTGATCTTCAATTCAACTGCTAAGCAACGGCCGGGCCAGCAAATGGAACGGATGGACACGGATATGGGGGAAATCTCACAGTGATGGAGGAGATAAAGGGGATGTGATTCGTGGGGCCTACAGGCTCAATTGGGTAAAATTGTGTATTTATCGTTTGCACGAGAC
>JBAXXS010000142.1:0-1881 GCA_037127835.1 Verrucomicrobiota bacterium | reverse complement strand
CCAAGGTCTCATCGACCGTGATGTCGGCAACGGTCCGGGAAGGCTTCTGGAGCGCGATGTAGGGTACACCCCAAGGATGCCACTCCGGCACAAAGCTGGTGCCGAAGAAGCAGACAATCGGTTTATTCAAGGCTGCAGCGATATGCATCGCGCCGCCATCGCTACAGATCATTTGGTCGGCGAGGGAAAGCGAGGCGATCAGTTGTTTGATTTCTGCAGTGGGGCAGGGAAAGGCCGGTAAGCCGTGCAGTCGTTCCAGGATGCGCTGGGCTTTCCCATCGTCACCGGGATGCATGGGGTCATTCTCGGCGCCGGGTGACCAGAACAGCAGAATCTGGAGATTCCCCGAGGCGGTTAATGACTTGGCAAGTTCGACGAACGATTCCTCCGGCCACCGCTGGTCTTGCTTACGAGAGCTGATGTGAAGGGCCACGGAAGATCTTTTCGGATCCCAGCCCAACGCGACTAGACGAGCCCGCTCCCGCGCGACTAAATCAGTATCGGGAAAAAGCTTTGTGGCACCAAGCGTCTCTTCGGCGCTGAGGAGTGCACCCAGCTTGGCCATCTTGGAAACTGCATGTTCGTCGAAGCCCCCATGATCTGGTGCCAGCACCTCGGGCTGACGGTGGTTCGGCTCTCCGGGTTCGCGGAACCCGATCAGGTGTTTCCCGCCGAGCGTATGGGCATATCGCCATCCCCCGTTTGCCAGGATGATGTGATCGAAGCGGCGATTACGAATCGTGCGGAGAAGTCGCCAGCGGTTCCAGAGCATCCCCAGACGTCCGTAACCATGGCTCTTTTGATGCTTCTTTAGGAAAACAAAGACTTCATCCACATCGGGATTTCCATCCAGAACCTCCACATTGTAACTGCTGGCCAGAACCGAGATCCGAGCGTCGGGATACTTTCTTCTCAACCCATGGAGCAGGGGGGTCGTACAGATCAGATCGCCGATGTTATCGCGTCGGATGACGAGGATCTGCAGAGGAGTGTTCACGGACGCCGTAGGCGAGATTTATAGAGCGTTTTTCTTAACTAAACGCGGAAGTCTTTTGCTAGGAAGGCTTCGAGATTCTCCATAGCTACCTTGAGTTCATCGTGAAGAGGTGTCTGTTCGGCGCCCTTCGGAAGCGTGAGAGCATTCGCCACGCGATGGGCCAGGGAGCGGTTGGGATTTGTCTCCGCGATCTGACCCATAAGAGCGTTGACCTGAGCGACCTGCTCACGAGCAGAGCGGATTTTTTCCAGCGCAACCTCTTCGGTGACTTCACCTGTGAGAACCCCACGGAGCTGACGGCAGTCGAAGTTCCTACAGCGGGCCGGACGATCCTCATAGATCAAGCAGGAGCATTTCCCAGACACTTCGCGATGGGCAGAGCAGGGTTGAAGGAAATATTCGACCCCCTTCTGTTTGCGGATCTTCAGCCCGAGCGCGGAAAGTTTTCTGGGTTGGTCTCCCGATTGGAGCTCGACCGAGTGAAAGAGGACGCCGTCACAGCACATACCACAGCTGCTGCAGAGATCCTCTGTGCTCCGCGCGGCGGTCGTATCACTCATCCCTTATTTCCCCTGATATTAAGAGCGGCCTAAGAATTTTTAGGACTGGGACTGAGATGCCAGGATCTCACTAATCGCCTTCGCAAAATCGCCGAAGCCGGAGTCGGGGACGATCACGGTGTTGCGTCGCCCTTGGTTCTCTTCGGTGATGCGGAGGAAGCGGCCTCGGTCGTTCTCACGGACTTCAAAACGGAAGAATTTGCGCTCCACCTGAAGCTCGCGGCTCTCGAGGACATTGTCCTGGGAATACTGGCGGTAGGCATTCGAGTAGGCGGAGTTCTCTTCTTCGTACATGGAGTAATCAGTTTTAAGATCGGCAACTCG
>JBAXXS010000141.1:0-2030 GCA_037127835.1 Verrucomicrobiota bacterium | reverse complement strand
AAGGGGTTATCCCCCATCAGCACCCCGTCAACTACATAAGACCCAAAAGATTATCATGCAGGTGTGAGAGGATTTCGCTCCAGGAGAAGCAGGGGGTGTATGGCAGACCTAAAACCGCCCTTGCCCCGGTGGTGCAGAGGAAGGTCGCCGCAAAGGCGGTCGCACCAAGCTTCCCTCCAAATCCGTTCAACATGATGTTTGGGTATCGCTCGCTGAGACTATGGGTGCAGAGGTAGACCGACCCGACCCCCACCGAGAGAAGGAGGGAAAACAGCATCCCCGTCCTTCCCGCGAGATCACATGCTGGTTGCAGGAGAAGATCCGGCAGAACACTCATGCCTGCGAAGGAACCGCACATGATGGCGGGTCCGCATGCTCCCCCGACCTCGAGGGTCGTGAATGCCCCCACCAGGAAAACCGTGACCAGCGCCGAAGAGGGCACCGGGTGAATTCCAAGGTGCTGCAAGCCCAGCACAAGCAGGCAAGCCAAGGCTGTCGCAAGCCAGGTGATTGTTTTCCCGTGAAGGAAGCTCACTCGATGGTGGTTCAGCGTCGATCGATCTTCAGCGTTTTCCCGGGCGGCAGAGATAACGCATAAAAAAACCTCGGGATTCGGCGCATGCCATAATGGCATCAAACTCCATCCCCACTGCATGAAAGGGGAGGGGGATGGAGATTGATAGGATCAACCTATTTGAGAATCTTCTTGAGCTTGGAAACGATGCTTTGCTCCTCCTTGGAACGATTTGCAAAAGTTAGGAGAGGTCTGACCTCCCAGTCAAAGGCACCCCAGCAAGGCAACTCGCGCAGGATCCGGTCCGCTTCCTCATTGCAGGAGGCTTCCATGATGAAAACGAGTGTTCTCTCTCCGAGCGGGAGTCCGCCGGCAAGGATGATGCCTGATTCCTCAAGTTTCCTGAGGGCTTCGAAGGAGGGAATGATCCCGCCTTGGAGCACGGCAAGTTCCTCCTCCTGTGAGGTGAATCCGGGTCCGTGGGATCCGATGACAAGGTATCTGTCCTGAGTGGTTTTTTTTGAGCGTGATTTCATGGATGTTCTGTTGTGAGGATTTTGCCTGTCTTTTGCAGGGAGCTTGGACGGCAATGGCATGGTTGGCTTGGAATCTGTCGATACCCAGAAAAATCGCGGTTATTTTGAGGATACTCAACCATGAACTCTGGCCGCTTCATCATCTCCCCATCTGGCCCTCGACTCTCGTCTCTCGACGCTCGACTTCCCCTAGCCCGTAGCCCTTTCCCCCATCTTCCGTCCCCTTTACAGGGAGGGTCTGTAGGTCCTCAGGGATCCGTTGAAGGGGTCGATCACCACCGTCGTGTAATTGACGGGCAGAGAGGATGCCTTCGATCCCAAGGTGTCGGTCTGGTTGACCAGGGTCACACCCCAGACTTGTGAGGAGGAAGGCGACGCCGCCAGTGAGGTGACTCCGCCCCGGTAATACCTGAAGCTTGAACAGGTGTAAGTTGTCCCTGCCCTCGGTATGCTGACCTGTGACGGCGCGGTTGAATTTGTCTGCGTGAGCAGGGTGGAGTAGGTGGCGTTGGTGGTCATCACGATGCCTTGGGGCAGGATTTGCGCCTTCATGATGGGAACCGCATCGCCTGAGTCATTGATTGAGAAAGCCTGGATGGCATGCCCGTGACCCGTATCTCCCGGAGACTGGGAATCGACATAGGCATAGAAGCGGACCTCCACGGTCTGGCTCTTGGTGACGGCCGACTGACGGGCAACGCTCAGCACCCCGATCAGCTTGTCGGTGGCCTGAGTCAGTTGGGTGCCGCGCAGTGCCGTGCTCAGCGACGGTCCCATCAGCGAGGCCATGATCACGATGATCGCCATCACGATGAGAAGTTCCATCATGCTGAAGGCCGCACGCGACCGGAAGCCAGCTTTCCATGGCGACTTCATCACGGAGTGAACTGCTTGGCGTTGATGACTCGGAACCGGTAGTAGGTGTCCATGATGTAGACGGGATCGGCAATCACCGCCTTCACAGAAGATGCATTGCCCGC
>JBAXXS010000140.1:0-2035 GCA_037127835.1 Verrucomicrobiota bacterium | reverse complement strand
TCTATCTACCCGAGCCCGGCTATCTGGAAGCCATCCGGAATCTCTGCAACGAGCATGGGGCGCTCCTCATCTTTGACGAGGTCATGACCGGATTCAGACTCGCTCCGGGAGGAGCTCAGGAGATTTACGGGATCACTCCTGATCTCACTACCATGGGCAAGGTCATCGGCGGCGGCCTTCCCGTCGGTGCCTTCGGTGGTCGTGCAGACATCATGGATCAGCTAGCGCCGCTGGGCCCTGTCTATCAAGCCGGCACACTCTCCGGAAATCCCCTCGCCCTCGCTGCGGGACTCGCTCAACTCAGTGAGATGGAGCGGATCAATGGTTGGGCTCTCCTTGAGTCGATCGGTGCACAGTTGGAGGAATCTATGAAAACCGCTATCAAAGGTAAGCCCCTCACCTTCCACCGGATCGGCTCCATGTTCTGTCTCTACTTCTGCGAGGGGCCTGTTCGGAACCTAGAGGACGCCAAGCGGAGCGATACCGTTGCCTTCGCCCGCTACTTCCACGCAGCACTCAGGGAAGGCATCTACTTCGCCCCCTCCCAGTACGAAGCAGGCTTCCTCTCAACAGCTCATTCTTCGGAGGCACTGGAACGGACGTCTAGGATCATTTCCGAGATCCTGACTTATTCTTAGATTCATTGTTGGCCACATAATGCACAAGCGGCACAAGGCAAAAGTGGAGGTAACAAGTTGAAGTCGAAAGTGGGGATTGCGAGAGATCCATGGCCGTCTGACACGGGACGGCTCTTGAAACACAAATGACGGGATCCGATATCGATGCCCCCCATGTGCTTTTTGTGCATCTTGTGGCTACTTTTCCACCCCGCTTAGGGAATCACGAGATAAGCCTTCTCTCCGCCGGGGATGACCGATGCATCAATCCGGCGATCTAGGGTGGCAAGTTTTCCTTTGTGATGGATTGCAAGTGCCAGGAGATAGAAATCCACGAGCTGTTTGGAACCAGGAAGTTGAGGGTATTTCTTTTCGTCTCTCAGTGAGACGGCATCACTCCAGAATTGGTGCCCGGGAGCCGAACAGATCATCCTGAGAGCCTCCTGCAGTTCTGCGGGCGATCCCGGCGAGTCCTTGTAGTTTGGGTGACCGAGGATTCTTAGGAATACATTCTCAGTCATCGGGCAGGTAGCCCATGGCCGAGCTCGCTCATGATGGAACCACTCCTGCACCCGTTCATGGTGAACATGACACGGATCCCCCAGGGCGATCAGCACATTCACATCCAGCAGAACAACCATGGGCTACTCCTCTACTTCCTGATCCTGAAGCGCGAATACCATCTCAGTGGTGAGCCTCCCTCGACCCCTCCTTTTCAGGATCGGGAATCCATAGGCATTCACTTCCGTGAGAACTTCTTGCTCTTTCTTAGCGGGAGCAAGTTCACCAAGTTCACGACGCAGGGCATGCTCCATGATCGATCGCATCGTCGTCCGACGGCGTGCGGCCACAGCTTTGACCTCCATCAAGAGAGCATCAGGCAGATCAAGAGTCGTCTTTATATGGGTGAGTATATGGTAATATGGTGATTTGTCAATATTATCGAAGTATCCCCAGCACCTATGTCCTGACCCCTGCCTCGCGCCTAGGCAGATTTCTCTTACTCAAGTTTCATCTTTCAAGTTTGCTTGCCCGTCCGTTGCTACGCAGCGGCTTGGTTCAGGTTCTGTCTTCCTCTCATACTCAGGTTTCAAGTTTCCGGTTTCCGGTTTCAGCTTAGCTTGGCCGGCCGGTCCTTCGCATCCGTTACGGCATCCCTTTTCCGCCCCGGCAGCTTTCTCTTACTCAAGTTTCATCTTTCAAGTTTCATCCCTTTTCCGCCCCTCCTCACCTAATTTTTCCCTTCAATTATTTTGAACGAAACGTTGTCTTTTCTGTCATACCTCCATTAACTATCTTACACTTTAGCCAGGTAGGCAGTTGACAGTGCCACACTCTTACATAAATTCAGACATAGCATTCCCAAAGTTCTCCCCCATGAAACAAATACTCGCGCCTGAGATTTTCTCCCTACTCAC
>JBAXXS010000139.1:0-2082 GCA_037127835.1 Verrucomicrobiota bacterium | reverse complement strand
GTCTATGTCGACACCAATGTGATGGTAGGACACACGGGCGAGGGTCGGGAAGACGGCTCCTACGAAGGAATCACTTACCTTGAGTGCACGGCGGAGAATGGTTTTGTGCCCGCCATTCCGGAGGAGAAAGTTGATATCATCTACCTCTGCTTCCCCAACAATCCGACCGGCGCTGTGGCCACGCGAGCACAGCTGGAGGCCTGGGTGGCCTATGCACGTAAGAACGGTTCGATCCTTCTCTTCGATGCCGCGTACGAGGCGTACATCAGTGACCCTTCTGTACCCCGCTCGATCTACGAGATTCCCGGTGCTCGTGAGTGCGCAATCGAGTTTCGTAGTTTTTCCAAGAATGGCGGATTCACCGGTACCCGCTGCGCCTTTACCGTTGTTCCGAAAGAACTGAGTGCTCTTTGCTCCGATGGCGAGCACCGCCCGATCCATCCCCTCTGGCATCGTCGCTTTACCACCAAGTTCAATGGCGTCAGCTATGTCACTCAGCGGGGGGCTGCCGCTCTTTACAGTGAGAAGGGACGCGCCGAGGTCTCCGCTCTTGTGGAGCATTACATGGGGAATGCAAAGATCCTGCGCGAGGCTGTGCAGTCGTGCGGTCTGAAGGTTTATGGAGGTGTGAACGCTCCCTACATCTGGGTCCATGGTCCGGCTGGACAAACCAGCTGGCAGATCTTCGACCGGATGCTCAACGTGGCGAACATCGTCGTTACTCCCGGCAGTGGCTTTGGCCGAGCTGGCGAGGGCTACTTTCGCATTTCTGCTTTCAATAGCCGCGAGAAGGCGATTGAGGCCGCTGCCCGGATTAAGGCGATACAGTGGTAGGAGGCGTTGACACCCAGCCAATGCTGTGATTTTGTGCCTAGAATATGAGTATCAGGAACCTCTGGATCTTCCTGCTGGTCGTTCTCACGGTTGCCTCGTCAACCCCATCGTTTGCCATCGTGATCGGTTCCGGCACAGGGGCGGGCAATGCATCCGCCCCCGCCAGTTCGTGGGGTGACCTGGGTTGGGGTTATGTCGGGATGGTGAATGGCGGTTCGGGCGTCTATCTTGGAGCTTATGGCGGCGCGAACTGGGTGCTCACCGCAGGCCATGTCTACAACGATGGGGGAAACCGTAACTTCTCCATCAACGGCGCCACATATCAGTCAGTGTCAGGAACCGGCACCAACATCGCGGGCCTCGATCTGTATGCCTATCAGATCACGGTAGCTTCAGGCACGGGTCTTTCCCTGCTGGCAAATCTCAGCCTTGCAAGCGCCTCACCCGTGCCAGGAAATCCGAATTCCTCCGCGCTCTCCGACCCCCTCTCCATGATAGGGTACGGCAGGGACAGGGCTACCAATCCCACCTACTGGAGCGTGAGCACCACGAACTGGACATGGACGGAAACAAATTCCGGCAGCGCAAACGCCGTTGGCTTTCAGGAACTCTCCTCGCGATCCAAGCGCTGGGGATACAATTATGCGGATCAGGTCACAACGGTGAACGCTACCTCGATGATCCAGACCACCTTCCGCTACTCGGTGAATGAGGGCACCATATTTTCCACCCAAGCCGCCGTCGGGGACTCGGGCGGCGGGGTTTTCAAGTTGCTCGACGACGGCACTTACGAACTGGCAGGTGTCATGGACCTGGTGACTACCCTTCCGAACCAACCAGCCAACACAGCCATCCTTAATAATTCCCTCACCTACAGCATCGACGTGGCCTCCTACCGCTCAGCCATCATGGATTCCGTTCCAGAGCCTGGGGAATGCTGGCTTTTGATCCTTGGAGGAGGATTTCTCGGTTGGGTTCTCTTAAGAACCAAAACACAAAGCTAGCTTATCTGATGACGCCGCTCACATCAAAGCGATGAAGTGTGGACTGGAAGCTGGAAGTTAGAAGCTAGGAGTTAGGGAAGACTCTCCGCGCCCTTGGCGTAAAAGCCGCCTAGCCTTCCTGAGAGTCTAACAGTCTTCAGTCTATTCACCTTCGTTGTCGGCATCGCCGACAACGATCAGGCAACCAACGAGTGGGTGTACTCGGAGGGCTCGTAGTTCTCGATCAGGATCTCCTGCTGGTCGC
>JBAXXS010000138.1:0-2132 GCA_037127835.1 Verrucomicrobiota bacterium | reverse complement strand
AATACTGGCACGGCACGGGGCGTGGGTCAGGACATAGGTAACACCTTGGTTCTAGACATGGGTAACACATGCCGCGGGTGAAGATACGCAAATCCCTTACGCCTTAAGCCGTTCTTCCTGAGCAGCAGAATCGTAAATTTAGTCATGAAGATCATACTTTCCCTTTTGTCAGGCGGCATTGTCGGCACGTTCATGATGACGGCATTTCTGCTACTTCCTCGCTGGATGAGCTGGGGAAAGATCGATGTGGTTAGAGCAGTTGGGTCTCTGATGACGGGTCGCCGGGAGAGGATCTTTCGTCTGGGGCTATTACTCCATGTCGCGATGGGCATTCTCTTCGCGTTTCTCTATGCGGGGTTTCTGAATCTCTCCCGCCTCCCCTTCAATGCCATGACAGGCCTGCTCCTAGGTTGCCTGCATGGAGTGATCATCATGTTACTTGTCAGCATCGTGATCATGGAGCATCACCCGGTTGCCGGCTATCATGAGAAGGGCTTAGGCACAGGGTTGGCCCAACTCCTTGCCCACATGATCTACGGCGCATCGCTTGGTTGGATTGTCTCGATCATGCAATAATCACACCACCAGTAGTGGTTCAAATCTTAAAAATGACTAAACCGCCACAATTTTAAGGTTGTATTACGATACCCGTACTGAAATACAGAGAAAGAGTTGAGCAACTCCCGCCACCAGATTGATTCGGTGTGGTTTAAGCATCTCCGGTCGGAGATCGCACAGAGGCAAGCTCGTCCCCCCATGGTTTCCCATTCTTTTTTACGTCCACTTTCCGTCATTAAATTAACTCCATCGTTATAAAAAACACACATCATGCACCGAACCGCCCCGCTGGAAACCTCCGAAGAACAGAGCATCCTCCTTCCAGTAGTTCCTCTTAGTAAGGCCACCGGTAAAAAGAAACTCAAAAAGGCTGCGAGCGCGGTGAAGAACTTCGTTCTCGATACGAATGTCCTGCTCCATGACCCATATTGCCTGAACCGATTTGAAAACAATCATATCTTCATTCCGGTCGAGGTCCTCGGTGAGATGGACAAGTTCAAGAACGAGCAGACCGAGCGCGGTGCCAATGCCCGCACCGTCCATCGCTTCCTGACCCAGACCTTTGATCATCAGACCAACAAAGTGATCAGCGGCGTCCCGACCGCTGGGGGTGGCACCGTCCGAATCTTTATCAATGACGCATTGAACACTGATCATCCTTCCGCCGCGATCCGGCGCTTCATCGAGATCTTCCCGGACAAGAGTCAGGTCGATCACAAGATCATGGCAGCCTGCCTGGCCCTTCAGGAGCAGGAGAAGACCCCTGCCGTCCTCATCACCAAGGACTTGAACATGCAGCTCAAGGCGATGGCCCTCGGGATCACCTGCCAGGATTACCTCAACGACAAGGTCTCCGCTGAGGACGCCGAAGAGGGGGAGCTTCGGAAAATCCAGGTCGAGGCCCATGAACTCCAGCGCTTTGGGAGCGCTCAGAGCATCGATCTGGAGGAGAGCCGCACCGGCAAACTCGAGATCAACGAGTATGTCCTCCTCGAAGCCTCCGAGCAGAAACTCATGCCGGCCCGCCATATCGGCAATGGCCACTTCCAGCGGCTCAAGGTTCCTCAGAGCCTCCAGATGCCCCGTGGCATCGAGCTGCGCCCGGCGAATCTCGGGCAACTCTGCTTCCTCGACGCCCTGCTCGACCCCTCCATCTCACTCATCACCTGCTATGGCCAGGCCGGAACTGGCAAGACACTCATGGCCGTTGCCGCGGGTCTCTACCTCACAGGTCAGCGCGAGTACAACGGCATGACGGTCAGCCGTCCCGTGGTCGCCATGGGCGATACACTCGGCTTCCTACCCGGCACCCTGAACGAAAAACTCCACCCCTGGCTCCAGTCAATCTACGACGCCTTCGAGGTGCTCCTTCCCATCCATCCTCAGCGGAATGAAGGGCCTGGTGCGCCCCATGCCTCCGAGCGGAAGAAGCAGAAGAAACAGTCCGTCCAGCAGCCGGAGAATACTGGGGGTTCACAGATGACCCCGCTCAAGCCTTACGAGCAGCTCATCCAGCGAGGACTCCTCGAGATCGAGGCCCTCTGCTACATCCGCGGACGTTCGATTCCAAACCG
>JBAXXS010000137.1:0-2189 GCA_037127835.1 Verrucomicrobiota bacterium | reverse complement strand
ATAGGCTATCCCGAGCATCCCCATGCTCCGGTATTACCGAAGGTAGCTCTACTAAAGGCGCGATGTAGGAGAATGAATGAGCCAAACGAGAGCTTAAGAATCCAGAGGTTTAAGGAATCCGGTTGTCGCTCTCGAGTTAAGACGATATTATTGAACTAATGGAATCAGCTCAGGTCGAGTCCCCTCAGATAGCAGATGGCTGCATCCGCGAGTATGTTCTCGAGGACCGAAAGTTTCCGTTGCATCGCATTGCTGGGAAGCTCCGCCCTTTTCTGCGGGTTTTACAAGATCAGTTTCATCCTGAAATGGTAGTGGTCTTCGGTTCTTATGCATACGGATCTCCCGATAAGGACAGCGATGTTGATATTCTTGTGATTAAGCCGATCGAGCAGAGCAGGTTAAAAGACAAAATTGCTATCCGTTCGGCGTGGTGGCCTCTTCTGCGCAGTTCAGGCCCAATCTCTTTTGATCTGATGCTGGCCGAGCCCAAGGAATGCGAGTCCGGGGCAACCGATGTGCAATCTTACCTTGGGAAGATTCTTGAGAAGGGTATCCGTGTCTTATGAAAACCGATCCGGGAAGTCCCTCTGATTGGTTCATGATGGCGGCTGACAGACTTGAAAAAGCCGATGCGCTTTTTGAGCGTTTCGGTTCTTCATGGTCAGGTGTAGAACTGCTGCACGAAGGTGCGGAGAGGTATCTCAAGGGTTTTCTTGTTTCGCGGGAATGGAACGTGGTGAAAACCCATGACCTAAATCGTTTGCTTGCAGAAGCATGTGAGAGAGATCTGCGATTCGAGGAATTTGCAGCAGCTTGCCGTAATCTTACGGAGCAGTTTTGGGAACAGCATTACCCCGGAGGCGAGCTCGATGAGGTAGGTGAGGATTATCCGTAGATCAGGGATGCCCTTGAACACATGATCCAACTCATCAAGGTATTGTGCGCGGCCTAAAATGAACGAAGAACTCGGTGCTATGGGGTCATAAGCGCTCGACCGCCGACTTTCGTCTCTCGACTAAGACCCCCATGCCTCGCGTCGCCATCCTCTTCGATAACTTCGGGCCGTATCATCTGGCTCGCCTCAGAGCGGCTTCAGCTGCGTGTGATGTGCTGGCTGTGGAGTTCGGAAGTTCCAGTGCTGAGTATGACTGGAATGCATCTGAAGCTGCCGGACTCAAGCGGGTTGCGCTAAACGATCGGGGGTCGAGTCACGAACTCTCTCCGGAGGAGTTTCAAAGGCGGCTGTTAAAGGTTCTCGACGAGTATCAACCTGATGTGCTGGTCGTCCCCGGTTGGGGGTATCGCGGGGCTCTGCTTGCGCTTCAATGGTCTCTGGCGCGCAAGGTGCCCGCCGTCGTCATGTCCGAGTCAACGGCATGGGATGATGTGCGTAAGCCGATCAAGGAATGGGTGAAGCGGCGGATCATCGGCCTGTTCAGTTCGGCGCTGGTCGGGGGAACTCCCCATCGGTCTTATATGGAGGAGCTGGATATGCACTCGGATCGGATCTTCCTAGGATATGATGCGGTGGATAACAGCTTCTTCGAAGCTGAAGGCTTAAGGCTAAAGGCTAAAAGTGAAAAGGAGAGGGAGTTGTGGGAAAAGAAGAAGCCTTACTTCCTTGCATCGGCCCGCTTCATCGAGAAGAAGAATCTATTTCGGCTACTGAAGGCGTATGAGAGGTATCGACGAGACGCGGCTCGCCTAGTCGAGGGACGAGCGTCGAGAGTCGAGGGCCAGACTCAGCAACTATCAATTGGCAACGAACAACCCACTCCATGGGGTTTGGTCTTACTAGGAGATGGTGAGCTGCGGTCGGAGCTGGAGAAGCTTCGTTCGGAGCTTGGTCTTGAGTCCTGCGTTCAGATGCCTGGATTCAAACAATACGAAGAGTTGCCGGGATACTATGCCAACGCAGGAGCCTTCATTCACGCAAGCACGACGGAGCAGTGGGGATTAGTGGTGAATGAGGCGATGGCCTCGGGTCTTCCAGTTCTGGTAAGCAATCGCTGCGGATGTGCCGCTGATCTGGTGAAGGATGGGGTGAATGGCTGGACCTTCGATCCCTCCAATGAGGAGCAGCTTGCGCATCTCATGCTGAGGATTTCAAGTGATGAAGATGGAAGATTGAAGATGGGAGAGAAGAGCCGTGAGATTATCGCGGAGTGGGGGCCGGAGCGATTTGCCTC
>JBAXXS010000136.1:0-2385 GCA_037127835.1 Verrucomicrobiota bacterium | reverse complement strand
TTATCCCAAGGTCTTCAGAGTGGTCTTGAGGGTCTCAAGCTTTTCGCTCCACTTGGCGTGGCGCTGGCGGTGATCATCAAGCACGGCTGCCGGGACTTTCTCGACAAAGCTCTGATCAGCCAGCTTGGCATTCACCTTGGTGAGTTCCTCTTCGACCTTGGCAATCTCGGTAATGACCCGGGTCTTCTCGGCTTCCAGATCGATCAGTCCTTCGAGAGGCATGGAGACTGTGCCGAGATCTGTGAGGATGCCGGGCGTGCCCGCGGGGGCCGAACCCGTGATAAGTTCCACGGCGGAAGCCTTGGTGAGTGCCGCAAAGATCGCGGACTGGAGAGGAGTGAATTCACCCAAATCTTTCTTGGGTAAGAGCAGGAATCGGACCTGCTGCTTGGAGGGAATCTTGAATTCCGAACGGAGGTTGCGCACGGCATGGACCGCGGAATAAAGCGCCCTGGTCTTCTCTCCGGCCGCAATTATCCTCTCTTGAGAAATGCCGCCGAGGTGATTTTCTCTCGGTGGTTGGGTGTAGAGAAGAAACCCTTTTCTGGCATCCGTGGAGGAGGCGGAGGCATCGGCTGTGTAGCCGAGGTGGCGCCAGAGCTCCTCGGTAAGATGGGGCATCAGCGGATGCAGGAGCCTCAGGATACCCGAAAGCACGATATCCATGGTGGCAAGGATAGCGCCCTTGGCAGAGGACTTCTCACTATCTTCAGCATTCTCACCGTAGAGAATCGGTTTGGCAGCCTCGACAAACCAATCGCAGTAGTCGCCCCAGAAGAAGTCATAGAGCAAGCCGGCCACCTCGTGGAAGCGGTAGTCGGCATAGGCTCCACGCAGCGAGGTGTGCATGGTGTCGAAGCGTTCGAGCAGATGGATCGCGATGTCGGGAAGTTCCATTCCATCCGGCCCATCAAATCCATCTAAGTCAACAAGGTCGGGGGAGGGGTTTGCAGTCCCATGCATCTCGCGGAAGCGGACGGCGTTCCAGAGCTTGTTGGCGAAGTTACGCCCCTCCTCGATCTGCTTCTCGTCGAACTTGATATCCTGTCCCTGCGGGGCGACGCGAATGATGCCGAAGCGGAGGCCATCGGCCCCGTACTTGGCGATGAGGTCGAGCGGGTCTGGTGAGTTGCCAAGACTCTTCGACATCTTGCGCCCTGATTTGTCGCGGATGATGCCGGTGAAGTAGACATCCCGGAAGGGGATCTCACCCGTGAATTCAAGCCCCGCCATGATCATGCGCGCGACCCAGAAGAAGATGATGTCGGGGCCGGTGACGAGCACGCTTGTCGGGTAGAACTTGTCACGGACGGCCTCGTCCATGGTCTCGTGAGCCCAGAGCCAGGAGGAGAACCAGGTATCGAGCACGTCGGGATCCTGAGTCCACCCCTCGCCGGGTGACTCGATCTGGGCGCGGATGCCTTCCGGGGAATCTCCTGTCGATGATTGTGGCGGATACCAGACCGGGATGCGATGGCCCCACCAGAGCTGGCGGCTGATGCACCAGTCCTGGATGTTCTCGAGCCAGTGGTCGTAGACCTTTTCCCAGCGTTCGGGGAAGAAACGGATCAGGCCATCCTTGACGGCAGCACGGGCCTCGACGGTTTTCGGATACTTCAGGAACCATTGCTCGCTCAGGCGCGGTTCCACGGGGACATCGGCCCTCTCGCTGAAGCCGACATTATTCTCATAAGGCTCCTCCTTGGTCAGAAGGCCGAGTTCCTTCAGACGCTCGACGGCCTCCATTCGTGCTTCGAAGCGGTCTAGCCCTGCGAATCCCTCGCCAGCAAGATCATTGAGTGTCCCGTTCGCATTCATGATATCGATAACGGGAAGGTTGTGACGGAGTCCAATCTCGTAGTCGGCCTTGTCGTGGGCAGGGGTGACCTTCAGAACGCCGGTGCCGAACTCGAAGTCGACTGCCTCGTCGCCGATGATCGGCAGGAGCGCCTCGACATTCAGGGGAAGGGGACGGCGGACATGCTTGCCGATCAGATGGGCATAGCGGGGATCCTTCGGATTCACGGCGATCGCCGTGTCTCCCATGATGGTCTCGGGACGTGTAGTCGCGATCTCCAGCCAGGTTCCCGGGGTCTCCACAACCTCGAGCTTGAAATGGTAGAGATATCCCTTCTGCTTCTTGGGGATGACCTCCTCGTCACTCAGGGCTGTGAGTGAGATGGGGCACCAGTTGACCATCCGCTTGCCGCGGTAGATCAGGCCTTTTTTGTGCAGATCGACAAAGACCTCCTGCACCTTGCGGGCATAATCCTCGTCCATGGTGAAGCGCTCTCGCGACCAGTCGCAGGAGGCTCCGAGTTTCTTCAACTGCCCGATGATGATGCCACCGTGCTTCTCCTTCCATTCCCAAACCTTGGCTAGGAA
>JBAXXS010000135.1:0-2532 GCA_037127835.1 Verrucomicrobiota bacterium | reverse complement strand
TTAAAAGCCGGCAGCTAGATTCCTAAGTAAGCCGGGGCCTTGGTAGATGAAGGCGGTGTAGACCTGTAGGAGATCGGCTCCGGCATCTAGCCGCTCCTTGACTGAGTCGGCATCACTGATTCCTCCACAGGCGATCACAGGAATTTTTGTTTGCTGACGGATTGTGCGCAATGCCGCCAGGGAGCGGTTACGGACAGGAACCCCGCTGAGTCCACCAGTCTGATCTTTGGAATGGGGAATCGCGGCGTGATCGAGCGTGGTATTCGTGGCGATAAGGCCCGCGAGCTGTTCCGTCTCAGCAAGCTGAACGATTGCGATCAGGTCCTCCTCCGCCAGATCGGGGGCGACCTTCACGAAAAGCGGGCAACGTGAGGTTCCCTCCCAGTCGCGCAGCGTACGGATGATCCGGCCCAGCGCTTCGGTCGACTGCAAATCGCGCAGACCCGGAGTGTTGGGCGAGCTGACATTGATCACGAAGTAATCACCCAGAACATGCAGGCGCTTGAAGGATGCCAAGTAATCCTCATGCGCCCTTTCGGCAGGCGTCACCTTCGACTTGCCGATGTTCAGACCCACGGGAATACGCGGCCAGCGACTGGCGGAGCGAAGTCCTTCCAGACGCGTCGCAACCGACTCAGCTCCCTCATTGTTGAATCCAAGCCGGTTGATCAGGGCCTGCTGCTCGGGATAGCGGAAGAGCCGTGGCTTCGGGTTGCCCGGCTGGGCCAGCGCGGTGATCGTCCCTATCTCCATGAAGCCAAATCCCAACGCCTCCCATGCAGGAAGAGCGATTCCGTTCTTATCCATCCCGGCTGCAAGACCGATCGGATTCGGAAACTCGATTCCCGCCACCGTGCGGGGACTTTTTGGCAGGGACTTACCTGCGGTTAACCGAACCAGACCGGGATACTGCGATCCAGCCTCCAGCAGACTCATCACGGCGTCATGGGCCTGCTCGGCATCCAGGGCAAAAAAGATTGGGCGTAGGAAGCGTTGGTAGAAATCCATCTGAAAATGACCTTTATCAGCATTTCAAAAATCAGGAACGCAGGAAATCAAGGTTAGGGTCAAACCGCACGAGGAGACCAAAAAGACACGCGTCTCAGGATACAACCCCGGCACCTATGTCCTGAACTGTGCCTGGGCATGCTGACCTGTGCCCCCGTGCCTTAACAGTTTCAGCTTTCAGCTTTCAGCTTTTCAGCTTTTTCTCTCCCCATGTCCAACATCCACATTGCGCGCAATCACCAGTCCCTAGGCTCGTTCAGCGAAGAGGCCGTCAGAGAAGGAATTCATTCCGGCCGTTTCTCGGCGGGAGATCTTGCCTGGCGCGAGGGGATGGCCGAGTGGAAGCCGCTGGGGGAGATGGCTCCTCAATGGGGCATGGAGATTCCTGCGCCTTCTCTTGATCCAGCAAGTCTTGACGAGACATCCTTCGACGCTTTACCGGCTGAAGGCAACGGCCCCGCTTGGGAAGAGCGTGCATCTCTTGGTTTTTTCGCTGCCCTCTCCCAGACGATTGGCGATGTGCTTTTACGCCCAACCCAGACTTTCGCCACCATGAAGCAGTCTGGAGGCTTGGCCAATCCGCTGCTCTATTTCGTGCTGCTTAGCAGCGCTATGTTCGCCGTCTCCGCCTTCTACCAGATCGCGATGACAACCATGAATCCGGCACTCTTCGCCCCGAAGATCCCTCATGCCACAGGCCTGCCTACGGGATCCTCCTTCTCCGTGGCGCTGATAGGATCAGTGCTGCTCTCCCCGGCGCTCTATGTCGTGAGCGCCTTCATCTCCTCGGCTATCACCCATCTCTGCCTGAAGTTGCTGGGCGGCGCCAATCGGCCTTTTGAAACCACCTTCCGTGTTATCTGCTACGCGCAGGCCAGCGCGGCGGTGCTCAACATCATCCCGATCTGTGGCAGCTTGATCGGCGTGATTTGGGGCGCTTACGCAATTATCATCGGGCTGAAGGAAGCGCAGTGCACGGAGGGTTGGAGGGCGACGCTTGCCATCACCCTGCCAGGTTTACTCTGCTGTGGACTCCTTCTCTTGCTGGGTACGGCAGCGGGATTCGGCATCGCCGAGTTAAGCCATCAGATGGGCGGCAGTATGCCGACGCTGCCTAAGCTTCCCTAATTCATAAGTCCTTGCTGGTTCCCCGATTCTTCTGGCGGCCGCTCTTTCCGGGGGAGCATGATCCGGAGCTGACTTGGGGTTTGGTTATCGCGCTTGGTGGCATCCTGGCTATCGGCTGGCTCCTCTCAGGATTACCAACACCCCTCTGTCCACTCCATGCATTAACAGGCCTCCCCTGCCCCGCCTGCGGCATGACACGGGGACTTAGCTGTCTGCTTCACGGCAATCTCAAGGCAGCCATTCTCTTCAACCCGCTCCTGATGGCTCTCGTTTTTGGAATAAGTCTCTATCTCCTTTATTGCGTGGTGGCTGTTTCTGCAGGACTGCCGCGTCTGCGGTGTGAGCCACTCTCCAAAATCACCACGCTTGCTGTGCGAGTCGGCGTGGTGGCGCTGA
>JBAXXS010000134.1:0-2549 GCA_037127835.1 Verrucomicrobiota bacterium | reverse complement strand
AACTTCAGTTCGATTGCCGCTATCGCTCCCGCGATTAGCGCCCTGCGGGCTGCACTTTGTGCAGGCTATCCCAGCCTTTCCCACGGCCCGGTATTGGCATGCCGCGATTAGCGGCACAAGAACTGGGCGAAGCGAAAAACCAGAGCTCTCCCGTAGGGAGGGATAATCCGGCAAGCGGCGCCATCAAACAAAGCCTCTTAGAAAGAGGCTCTATGGTTTTTGGGAAATCTTCATGGAATGGTCTTATGAATGGGTTGGTGCCTTGATGGTGCCTTTAAACTCCGAATCACTTTCCAAGATTGTGAAGTCGTTTCGCCTTTCAGGCTGGAACAGTCTATCTTGATCTTTCCCAAAAACTCGATTCAGCACTCGGCGGTCCCACTGTCTTGGTTCCGATCTCCATCAGGTCGATTCCTGTCGGTGTGTCAGCACTAGTAGCATGACAGTCTTCAGCCTAATCGCCTTGTTGCGAGTCAGTGCTGCTGTCTCTTGTGGCCATGCCAAGCCCTCGACGTTCGTCCTTCGACGCTCGACTTCCCCTTCAGCGCTTCACCTTCCCACCTGTCACATTCGCACCTTTTACCAGCGTCTCCGCTCTCTTCCCCAAACTTCCATCTTCTATATACCATCTACGACGGGTGAAACCCGTCTTCCCCCCATCTACGATATCCAATCTTCGATCTTCCGCGAGCCCCAGGCGCTTCTTTCCCACTTTCGCACCATTTACTTTTCACCAGTGCACTCTGCGCTCCTCTCGATCCTGTCAGCCTAAGTTTGCCCAGCAATTGACATTCTCACAAATGACATCATGATGTCTTTATGAGAACAACTTTAAGCATCAGTGATGTCTTGCTTCAAGAGCTTCGCCAGAAGGCGGTGGAAAGCCGGAAAAGCTTTCGTTCTGTCGTCGAGGAGACCCTACAGATCGGTTTGGGTAGGACTTCCGCCCGGACAAAAGCTAAAGACTTCCTCATCGAGCCTCATCCTCTGCATCTCAAGGAAGGATTCACGACTGCCAGTCTTAATCAACTCTACGACCAGATCGAGGCGGAGAAGGACGCTGCCTCCCGATGATCATCCCTGACGTCAATATCCTCGTCTATGCCTACGACAGCACCTCGCCGTGGCATGAGAGGGCTCGTGAATGGTGGCGGCAGACACTTGTTGGGTCGGAGAGCGTGGGTATTCCAGCTGTCGTGATCATGGCATTCATCCGACTCATGACCCACACCTCCCTAAGTGGCAACCCCATGGCTATTTCCCGTGCTAGTGCCATTGTCTCGTCCTGGGTGGCGGTTGATGGCGTCCGCGTTCTCGCGCCAACTTGGGAAACCTTGTCGCTGATGATGGAACTTCTCGAAGAAACCGGCGTTGGGGGATCGCTCTCAACCGATGCACTCATCGCCGCCCACGCGCTGGAGCAGAGGGCAAGCGTTTGGTCCAACGACGCTGATTTTAAGCGCTTTTCCGGGGTTAAAGTGCACAATCCATTGAAAGATTGAGCCTCTCGAGCCCTCGTACCGCGACGTCCCATCACCCCGTGTTCGTGGGCGGCGATCCCGTCATCGGGTTGGACAATCAGGCTGTGAACGGCGTCTTGGAACATGGAAGTGTTTTCCTTAGACATAGTAGGCGTTGCAATCCGTGATAAAAATGGATGCAAGAGTTTCAAACTGTCAGCAGGTAGGAGTTGCCCCGCTTGATCCAGCCAGCCTCGCCCCTCGAGTTGTGTTCGGGATAGTAAAACCACGTCAGAAAAGAGTAAAATTGACAAGGATTGCTAAAGCTTGCACCGTTTAATCATGAATGTATCGCTCACGCCTGAATTAGAGAGAGGAATCAAGGCCAAGGTGGCCACTGGCCACTATAATAACGCGAGTGAAGTCATCCGGGAGGCCCTTCGAGAAGCGTTTCAACGAGATCAGGAAAATGAGTGGTTGCGCCGCGAAGCCGCTATTGGATTTGCGCAACTCGAGGCCGGACAAGTCGTGAGGATAGACTCCAAGGATCAGTTCATGAGCGCGGTGAGGTCGGATTCGTGAGATTGGAGATCACTCAAGCAGCCTTGGAGGATCTCCGATCTGTCCGGGACTACACCTTGGAGACGTGGGGCTCGGCCCAGGAACAGGCTTATCTGGAGAGAATTTGGAAGAGATTTGGAGAGATTATGGCGGATCCGAGGCTCTTTCGATTTCGGAGCGATCTATTCAAACACTGTCAATTAGCCGCAGAAGGGAAGCATGTCATCCTCTTTAGGGTGGATGAGGATGCGCTTCAGATTGTTCGGGTCCTGCATAGCGCCATGGATTTCAGAAGACATCTTCCGAGCTCAGATCATTAGCGCTTCTGTAAGATTGAGACAGTCTCAGCGGGACAGCGTGTCGGCACTGATTTGGTGCTGAAGAGCGCCAAAAGCCCGTCTTCCCTTCCCCATCAACCCTTCTGTCCCCTGACTTCAATCTTCCGTGCCCCAGGAGCTCCCTCCGCCGGCCCTTGACTGTTTCCTTGGTGGTAAAACTGCAGCCTGCAGCCCTTCGGCACCTTCCCAC
>JBAXXS010000133.1:0-2664 GCA_037127835.1 Verrucomicrobiota bacterium | reverse complement strand
TCTATTCATTCTATGCAAACCATTCTTCAGCAGATTTTTAAATGATTTCGTTCGACCTCGATGAATAGAGAGGCGACCAAGAGGCCAAGGCTGTTAGCGTTTTAGGCTGAACCAAACTCCTGGGAAGGAGCGCGGTAGACTACGACATAGTCGTAGCCCGGAGGGAGCCACGGCTTCCCGGGAGGGAAGTGGAGTCAATGCTTTTAGCTCAGAAGGGATTAGGGGGTGGCAGTGACTTTTCTGAAAACTGATGCCTCTAAGAGTGTCAATTTTTGACATAACGGAGTCCGCTATGTCAAAAAAGTGCCTTTATCTGACATAAGGGTTTTGTAGTCCAGAGCAACCGCAGTCATATGATTAGATTATAGTCTAATAACACACACGCTTCTTTAGACTACAGTCTAAAAAAATATTTACTGTTTCAGGTTATAGTCTAATTTATAGAGGTGAAAACTGCCTTCCTAGCCCTAAGCCGTCAACAAGTTGATGAGAAGCTCACCCCATGGAAGTCACTCGTCAACCCGAAAGCCCCCCCGTGCGGTTGGATCAGGGCTATTCGCTCGAGTCTCGGAATGCGCGGTGTCGATTTCGCACAACGTCTTGGCATTGCTCCGGCAAGCGCTTCCGCCCTGGAACAATCCGAAGCCGCCGGGACGATCTCCCTCAAGAGCCTTCGCAAAGCAGCGGAGGTTCTGGACTGTGACCTTGTCTATGCCCTTGTTCCGAGAAAGGGCCTCACCTCAGCTCTGGAACGACGCGCCGGGGCCAAGGCCGACGAGATGCTCGGCAACGTGAACCAGACCATGCAACTGGAGGCTCAGGGCGTTGATTCACTTCCAGCTCGGAAGCAGTCGCGTGAAACCATCATTAAGTCCCTTCTTGAGAAGCCTTCATCCCTTTGGAAATGAACCAAGACCATCCCGAAGGAGCCACACCTCTGACGCCTGCAGAGGAGGAAGGATTGATCCCTAGCCATATCACTCTGCGTAGCGAACTAAACGAGTTGGAGCAGGCCAACATTCTCGAAGCTGAAACATGGCTCCAGACCAGAGAGAGGCGGGCAAGCGCCCTTGATCCGCTCTTTCTTAAGACACTCCATCGCCGTATGTTAGGCAACATCTGGAAATGGGCAGGACACTATCGCAAGGCCGATCGGAACATAGGAGTCCACTGGCCAATGATCAGCTCTCAACTAGAGCTCCTCTGCCGTGACGCAACGTCATGGCGTGATGAAAGAGTCTTCACCGCTGACGAACTGGCGATCCGCTTCCATCACAAACTCGTCTGGATCCATTGCTATCCGAATGGCAATGGGCGTCATGCCCGTCTCGCTGCAGATCTCCTCGTGATGGAACTTGGGGGCAACCGATTCTCCTGGGGAGGTGGTGCCAACCTCGAATCACCCAACGACGTCCGCAAACGCTACATCGATTCCCTGAAAGCCGCAGATCAGCACGATCACCGCGCCCTGCTTGCATTTGCAAGGAGCTAAGGGGAGATCCAGAGGCAGTTAGCGGTTTGGGCTGAAGACTTTTAGGTCAGAAACCATCAGGGAAGCAGTTGGCGCCCCACTATTTTTAATCCTCTCAGGGATTATTTTGAAGCAATGCACGGACTGATTCCTTTCTTCTGAAAGATAGGAAAGGCAGACAGACATCCTTCGAACCTCCCCTTTTAGGGGGCTATAATTTTGAGCCCTTCGATCAAGCCCTTGAAATCTTTCCCATTCAAGGTCACGAGGGTTTTGGCTTCTGCTTGGAATGCTGCCACTGCATGAAGGTAGTCGTGAATCCTACCTCCACGGACTCCCTTTTTATGAGCTGAAGCCAAAGCTTCGAGTGTTTGTTCCGGCGAGAGTTCCACAATCTCAAGGTCCTCCGCTAAGGAACCAACCATCTCTGAGGCCTCGGTTGGTGAGTATCGGATGCCTAGGCGACCACCCGTCAGCGTGGAAAAAACCTCTGCCATGGTATGAGTCCGCGTGAGGTTACCTGGTTGCTCCAGTGTCGCCCGCAGTCTTTCGTCGTGCAGAGCCTCCACAAGTGCTGAGCTGTCCCAATAGATCCTCGATACGGTTTTCATCGATGCCCGTAATTCGGTGTCAAATCACACTCACCGGCTATCGCGATCGGCTCGAATCGCTGCGGCTATCTTGGCAGCATCGATGCGGCGCTTTGCCCCCATCACCTTCCCTTGCCACTTGCGTGCTTTCACGAGAGGGGCCTCGGCTGGCTTGAGCAGGCGGAAAAGTACGGTGCCCGGCTCCGGAACCTCCCGTTCCAGCACATCACCAGGAGTGAATGTAGAGGGGAAAATTCCCCTTAGCCTGTTGTCGAGTTTCGTGACGGATATCTCTGCCTTCATGGTAGGAATTTCCCACACGATGCTTGGGCCCGCAAGCGGAAATCATTCGTCTCATCGAGCAGCGTAAGAAAGCGGCGGCCATCTCGGCTTCTTCACCCTCGGGAAGGAATACTGGTCCGAAACCCGTGCTGTGGAATTCTGCGGACGGCTGTTAGGGGATTAGGCTCTAGGCTTTTAGGTCAGAGGGGATCAGGAATTGGGGTCTATCTTAAGCCTGTCGTTCTAAAGTCCCTTTACTTGTTGCGCTTTACTTTTATTGTAAAGGCATGACCACGACGATCAGTAGCAAGGGGCAGATCA
>JBAXXS010000132.1:0-2665 GCA_037127835.1 Verrucomicrobiota bacterium | reverse complement strand
ATTGCTGATCAAGGGGTTATCCCCCATCAGCACCCCGTCAACTACATAAGACCCTCACTATTATCGATGCCCCATTACCAATACCCAGAGATTCTCCCCAACTATAGCCTTGCTGTCTGCTTCCCTCCCTCCCGTTTACCCTCTTGGATCAAGCGATTCCTCACCTGGGATCCTCAAGGGGAAAAATCACGGTCTTTGCGTAAAATGCATACAGGTCTGCATTGAAACCGTTCCCAACTGTGATTCATTAGCGACTTGGCAAATTAATTCTTTAACCAAAAAACCAGTCTCCCATGAAAAAAACCATTCTTGCTCTTGCCCTTGCCGCAGGACTTGCTTCAGCCGAAGCCGCCACATTTGGTACTGGAGCCAACCAGTTCACACTCGACTTCACGGCGATTGGGAATACCACCCAGGCAGCTGATCCGTTAACAGGCTATGGAGCAGTAGGCTACAACTATGCCATGGGGACTTATGACATCTCCCAGACCCAGTTGGCTGCTGCAGCGACCGCCAGTGGGCAAAATTTCGGCGGCGGTGCATGGACCGGAGCAGCCCCCGCGGCCAATGTCACCTGGTATCAAGCAGCCGCCTTCGTGAACTGGCTCAACGCGAGCGCAGGTTCTCCGCTGGCCTATCAGCTCAGCGGCAATAACTTGACCGCCTATACAAGCGGACAGGTGGGCTATAATGCGGCAAACCCCTTCCGCAACAGCCTAGCCCTCTATGTCCTGCCCACCATGGACGAATGGTACAAGGCAGCCTATGGACTGAGTAACGGGAGTGGGTACACACAATATGCCACTGGGAGTAATATTGCCCCGACCGCCGTGAAAAACGGAACCGCCGCCGGAACGGCTGTCTACGGTTATGGTTACGGTCAAGGCCCCTCCTCGGTCTATGCGGCTGGAGGACTCAGCTCCTACGGGACGATGGGTCAGTCAGGAAATATTTTACAGTGGAGTGAAGACAACTACACAATAGGAGCTACCTCTGCTAACGGGAATCGCGGGATCACTGGCGGCGCTTGGTTCACCTCTGCCAGCTGGCTTCAGTCCACAGGCCAGATCTACACCGACCCCCAGACTGGCTCTTTCGATAATGTCGGTTTCCGAGTTGCCATGGTCACTGCCAATGCCGTCCCCGAACCCTCGACCTACGCTCTCTTCGGACTCGGAGCCGTGGCTCTGATCGTGGCGTCTCGTCGCCGTAACAAATCAGCGACAGGAAGGAACTGATTAGACTGCGAAGCAGCGCGATCGGTTAATGGCCGATGGCCGGAGAGGATTCTTGAGATCCTTCCCGTGTGGACGGTTCCTTCCGATCTCATCGATCCGCCTCCGTGATCGACGAGAGGGAGATGAAAGTCTTCCTAATCCCTGGCATGAACAGGACACCCTGAGAGATCGCCGTTCCCCTTTTTATCTCCATCCAGTCCGTCGACAGACATCTGCTGCTGATTACCAAGAAGCTCAGGATCCGTCGCCGTCATCTGCGGGAGTTGGCCTAGGAGTTCGTTAGAAAAAGTCCCCCGAATCCCAGAGGCGCCCTTGCTTTCCCGGAATGTTCGTTATTCCCTCAGGAGCGTTCTACTCGGGCTCTCGCCATAAATTCGGGAGTACTCCACGGCAAAGCGTCCCATCTCCCAGAATCCCGCCTGCAGAGCTGCTGACTTCGCCGAGTCGGCTCCTTTGCGCAGGTGATTGCGAGCTTGCTGGTAACGGCGTTGCTTCAGATATGTCATCGGGGAGATCCCGTATTCCCTTTTGAAGGTCATTTCCAAATGCCTCTTGCCATATCCCGTGGCTAAGCAGAGATCTTGGAGATAGATGGGTCTGTCGATGTTAGCATCGATGTATTCACGGCACCTTCTGATGATGGTACGGCGATGGGGAACCATGTCCGATGCATTGAGGCTCAGCTTCTGGGAGTGCGGATGAGCCATTGTCTCGATGAGGAACTCCTTCAGCGTCGCATGCATGCTCCTGCGGGTCTCCACGTGGTGCAGTACCTCTGGAGACGATTCAATCCGTGCGACCATCTCCCGCATGCACTGAATCATCGGCCAATAGTTGGGAGTCTTCTCTAGAACGATTTCCTTGCCCGTGAGGTCTGGGGCATCACTTCCGACTAGGGCCGTGTAGGAGGCCATCACCTCCTCGACCGGGAGACCGATGTGAAACCACTCCCCCGAAGTCCCCTCTGGCACTCGGTCGAAGTGCTCGGCACCCGGCCCATAGAGGGCCACCATTTCATGTTGTATCGGACGATTGTTATAAAGAGGGGCCTCCCCCTTCGTGATCGGCATGTAGAGAGAGATCTGGTTCCTAGGATTGGTGAGCTCCGTCACCCAGGGCATCCTCTGGTCAAGGTAGTAAAACAGAGCCTGATTGATCCCCGAAGCGAACCACCTGCTCACCCCCTCCGATCTCCCAATCTGGCTCACCCTCGCATCCATGTGCTTGGTGAGGACCTCCAGTTGTTCCGCCTCCGTGAAATCGATTGCCAAGCTGAAGGCGTCCGTAAGGGCGGGGGTCTCTTTTTGGGGAGTGTGACGATCTTCAGACATCTACGCGAACGGATAGAGTATTGAGGTCATCCATGGCACGGCGAGACCCTCCCTGTAACCTCAATAGAAGTGTAATACGCATTTTGCATACAAGTT
>JBAXXS010000131.1:0-2761 GCA_037127835.1 Verrucomicrobiota bacterium | reverse complement strand
CGGTGTCCTTTGACGGTTCCTCCTCGTCCTCTGCAATTGTCTCATCACTCGCAGCGGCAGCATCAGCTATCACATCCAGGGGGCCGTCCTGCGTAAGAAATGTCTTCATGAGCGAAGTGACACTTGGAAAAGGTGCGAGGACAGGGGATGCAATAAGAGATGCTGCGGGAGCAAGGGAGACCCGAGAGGGAAATTGCTCTCGGGCGGCCAGGGTACACGCAAAGTGCGCTAGAGGCGCCAGTTGCTGTATCAGTGGCAGACCAAATCCTCCGAAGCGGATGGGCAGCTGTAGCTGTCGCTGGAATTTGGCCTCTGGCAGTTCGCATATGCATCTGTTGAACCAATCCAACATTGCCGTGTCTGCTTCATCCCACGCCTTGAGCGGGCCCATGACGCGAGTGAAGTAGTTGAGTGCAGCTCGATGGGAGCACATGCGGAGGAGGGTGAAGGCTGCCATGGGGTCCTTCACCGACACTTTGTCATAGGCTCCGAGCTGTAATCTCATTTTTGCAATAAGCTTTGCGGCGAACTCCTCTCGCGCCGTCTGCGAGCCACAGCATACGCCCAGGTGTGTGAAATTGTCCGGGTGTTTGCGGGACGTGATTGCTGGCCAGAATGAGTCCGGTACATTCCAGCCGATCAGCTCGCACTTGCTGAGGTTGAGCTGCAACCCGTATTTTGGCCCCAGACTAAGCATCGCATCGATGATCACGGAAATGTCAGCGAGGGGTGCCATGAAGACACCATCGTCCATGATCCAGGCCGCGAAGAGTCTGTCTGAAACCTCGGGGCCAGCCACGGATTTGATTTCTTCCCACATCTTTGCTAACGCCAGCGAGAAGAAGAGGGGCCCAAACGGGTCGCCCTGCTGAACTCCTTGTTGTGACAGGAGTGACTGGCGGCCGAATTTGAGCATGGAGTGATCGCCGTAGGCGGAGTGGGCCAGCGGCGCCAGCGCGGGGATCACCCGGTAGACTTCCTGCAGCATGATGGCACGGGCAATGCGGTTGAAGGCATTGACAAAGTCCGAACGAAAGATGACCATGTCGTTGTCATCTTTGGGGATGCTTGCTGCAAGGCGAGAGACAGCAAAGGCTACCGACTCGCATCCCGAGCGGACCCCGACTCCGAACTGGTCCCGGGCCACCATGTACTCCTGGATGACCTTGCGATTGCGTTGCAGCATGATTTTAGCCACGAGGCGACGGAGGACGTGGCCAGCGGCAATCGGGCGGATGCCTCCGCCTTTCTTGTTGAGAGCTGTCACGTTGGCCCCGAACAGGAGTTGTTGGGCAACTCCGTCAGCTTTCCACCCTTGTATTAGCCTGCCCAGCAAGGGAACAAGTCCATCAAGCACTGTGGAGGTGGGTGCCTCGATGAGCTCTATCAGCAAGTCTGGTGTTAGGGGGTCAATGCCTGCCGCCGCACCAGGTTTGAAGGTCCGGAGTGCGCGCGTGATCTCCGGCTTCGTGGGAAACTTCAGCGAAGCTCCAGTCTCGGAAGGTTTGGGCATCGGGTCAGAGCATTCCGGGTGGAGCGCTCGTAGCGCGTCGATGGCTTCTGGCCCTGCGAGGGAGGCGCACTGGAGCGTGCGATTGGCCTTCGAGATTTCACCGAACTGTGCTTGACGGATGGCGCGATTCACATCCACTGCATTTGGTTGCAGGCAGTCCGTTTGCCAAATGCGCTGGGGTCCAGCGCCCTCTTCTTCGTCGTCTACACAGAAGTAGGTCGGTCCACGCGTCATCTGGGTCGCAGCTTCATGGCAGCGCTTGCGAATCCCGTCGATTGTAGCCTGACGCTCCGCCATCAGGAGTTCAAACTTGTTGTTCTCGAATGCAGAGGCGCGGCGAAGGAGCTGCGCGCTTGCTGCTCTTCCTCCCCTAGGGGTCCGGTGGAGAACCAGGGTGGTGAAGAGGAACATACGGTGGATCGGGAAAGGGCGGGTCAGAACGCGGAAGAAGGTGGCTGCCAGGCTAGGTCGGGCTTCCTCCGGAATTGTGTGCAAAATGCCCTCAGAGGATGTCGGGACTAGGTGCTCCACCAGGCGGCTGAGAGCCGGGGCATCTGGTCCTTCGTATTCCTCCGGTTCCAGCCCGGAAGAGAGCGTCGCGCAATTGCTGGGCCCTATGAGGGTGGTCCTCTGGGTGCCCATGCTCGCC
This sequence comes from Verrucomicrobiota bacterium, assembly GCA_037127835.1. Lineage (GTDB taxonomy): Bacteria > Verrucomicrobiota > Verrucomicrobiia > Chthoniobacterales > UBA6821 > UBA6821. Next base: position 599 of record JBAXXS010000131.1, on the reverse strand, counting down.
GGCTCTTCCTCACCCAGCTGTAGGGGAGCCTTGCATTGGCTCAGCGGTGGTTCCCGCGAGTCACCGACCAGAGGCCCCACCGCGCTGCTCGCAGCGAAGGCTCCTGTGCTACGCATCGGCGGCGCTATGTATGTAAGGGCCTCGTATGGGATGTGTTGTAGAAAAACCCCATCGCTGTCCTTGAGCTTCGCTGAGTGCGTCCGTCCACCTTGGCACGTCTTGAACCGGTGGCTACCGCATTCAACTGTGTCACCGACCTTCCGCATTCGGTCTGCGGGGAAGGAGGACGTTTCCGCAACTTGGGGCTTTGGAATCACTGGGAGCGTAGACTCACGTTCGTTCGTCACTAACTGAGCCAGCCGCTCGAACTGGTACGGCCCGAGGGCTGCCACCGCCGCCCTAGCATCTGCATGTGCCCTAAATTTACCCGCCGCGCGGAGGGGCCCGTCAAGCCAATTGGAGGGGAGGTCCGAGTCACTAGGTAATAGTGGGACAGAATCCTGCACCGATTGCGCGGGACAAACAGCGGCCACCGGCTGGTCTAGGAGTTGTCTCCTGAGACGCTCGCGGGCTTGGGGACTCTTGATCTGCAATAACAT
>JBAXXS010000130.1:0-2846 GCA_037127835.1 Verrucomicrobiota bacterium | reverse complement strand
GCGAGGCTCGGGCTGCCAATCTCCTCCTCACCCTCAATCAGGAAGATGACGTTGACGGGCAAGGCACCTTTTTCGCGAAGCGTCTCGGCCACTCCGAGGATGTGAGCGAGGATCTGCCCTTTGTTATCCGCGGCACCGCGGGCATAGATGCGACCTTCCTCAATGCGGGGCTCGAACGGGGGCGTGGTCCATCCCTCAAGCGGATCGGGCGGCTGCACGTCGTAGTGACCGTAGATCAGTACAGTCCGCTTCTGCGGATCGCGCGGGGTCGTAGCGACGACGACGGGAGACCCGGATGTGGGATGAACGGTCGCGGTCAGTCCTATCGCCGTGAGTTTTTCGCTCAGCCACTCGGCACAAGCCTCTAGATCCGGTGCATGTTCCGGCTGTGTGGAGATGCTAGGAAAACGCAGAAACTCCGAAAGCGTCTCAAGCGGTTCAAGCGGCTCTAAAGGATCCCCCATGCCCACGAGATCCATCATCTGAATGGATCAGGCCTTCAGCGTGACGCCGAGGTCGCCAATCTTGCCGAAGTTCAGACCGGAAAGTGCAGGTGTGGTAGCTGCCATCTGCTTGAAAAGTTCCTCAAGGGAAGAGGCCCCTTCGGCTCCCAGACCCTTGAGCAGGTCGCTCAGAATTTCCCAATCATCGCGGGCATGGCCGGGCGCCGTGAGGGCGCGGTTGAGGCGCTGGAGACGGCCGTTGATATTCACCATCGATCCGCGCTTTTCCGCGGATGCACTGCCGGGAAGGACGACCTTGGAGAATTTGAGCCCGTCATTCGGCAGGATATCGAGCGTCACCAGTGAAGAGAGCTTGCTGAGCTCAATCTCGCTCAGGCCGCAGTGAAGAGGGTTCTCGCCGAGCACCACGAGCGAGGTGATCTTGCCGGAGGAGATGCCCGCCGCGATCTCGGGTAGGCGGGAGCCCGGAGCTGAGCCGGTCACACCGAACAGCTGTGCACCCCGGGTATTCGGATTGCCATCATCGGAGACAAGGAATCCATCGCCCTTCTGCGCACGGGCACGGATGTCGATCAGCTCGGTTCCGAGGGTCTTGGCAAGACGGCTTGCCAGGAAAAGCTCCTCGTTGGTCATACGGCCCGAGGCAATAATTGCTGTCGCAGCGCCAGATTGGCCCTTCAGCGATTCGACGGCAGCGGTGATCGCATCCTTCCACCGGACGGATCCTCCGCTGACAAGGGGCTCCTTGAGGCGATCCTCGCGGTGGATGTAGGTATAATTCAACCTATGGGAATCGGGCAGCCAGAAGGCATTCACGGCCTCGTTCTCACGTGGCGTAATGCGGTGGACTTTGTTCTCACGGCTGCCGATCAGGATGTTGCTGCCGGTGCCGCAGTTCGTGTCGATGGTCTTGGTCTCCTTGAGGAACCAGACGCGCATCTTGAATCGGAAATCCTTGGAAGTCAGCGCGCCGACCGGGCAGATGTCGACGGTGTTGAGCGAGTAGTTGCTGTCGAGACGCTTGCCGGGATGGACAGTCAGCGTGGTATGGCCGCCGCGGTCGACAAAGCCGAGGCAGTCGTCCTTGGCTACCTCGTCCATGAAACGGATGCAGCGGGAGCAAAGAATGCAGCGTTCGTCGTCGAGAACGATACGCTCGCCGATGTCGACATGCTTCGGCTTCTTGACCTTATTATCCTCGAAGCGGGAGCTATCGTTGCCGTATTCCACGGAGAACTCCTGCAGACGGCACTCACCGGCCTTGTCACAGATCGGGCAGTCGAGCGGATGATTGATCAGGAGGAACTCCATCACACCCTTACGGCACTCCTCGACAAGCGGCGAGTTGGTACGGACTCCAAGCCCCTCCGAGACCTCGATGGCGCAGCAGATGGCGGGCTTCGGGCTCCAGTTGATCAGAGGGCGGCCATCCTCACCAAGCTCCGGCTTGCGATCGGGTCCCATCTTCGGAGTGCCCATCTCGATCAGGCACATGCGGCAGTTGCCGGGAGAACTCAGCGCAGGATGGTAGCAGTAATGAGGCACGTAGCTGCCTGACTTCATGCAAGCCTCGATGAGGCGGGTCCCCTTGGGAAACTGCTTCCACTCGCCGTTCACCTGAACATTGATCATCGGGACGGCCTGAGCAATGTTTTCTACTGCTGGCTCTGCGGTGGTGACGGTAGCGCTCATCGGTGTGTAAGAAATGGGTTTCCTGTGTTGGGAAAGAGAAACATTTATGAACGCAGGGCTCCTGATGAGCAAGTAAGAAGCCCGGATTTAAGAGGAGGAGATTCAAAAAGCGCGCTTCTCAACACCTCGAAGAGGCCATTCCTCCCCACTTTTTAGAAATTTTGAGGGGCTGACCGAATCCCCTTCCTGTCTCACGGCTTGCATCCCGAATGGTTCCAGCCTAATTTCTTATCCCTTCCTAGGATGGGTGGCAGAGTGGTCGATTGACTCGCTCGCGCCCGCTCGGCTCGCCCTACGGGTCCCGCGGTTGCGGAATCTATCCGGGCCTTTCCCAAGGCCACGTATTGCGCACGCTTGGAAAGCGTGTTTACCTTTATCGGTAACGAGAGTTCAATCACCATCCCGCGATCAGCGGGAGAGCTTTTTCTGCGAAGCCATGATGGTGCACCTCTGCTAATGCAGAGGCCATCCCTCCCCACTTTTTAGATTTTTGAGGGGCTGACCGAATCCCCTTCCTGTCTCACGGCTTGCATCCCGAATGGTTCCAGCCTAATTTCTTACCTCTTCCTAGGATGGGTGGCAGAGTGGTCGATCGCGCACGCTTGGAAAGCGTGTTTACCTTTATCGGTAACGAGGGTTCGAATCCCTCCCCATCCGGATCTTTGCTCGAAGAGCAACAAATTACCTTCT
>JBAXXS010000129.1:0-2889 GCA_037127835.1 Verrucomicrobiota bacterium | reverse complement strand
AGAGTTTTTCCTCCGCTTCCTCGCGGACGAAATCCTCCAGACCGCGGCGACAGCGTAGTAGCACCCTCATATCAGCGTCCCCATGACGCAGGGGAAGCAGGGCGTCGAGAAGAACACCTCCAGCATCCTCCCTGCGCGAAACACCCGCCTTCACTTTCTGAACCGTCATCGCCGGCAGTTCTATCCCCTCCTTGATCAGCGCAAGCGTCGCTTCGCCGCCGACTTTCTCCAGAGCGCGTCCGAGATAACGGGTCTCCCTACCCTCCTTATCCTTATTACCGGTCTTGAGTAGTGCCAGTATCTCGCGTTCCCCCACCTCGCCCGCACCGATCTTGGGCAGCGCAGCCAGGGCATAGCGGCGGATTTTCTCCTGAGGATCCTTCAGCAAGTTGATCAGCCAGGCTCGAATTACGGCCTGTTCCTCATCCGTCCCGAATCGGAAAAAGATCATCCCGACCGCTCGGATCACGGCCACACGTTCCAGCCGCTCACGGGCCGGCGCTGCGTCGAATCGCGCCACCTCCCCATTCCAGAGATCCTCCTTGGGGAGATCGCGCAGCAGCTTGTAGAGATCTTGGTCCGACTTCATCGGCTTATCATGCCAGCTACGGGCCTAGAACCGAGTTTTAATCCGTCGGCGTATACCTTCTGCCGCATGTTTTCTTGGACTCGCATAGGATCCCTCCCTACAAGGGGATACGCTCCACATGAACCGACTTCTCCCACTCCTCTCGATCCTCATTCTTCCGCTCCTTCTTCTCCCAGCCTGCACCTCCCACTTGCAGCAGAAGGAGAACTTCCTGCGCGAAGCTGGGTTCCTAGCCGTAAAACCGACAACGCCCTCCCAGATCTCCAAAGTTCAGTCTCTCTCTCCTGGCAAGATCACGCAGATGACCCGCAAGGGACACACGCTCTTCGTCTACTCAGACCCCCGCAAGAAGCTCCTGCTTGTTGGTGCTAATCCCCAGTTTGAGCGTTACCAGCACATCCTCTATTCCAAGGTCGTCATTCCTGATCAGGCCGCCGACAAGGAAGATAAACTTCTGGCGGACGACTATGCCGGATGGGGTGGAATGATGGATCCCTTCTTCGGCCCCATGTTTTACTAAAAGCCTTACCGTCGACTCTCCTGCCTGATCCTCTAACCATACTCTTCGCATGAACCGTTATCTCCGACATCTTGCCCTCTGTTGCCTCTGTGGCCTCTCCCTCGCGCTATTCCTCTCCGGATGCGCCACCCATCTGCAGAAGAAAGAGACCTTTCTAGCTCAAGCAGGATTTCGTGCCGTGAAGCCGCAGACGCCTGCCCAGATCGCCCACTTCCAGTCGTTACCTCCCGGACATATCCGCCACGAAGAGAAGAACGGCCAAACCCTTTATATGCTGGCTGATCCATCGAAAAACCTCCTACTCGTTGGTGGCGAAGCCGAGTACGCGCAGTACCAGGAGATCCTCTATGCCAAGGAGGTCGAGCCAGGTAAGAAGACCGACAAGATCACCAAAGGGATCGCCAACATCTGGGATCAGGGTTGGGGGTCGGTACTCGGGTCAATGGTACCGCAGTAGCAGATCCGTCCCTTGGGACTGTGGGACGGATCGAGGTGGATAGGCTGAAGGCTTTTAGGCGGTTGGGATTTTGGGCACTTGGGAAGAAGTACTCGTAACCAACATTGATTCATTGAGGCTTCTTTTTTGTAGGGATGCGCTCATCTTCGGAACATGAATACACCCCGTATCCTGGCTTTCGGCGGTAGTCTGCGTCGCGATTCCTTTAATCAGAAACTGGCTGCCATTGCCGCCAAGGGAGCGTGTGAGGCCGGGGCCGAGGTCACGCTAATCGAACTGCGCGATTTTCCGATGCCTCTCTTCGATCAGGATCTGGAGGCGGAGACTGGAATGCCAGAGCAGGCCAAGCGGCTCAAGGAACTCTTCCTCTCCCATCAAGGACTGATCATTGCATCGCCCGAGTACAACAGCGGTTATTCCGCCGCACTAAAGAATGCCATCGACTGGGTCTCCAGGACCGAGACTCCGGACGAACCAGCACTCGCAGCACTTACCGATAAGAGCGCCGTCATCATGGCTGCCTCTCCCGGAGGACTCGGTGGATTGCGCGGCTTGGTTCCCCTCCGGATGCTCCTAGGTAACCTTGGCATCACCCTGCTCCCCGATCAGATCGCCATCCCTTCGGCTTTTAATGCCTTCGGCCCAGACGGCCACCTCGTCGATCCCAAGCAGGCGGCCGCAGTCAAAGACCTTGGAGCGAAGCTGGCGGAGCAGTTGAAGAAGGCATCGAGTTGAGACCCTTGCGTTTTTGGTCTTGCCGCACTACTCGTTGATTATGGTTAGTAACTTGGATCCCAAGCTCGCCAACAATCCAGTTTTCCTTCGGGTAATGCGGGATGCTTTGTCCATACAGGATCGCTTCTCCGCAGAGCCCGTGTATGCCAAGACAGGCAAAGGATTTCTCCAGAGTGCTGGGGTAAAGGAAATTGCTGCCGCCAAAGCTGCCTGCGAATGCAGTAGATTATCCTAATGGCGCTGACCTTTGAATGGGACCCGAGGAAGGCAACCTCTAATCTTTCTAAACACGGCGTCTCTTTCGAGGAAGCAACCGGTGTCTTTGCCGATCCGAAGGCGCTGACCATCTCTGACCCCTCACATTCCACTTCGGAACAACGTCAGATCACCATGGGCGGCGCCATGAATACAAAAATCCTCGTTGTCGTCCACACGGAACGGGGTAACAATCTCCGCATCATCTCAGCACGCCGTGCCAATCCTCGCGAAAAGAAAACATATGAAGCGGGTTCCTAAAACCAAGCCAACCCCCGACATGCTGGATCACTACGACTTCAGCAAGGGAGTCCGCGGCAAGTATGCCAAGCG
>JBAXXS010000128.1:0-2992 GCA_037127835.1 Verrucomicrobiota bacterium | reverse complement strand
GCTCGCCGCCGCAGATGACCGAGCCGATCCCCTTGATGCTGAAGCGCAGATCGGTCCCAGAACCCTTGATTTCGACATGGTCGGTCTTGTCCATGAGCGCCTTGAGGGCCTTCATGCCCGGGATCATCGCGGCATAATCTAGCGTGCAGACACGGAAGAAAAATTCGGCAAAGGCTTCCGTGCTCATCTGAGCCTGCTGTGCCATTGAGGGAGTCGGCCAGCGCAGGACAACCCAGCGCGTCTTGTTGATCCGATAGTCGAGTGCGGGACGGAGCTTCGCGGAGAGCAGGGCCATCTGGGACTGCGGTACGTCAGCCATCTCGGAGATGTTCTGGGAACCGCGCACGGCGATGTAGGCCTGCATCTTCTTGAGACGCGCGAGATCGATCGACGCCATGGTTTCGGCCTGCGGGGCGGTGACGCCCAGCGCCAGCTCCCGGCTGATGCGACCCGAATGCATCACCACATGGGGTTCTGCCCTGGCGGCGCGGGCGGCACGGATCAGGGCGATCACGAACTCCTCCGGCGTGTCGGCAACATCGATGAGTACACGCTCACCGGCCTTCAGCTTCGTGGAGTGCGTGGTGAGGACTCGGGCCAGAGAATCGTAGCGGGAATTGGACATGGGAATAGGGTGAAAAGTGTAAAGTGAAAGGGGGAAAGAGGTCAGGGCTTTGAGGTTGTTGCCTTGAGCTTGGCGAGATACTTGGCAGGATCCTTATTGAAGTCACCGATGCACGACTTGCAGCAGAAGCCGATCTTCTGCCCCTTGTAATCGACCATTATGGGTGGCCCCATCTCTCCGAGCTTTTCACCCGATACCAAGCAGGTCGTTAGAGGATAAGAAGAGGGGGAAGACGCGGCGGACTCAGCCATGATTTGAGCGGGAATCTTGGGCGCTGGGCGCTCGCTGAATCCACTCAAAGCCGCCACGATAAAGCCAGCACCCACAAGGGCGAGAGCCACGGGAATGATGGGAAAACTCTTCACGAGAAAAATGTACTTCGGACTTGTCATGCTGACTAGCGATTCCAAGCCCCTCCTTCCAACTCCTTCCTAATTTGAAAAAGCATCGTTTGAGTGAACTATATGTTTCGTCGCCGTTTTTCGTCGATTCGTCGACTTTTATTGGAAAGATTTAGAAATTCAGTACTAAATAATGTGGTGAAATCTGCGCGCCCTATCATGACCGTGATGATGGCCATCGCGCTTTTCATGGCGATCGGCGGACCGCTGGCCCTGTTGCAGGGCGTCGCCTGGGTGACGATGGTGCATGATTTTTCCAAGACAGGCTCGTTGACTCAGGCCGTCACAAAGACCTTTGACGGCAAGCACCCCTGCTCGATGTGTAAGAAAATTGCCTCGGCCCGCACCTGCGAGGAAAAAGCTCCCGTCACCGTCAAGGTCGACAAGAAAGCAGAAGTCTTTGTTGTCTCCTTGGGATCCGAGTTGCCTCCACCCCTTTCCCGACTATTTGCATACGGGCCAGCACCCTTTGTTTTAATGCCGGAGCTCTGTTTTGCTCCGCCCGTCCCAGTGCCCATCCAGGCTTAACCTCTCCCCCATCGCGGCTGGATCCCCCTACTTCAAGGGCGACCATGTGTCTCGAGGGGCGATCTTCCCAATCGAAATCCGGTCATGTGCAGGCCGGATCAGGACCGATGCCCTCAAGGTCGTGCTTCCTGCTCATCCATTGCGCGCCACAACACAAAAATTTAACACCTATTTCCCATGAAATCTCTTTTCTCTACATTCCTCGCAGCTGTCCTGCTGCTTGCCCTCAACCTTCTTTCCCCATCTGTAGTGGCCTGCAGCTCCGGCTGCGGCACCTCCCAAGACGTCGGTACCAGCTACCTCTTCCCAGATGGTCCCGGCGGCATTGCCTGGACTCAATATACCTTCATGTCCCAGAGCCAGAACTGGCAAGGTCTGAATAAAGTAGGCAAGGGGGCGGGAAGGAACCATGACGACCTCCTTCAGACATCTTGGGTCACCCAAGGCGTACAATACTACTGGAACAATAATTGGGGTGCTTCTCTGACGGTTCCGTACGCTCAGCGCCTCTACCGCTACGAAAAAGCATCCAATGTGTATGTAAACGGCAAAAAACAGCATATCCACACGCCGACTGACACCCAGTGGTGGGGAATGGGAGACATCCAGGTGAATGCCCTCTACACCGGATTCTCAAAGAACGAGAACATGAATACGGGATTCAATTTGGGACTCAAACTACCCACCGGATACTGGCAGCAGCAAAATGTCTCCCGCGCCAATCAGATTGGGACAGGCAGCATGGATATCCTCTTCGGCTTCTTTCACTACCATAAGTTTGCGAAAAACAGCGACTGGACCTGGTTCAGTCAGGCGCAGCTTGACGCTCCGGTTGCCAACCAAGCGGGATACATTCCGGGCCTGGCTGTGAATGCGGCGGCTGGCATTTACAATACGGGTCTCAGTCTGGGTGGCGTGAAGATCCGCCCCATCGGGCAGGTCCTCTTTGCCAACAAATCCTCCGATTACGGTCCTGCGGCCAACACCGGCAACTCCGGCTATCAGCAACTCTCGCTCTCACCCGGCATCGAGTTCGACTTCAAAAAGATTCGAATCTATGCCGACGCCGAGTTGCCCGTGATGAATAATGTTGTCGGGGCTCAGTTGATCGCTCCCTGCACCGTGAAGGTTGTTGCCAGCTTAATGTTCTAACAAAAGGATCTGTGATTTGGGCGTCGTGGGGTGTTGCTGTTCTCTTTCAAAGCCGAGTGCTGAGAAGCACGGCGTACAGCCACACCTCTATCTTCCTAGCACGGTTACCGAGATGACGTTTTTCTCCATCCAGTCTTCCGCGTCTCCAACGTAATCCGATTCTCCTGTTTTCATTCCTAGCCTATTCACTAGGTTTCAATAATGCCCAACGAGGATTCAGCTCCCTCCCTGCTCTCTCGACTTAGAGGGGGATGCTCGGCGTGTTGGGTGAAGTATGTTGTGGGGA
>JBAXXS010000127.1:0-2997 GCA_037127835.1 Verrucomicrobiota bacterium | reverse complement strand
CCTGTGCCTTCTGTCATTTTACTTCGCCATCTCCCGATGGCCTCACCCTGCGGGCTTTTTCAAAGGCACCAACATGCTTCCCATCATTCGATGTTGTGGCCAATTTCCCTTCAGGAGTTTTAGCCACAGCAGCCTTCGGCTGAGCACAAAATTCACAAGACGGATGAAGAGAATTAGGCGTGACGAGCAAGGAGTGAGAGGGCTGTCGTAGTATTCCTACGGCAAGCGATCTGCACCGAAGCTATTCGCTAACACTCACAAGTGTCGTCCCTCTACCCTTCTTCGGGTTCGACGTGCACCGTCACATCCTCAAGTGGCAAAGCCGAAGCCATGAGTTTGTCTTTCACCCGGTGGGAGATGGCATGTCCTTCACGGACGGAGATGACGCCGCCAACCCGGATGTGGAGATCGGCGATGTAAGAGAGGCCGCTCTTGCGAATACGGCATTTCTCGGCGCTGATGACTCCTGGAACAGCGCAGGTGATACTCATCACCGTCTTCTCGGCGTCAGGCGAGACGCGGGCATCCATCACGTCTCCCAGGGAGAGCTTTAACATATTGTAGGAGCTATAAAAGATCACGACGCAGGCAAAAAGGGCCGCCCAGTCGTCGGCCACTTCGTAACCATGGCCTCCGAGCAGGCTGATCGAGATACCGATGAAGGCGGCGATCGAGGTCACGGCATCGGAGCGGTGGTGCCAGGCGTCAGCCAGGAGGGCATTGCTTCCGATCTTGCGGGCGCGTCGGGCCATGAACTGGTAGAGGGTCTCCTTGAGCGCAATCACCCCGATCAGAATGAGTAAGGTCCAGGGCGAGGGGAGATGGACTGGGGCACCATGAGCCGCGGCGATCAACTGGATGATGCTGTTATGCGCAATCAAGGCACCCGCAACGGCAAGAACTAAGGATCCAATGAGAGAAGAAAGGGATTCCGCCTTCCCATGTCCATAGGGGTGGTCCTCGTCGGGTGGCTTGGCGGCATATTTCAGAGCTGCCCACATCAGCAGGGAGCTGAAGAGGTCGAGAAGTGACTCGATACCGTCGGCAATCAAGGCGTTGGAGCGACCAAGAAGTCCTCCGGCGATCTTGCCTGTCGAAAGCACCAGATTGAGCAGAACGCCGGTCAGAATGACCTTCTGCCCCTCGACGGCCTTACGCTGAATATCGCCATTCATGTCCGTTTATCAGTTTGGTAGATTATCAAAAGTAGTTTCAAACGAATCATGACCACAAGATGCACAGAATGCACAGGGTTTGTGATTGCTCCGCCAGGCTACCATATGAGAAAAATTGGATATAAGTAGATTTTACTTTTGCGCTTTTTGTGTCTACATCATTTCTTAAAATTCACTAGTCTCTCGGGTCTCTCGGATATACTCTCGAATGGCTGCTTGGAACGGAGTGGCCAGATCGGCCTTCGGCTTGACGAAGGCAGGGCGGAACCAAGGCTGGAGACCCAGAAGATCCGGGGTGACTAGAATCTGTCCATCACAGTGGGGACCACTCCCGATCCCAATCGTCGGGATGTCCAATTGACTACTTATTACCCCAGAAAGAGCCTCTTCGACAATCTCAAGAACGAGGGAGCAACAACCGGCCTCCTGCAACTCCAGAGATGCAGCCAAAAGAGCTTTCCCCTCGGCTTCGGATTTCCCCTTGCGGTGATAGCCACCTTCTTCTCGGACGTGCTGGGGAAGCATCCCGAGATGGCCGATTACTTCTATACCATTGGAAACAAGTAGGGCAACTTGATCGGGGAGAGGACCTTCCAACTTCACGGCATCAGCACCAGCTTCCACGAGACGCCTTGCACTGGCAAGTGCCTGATTGGGAGTCTCATAAGTATGGAAGGGGAGATCCACTGCCACAGGGGCCCTTGTTACCCCGCGGCGGACGGCTTTGAGATGATGAATCATCTCCTCAAGGGTAACATCGATGGTGTCTTTTTGACCTAGAACGACCATGCCCAGAGAATCCCCTACAAGGATTAGATCGATTCCAGACTCGTCCAGAAGACGTGCCGAGGGGTAATCATAGGCGGTCAGCCATGCCTGCCGGAGTCCCGCTTTCTTGACTGATATAAGATTTTCTTTTAGTTCCATTATGTATTTATGGGTAATGGTATAGGATTCTTTATTACGAATATATAATAAGTACTCTTGGCAAGTATAATGCCATCCTGGAAGCTGAAGATCAGGACGAATTTCAGCCAAGGGAGTCAAAACAAAGGAACGCTCCGAGATGCGAGGATGCGGCAACTCCAACTCCGGGAGATGCAGTGTCATTTCGTCGCAATATAGCAGGTCCAGATCAAGCGTGCGAGGCTCATTGATTCCGCGATATTCGGGTCGACCGGATGCCATTTCGAGAGACTGCAGGTGTCGGAGTAAAATCAACGGCTCAAGAGTGGTCCCTAGTTCCACAACGGCATTCAGAAAGAGGGGCGAGCCGGCAGGACAATTCATTGGCCATGTTTCATGCAGGCCAGAAACAAGGAACTCGCCCTCCTCGTGAAGATCCCGGAGATGCCCGATTGCTTCTCTTAAAATAGCGTTTCTATCGCCTAGATTGGAGCCGAGGGCGATACCGGCGCGCATGGTCTTAATGGAGGCGAAATCAGCGCAATCCGAGCACGTCCTGCATATCGTACAGGCCTGGCTGGTTTTTCTTGGTATCACGAGCCCATAGGGCGGCTCTGAGAGCTCCCCTCGCAAAGGTCTCGCGACTGGATGCCCGATGGATCAGTTCGAGACGATCACCGGGCGCCGCCAGCATGACCGTATGGTCACCGACAACATCCCCCCCGCGCACGGCATGGACGCCAACTTCGTTCCGTGTACGCTCCCCGGTCATGCCCACACGTCCGTGACGGGTATCCTTTTCGTAATCAAGGCCATAGGCCTCATCCAGCACCTCGACTAGGCGCCGTGCGGTGCCGCTGGGAGCATCTTTCTTGAGGCGATGGTGAACTTCGATCACCTCGGCGTCGTATTCCGG
>JBAXXS010000126.1:0-3220 GCA_037127835.1 Verrucomicrobiota bacterium | reverse complement strand
GGGAACTGCATAATGAGATCCTAGCCCAGATGCGGGACATCGGCAAGGCGGGTAACTCCCCTACCCCTTCACCACCGGCAGCTCGTTCCAGTCAGTCGTGTAGTGGGGAGAGTGTCTTTCGGATTTCATCTTCCAGGCTTTCCTCTCACTCACTCCGCTGGCTGATCGCTCGGTTCCTTGGGAGGCGCGTGTGATGACAGGATTCTTGGGATCGCCCAGTCGCCGGTTGAGCTCATCCACGATCTTGTCCACGTCGATCCGGTTCTTTGGCGCATCGAAGAGACCGGGCTGATAGGCATCCTCATCCACCAGATTGACCAGCTGGATCCCCGTCTTCTTGTAGAGGTAGCCGGGTCTATAGATCCTTTTCAGCAGAGCGCGTGCCGCAATCATCAGCTCCGATGTCGAATGCGTGGGACGGTCGAGGGTGATCCCGATGCCAGGGCAATACTGGGGCTCCTCTTTCTTGAAGCGGTTGGTCTGAAGGAAGACCTCCATCCGCGTTGCGAGTAGGCCGAAGCGGCGCACCTTCTCGCTCGCACGGGCCACGTGGTTAGCAAGGGCCTCTTCCAGCTCCTCCAGAGACTCCACAGCGCTCCCGAAGGACCTGCTCGCCATCACTCCCTTTCTATCTGGCGGCATCTCCTCGAGCTCCAGGCAGGAGATTCCGTTGAGTTCACGCAGGAGACGCTCCCCGACTACCCCCATGCTCTTCCTGATCGCCGCAGGATCCGCATGCTGGAAATCCAGGGCCGTCTTGATCCCCATCCCCTTGAGACGCAGCGCCAAATTCTTACCTACCCCCCAGAGACCATCCGTAGGAGTTTCTGCCATGATCCCGTCCGGATCCCAGTAGTGCGTCAGGTCGAAGACTCCCCCCGTGAGCGCCTTGTTCTTCTTCGCGTGTCGGTTGGCGAGCTTGGCCAGGAGCTTGGTCGAACCGATTCCGATGCAGACCGGGATCCCTGTCCACTGGAGGATCTTCGCTCTCAGGGCTCGGGCATGCTCCTCGCTAAAGTTGTTTGGCAGTTGAAGGAATGCCTCATCGATCGAGTAGACCTCCATGGCCGGCACTTCATCCCGCAGGATCGACATCACCCGCGCCGACATATCGCCGTAGAGCGTGTAGTTGGAGCTGAAGACATGGACTCCGTGCTTTCGGATGACTTCCTGCTGCTCGTGCAGAGGTGCACCCATCGGAATGCCTATCGCCTTCGCCTCCTCGCTCCGAGAGATGATACAGCCGTCATTGTTCGAGAGCACGACGATCGGCTTGCCCTGTAGCGCGGGATTGAAGACCCGCTCGCACGAGCAGAAGAAGTTATTGCAGTCGACGAGGGCGAGACGCGAAGGAGATGGTGACCTCTCTTGATCCATGGGGAAATACTCCGTGTGGTGCTAACTCTCTAGTGGCTGGAAATCATGAGTCCGTTCCACTTCTTCAACAGTCAGTCCAGCTCCCTCCACCGCGAGGATATCAACCAGTTTGCTGAGAATGTTTTGAGCCTGCGCGCGGGTCCAGAAATTTTGATGGTAGTTAAACTGTAAGTTACATGTCCCGTTGATGGTCATGATCGAAAAAATAACGGGGAAACTGGGCACCTCCGGAGAGTTGCCCATCGCAAAATAAAGTGATGCATATTCAAGGGAGAACTTCCCGTTGGGAAAGTCCGGCGGAGCCATATTCGTAATATTCAGGATTTCAGGCCCCACCGATGTCGAACTGCACTCTTCATTGGAAGAAAGATGGACTCCGGCTTCGATACGCTCTCTGAGCTCACGCAAGAGCCTTGCTGCACTCTCCCAAAAACCCTCTGACTTAAGGGCCGATGTTTCCCAAACGACTTGGCCGATATAGATGCCGGGATATGTCGGGCTCAGACGGGGTTCACAAAATCGACGGGTCGAAATGTCGGAATAGAGCTTTGGCAAAGCATTATCGGTGGCCAGCAGATAGGCGGCCATGAGTGCTCCATGCACGGTCACCCCTCGTTCTCCGCAGCGGACTTTCAGTTCATTGAGCAGATTCTTTGACAGGCGGGTCAAAACTGTTTGGGTAAAAATGGGCTGCGTCTGGTAGTCGGTTCCCTTGGTATCAAGCCAGGCTTGCAAGGCAAAAGGCTCCTGGCCGGCAATGGCCTTTGCGTGAGCCTCATACACAGACTCCATGGGAGGGTTTAATGGTTTGATCTCCAGCGAATTGCCTTCACACGCATTAAGAAAATCCGCGATCAACGAAAACCAAGACATCCCGTCCAAAATCGAGTGATGGGTTCGCAAAACCATCTCGCAGCCAGAGCTGTCATAAAAGAAAAGTGCTTCCCATAATTTCTCGGGAACCATGTTGAGAGCCATTCCCTCCCAAGCATTCTGAGCCGCACGTTCATACCGTTGTTTGGATCCTCCGCTTGTCTGGTGGCAAACAATAGGAAGCTCCTGCGCTTGGATGTCTGCTGGTGAAATCGTCACAATATGGGAATCCCGAATCACACAGCGCAAAAGGGGATTGCTGATCCGGACCTGCTGCATAGCGCTGGCGATCAAGGTTTCCGTAAAAGGGCCGGAAAAAGTAAAATGAATGTTTTGAGTTCCCCAACCAGTGGCGAACTTTTCCATATAAGAGAGAGGACGACTCTCCGTACGTGCTTGAGGCAGCTGTGCTTGAGTTGATTTCATGACTACCTCGCCTATCTGGCCTATCTGGCTTGGTGGATGATGTAGGAGACCACCCCGAAGATCGTGAGCTCCTGCCCCTCCGTCACCTCAATAGGCTCGAAGGAAGAGTTCGCCGCTTCTAGGAAGATCCGCCCATTGTTTTTGCGGAACCGCTTCACCGTGAAGTTCCCGTCGATCATCGCCACCACGATCTTACGGTCGGTAGGAGTGAGCGACTTATCCACGATCAGGACATCACCCGCATGGATCCCGGCATCGCGCATGGACTCCCCCTTCACCCGGACCAGGAAAGTAGCGGCGGGATTGCGGATCAGTTCCTCATTCAGATCGATCCCACGCTCTAGGTGATCGTCAGCCGGCGAAGGAAACCCAGCCTCCACCGAGGCCGAGACAAGAGGAAGCCGCAGACTTGTGCGCTTCTTGAAAGGTATCGGTGCCTCTATCTCCATACCCCAGAATAAGGCTTGGGATTTTGCCGTCTAGCTTTGTTGTTTTTCTGCAACCTCCCCCTTCGTCATCCTTATTCTCCGAACTCTCCCAGCTC
>JBAXXS010000125.1:0-3229 GCA_037127835.1 Verrucomicrobiota bacterium | reverse complement strand
CCCGCCGCGATTCTCTGCATTGGCTTGAACTACCGCCAGCATGCCGATGAGATGAATGCAAAGATCCCGAAGTTTCCCATCCTTTTTCTCAAGAACCCTTCGGCTCTCCTCGATCCCGGGGCACCGATCCGGATCCCGAGGAAACTTGCCTCCACACAAGTCGACTACGAGGGAGAGTTGGCCATTGTCATCGGAAAGACCTGTCTCAATGCCACCCGAGAAAATGCTCTCGATCATGTCCTCGGCTATACCGTGGCCAATGACGTCAGCGCGCGGGACTGGCAGAAAGACTGGGGTGGATCCCAATGGTGCCGAGGCAAGTCGTTCGACACCTTCGCCCCGATAGGTCCATGGATAGTCACACGTGACGAGATACCGGATCCTGATGCCCTCCGCATCACCACGCGGGTGAATAACGAGACCCTTCAAGACTCCAATACAAGCGACATGATCTTTGATGTCCCGGCACTCATTGAATTCCTGAGCGGCGATACCACATTGGCTGTTGGCACCGTGATTCTGAGCGGCACACCCTCTGGTGTAGGCCTGGGAAGGACTCCCCATCGTTGGCTCAGAGAAGGGGACTCTGTCGAGGTCGAGATCGAGAAGATCGGTATCCTCTCTAATCCCGTCACCTGAACCTGATTTTAGCATCCCTCTTGCGTCATCCATTTGTTATGGTATTCATTATGGTATGGCTGTAATGACCCACCGAGCAACATTTGCCCTAGATACCAGCGCTATTACCCGTCTTAGGAAATTGGCCACCATCTGGCATACCTCCCAAGCTGAAGTGATCCGCAGGAGTCTTGAAATTGCTGAACAGTCCCAGTCCCAAAGCAAAGAGATCAAGCATCGCCTGCAAGCGGCAGAACAACTCAGAAAACGACTTAAGACACGCAAGATCAACCTGGATTCGTGGATCGAGACTGCCCGTGAATCCCGTCGATAAGATGGGAACCGGAACGCCCATTCATCTCGACACGAACTGCTTGATCCGCTTTGCCGGAGGTGCGTCGGACAAGCTGTCAGAGAGTATACTTACCTGGATAGGACAAGGGGTCTCCGTTCAGGTCAGCGCGATGGCTTGGGCGGAGTTTCGATGCGGCCCGCTCACTGAAGATGACTGCGTTCTTGTATCGGAGATCCTCACGGGTGTGATTCCTGTGGATCAAGAAGTTTCCAATGAAGCTGCGCACCTCTTTAATGTCACGGGACGTCGTTCCCGATCCTTGGCTGATTGCATCATCGCCGCAACGGCCATCAGTTGCTCCGCGCAGCTTCTCACTGAGAATACAGAGGATTTCCAGCCATTCCTTACTCACGGTCTTCAGCTGGCTTAAGCATGGGTAACGCCCCCGGCTCTTCCAGTTCATTAAGAGACAGGCTGGCCTCTTTCATTCAAGGAATTGGTGGCCTCAGCCCTGGGATCTTCCCGCTGGTTCCGGGGAAGTTGTTCTCCGAGATCATCGCAGGAGTTTCGCTGGCTGCGATGAATATCCCGCAGGCGATGGGTTATGCCCGAATCGCCGGGACCCCAGTCATCACGGGTCTCTATACGCTTCTCTTCCCGGTCATCGCCTTTGCGCTGCTCGGAGGTGCGCGCTCGCTCTTCGTTGCGGCGGATTCAGCCACGGCTGCAATCCTGGCAACTGGTGTCGCCCCGACAGCCCATCCCGGCACCCCGGAATTCCTAGCCCACGCCTCGGTGGTGGCCCTGATCGCAGGATGCCTGCTCATCCTCGCACGAATTCTGCGACTCGGCTTCCTTGCCGACTTTCTCTCCCGCACTGTCCTGATCGGCTTCCTCACTGGCGTCGGCTTCCAAGTCGGGATAGCGGTGCTGGGCCAGATGCTCGGGATCCCGGTGAGTACTTCGGTCACGCTTCAGCAGGTCGCTACTATTCTCTCTCATCTTTCTCTGGTTCATATTCCGACTCTGATTGTTTCGCTGATTGTGCTGACACTGATTCTCAGCACTCGCCGCTGGGCTCCTAAGGTTCCCGGCGCCCTTATTGCCGTCATCGGGACGATTCTTGCCAGCTATCTGCTTGATTTCGAACACCGTGGATTTCACATCATCGGGCCTGTGGAGGGTGGATTGCCTCCCTTCATCCTGCCACTGGTTTCGTGGACCGACGTGAAGGCTCTGCTCCCCGTGGCTGGCGCCTGCTTCGTGATGATCATCACGCAGAGTTCGGCGACCGCGCGGGCCTTCGGAGTCAAACATCACACTGTGCCGGATGAGAATCGAGACCTGCTAGGACTGGGTGCGGCGAATGCTGTCGCGGGACTCACCGGCACCTTCGTCGTCAATGGCAGCCCCACTCAGACCGCCATGCTGGAGTCGTGCGGAGGGCGCAGCCAACTTGCGAATCTCGCCACCGCTGCCACGGTGGCTGTCGTCCTGATCCTGCTCACCGGACCGCTGAAGTTCCTGCCCCTCTGCGTCCTCGGGGCTATTGTCTTTGTGGTTGCCGCGAGCATGGTTGACTTGCGGGGATTCCAAAAACTCTGGGCCTGCGGTCGCAAGGAGTTCTATGTCGCCCTACTCACCGCGCTCGCCGTGGTCGGACTCGGTGTGGAGTACGGCATCGTGCTGGCGATCATCGTCTCACTACTCGACCATGTCCGCAGAGGATATCAGCCGCGCACCGGCGTTGTCGTTCGTGATCCCGAGATCCACTGGCGCATGGAGAAGACCGCTCCGGGTGTCTTTGTCGAACCGGGCGTCATTCTCTATTGGTTCGGCACCGATCTTTATTATGCCAATTCACCTCACTTCTGTCACGAGATCCGGCACTTGGTCGCCCAATCGCCCGGGGTGAGGGTCATCATCGTCGATTGCGGAGCGATCACCTCGATGGACTTCACGGCGGGACGCGCGCTCTTGGAACTCCATACCGATCTGACGGCGAGGGGAGTCATCCTTGCCCTCACGCGTGTCACGGAAGGATTGCGCAAGGACCTTAACCTCCAGCACCTCACCCGTGATATCGGAGAGGAAAATCTTTTTAGATCCCGCAAGCAATCTCTGGCCGCTTACCGCGATCCTTCCTACATCCCACCCACCCAAAAACATATCCCGTGAGCTAAAACTTAACAAAACCCGTCTCTCTGAAAAGGGAGACGGGTTTTTTGTTTGCTACACTGCTTTCCCTCGGCCTGTGCATCTTGTGCCTATTGCTTCGCCATCTCCCGATGGCCTCACCCTGCGGGCTTTTTCAAA
>JBAXXS010000124.1:0-3251 GCA_037127835.1 Verrucomicrobiota bacterium | reverse complement strand
GGAGGCAAAACCGGTTTCCAGCACTCGGGTTGTTTGATCGATCTCCTGCATCTTTTTTCCGCGGATCGCGCGATTCAGTGAAGAAATGAGTTCCTGAAGGCTTGCGATCTGTCCCTCTCCCAGTAGGTCACGATGGTGGTGAAGGGTCTTGGAGGCCCCCTCGGAGAGGATACGGGCTTCCTTGATAAATCGGGGGGTGAAGAATCCCATGGCTTGTAGAATAAGAAAATAGAGCGAAGCAGGATCACACACTCTTAGCAATCACCGCCTATTATTATGCCCTTGATGCCCTTCACGATAGGATTTACCGATTTCCTGCTTTCCGAAGCAGCTCGTTTTTGATTTCTTAGAAATCTTCATGCATACTCATGCAGCTCCTTCCAACGGTCCCAAACAGGCTGAACTGATTCCTGCGGACCTCCTTTCCAAGATTGACGAGGCGGTGACTCACTACCCCGTCTCCAAGAGGAGTGCTTCCCTTCCGCTCCTTCATCTCTGGCAGAACCACTTCGGTTTCGTCGATGACAGCGGTGTGGATTGGATCGCGAACCGTCTGGATCTTCAGCCGATTAATATCCTGGAGCTGGTAACCTTTTATCCTTGGTTCCGTCAGCAGGCGGCCGGCAAGGTCTGCATCCGCGTCTGCCGCACTCTCTCGTGCGCCTTGGCCGGAAGCTACGAGGTCCGGGATGCCTTCTGTAATGCGGCCGGTATTGATCCCAAGGCCCCAACGCACGGGCACACTCCTCCTGTCAGCGCGGATGGAAAGTTCAGTGTCGAGTTCGTGGAGTGTCTCGCGAGCTGCGGTTCGGCTCCCGTGGCCTTGGTTAATGACGATCTCCTCGAGGACATTACCCCGGAAGGCACAGCCGTTATCCTGAGCCAGTACAACTGATAGATTCCAATAGGTACCAACAAGGCCCACGACCATGAAATCACTTCTTCTCCCGCCACATCCTAAGGAGCGCCGCATCGTCTTCAAGAACGCCTGGACCCAGGGCTATACCCCCGACATCGACTGCTACGTGAGGAACGGCGGCTACGCCGAACTGAAGAGGGCTCTCGGTATGAAGCCGGAGGAAATCATTGATGAGGTCAAGAAGGCGAACCTGCGCGGTCGCGGCGGCGCGGGATTCCCTTGCGGTGTGAAGTGGGGTTTCATCAAGCGTGACGATGGAAAGCCTCACTACATTACCTGCAATGCTGATGAGTCGGAGCCCGGCACCTTCAAGGATCGGTATATTCTGCATAACGACCCCCATCAGTTGATCGAGGGAATGGCAATCGCCGCCTTCGCACTGAATGTCAATCTTGCCTATATCTACATCCGTTGCGAGTTCCCGAAGGCTGCAGGGATTGTCACGAAGGCAATCGAGGAGGCCCGTGCCAAGGGATTCCTTGGAAAAAACATCATGGGTAGCGGCTTCGACATTGATATGTACGTCCACCAGGGGGCTGGTGCCTATATATGCGGTGAGGAGACCAGCCTGATCGAGTCGTTGGAGGGTAAGCGTCCTTACCCCCGCATCAAGCCTCCCTACTTCCCCGCGGTCCTCGGTCTCTACATGTCTCCGACGATCGTCAACAATGTGGAGACATTCTGCCACGTGAAGCAGATCTTCAAGATCGGCAGCGACGAGTACGCGAAGATGGGCACTGCCGGAGATGGTGGAACCCGCGTGATGTGTGTCTCGGGTGATGTCATGCGTCCCGGTCCCTACGAGATTCCTGCCGGCGGAGTGACGCTTGGTGAATTGATCAATGATGTCTGCGGCGGCATGAAGCCCGGGCGCAAGCTCAAAGCGATCATTCCCGGTGGCAGTTCCTCCAAGATCCTGCGTGCCGATGAGACCTTTAAGATCAAGGAGAAGGGTCCGAACGGAGAAATGATTGAGAAAGAAGTTCCCCTTCTCGATCTTGTGATGGATGCAGCCAGTCTTGCTGCGGCCGGCACGATGATCGGAAGCGGCGGAGTGATTGTGATGGATGACTCCCGCAACATGCTCTGGGCTCTCAATAACCTGAATACATTCTACGCCCACGAGAGCTGCGGTCAGTGCACCCCCTGCCGCGAGGGTGTGCTCTGGATCGACAAGATGACCACCCGCATGGTGAATGGGGAGGGAATTGCCCAAGATCCCGCGACCCTTAAGAATGTGGCCGACAACATTGCCGGTCGCACGGTCTGCGCCTTCGGTGAGGCGGCCTCATGGCCCGTCCAGAGCTTCCTCGAGAAGTTCCCCGAGGAGTTCCAGGTCGCTTCCAACTAAGGTCTCCTGAATGGAACGTCGAGCCGCACTCATGGTGGCTGGCGCGACTGGGTTTCTCGGCATTGCTCTTGGGGCTTTCGGGGCTCATGCACTGAAGGGTTTACTTGAGGTGCACCATGCACGGGAGATCTGGAATACAGCGGTGCTCTATCATCTCATCCACGCCCCTGTCCTTCTCTGGTTGGCGCGAGGCCAAGTGGTTCTGCAAATCCCTTTCTCTTTCTTCGCTCTCGGCATCCTTCTTTTCTCAGGAAGTCTCTATCTGCTGGCAATTACCGGCATTACCTGGCTCGGAGCCATCACTCCCATCGGTGGACTGCTATTGATGGCTGGCTGGGCCTTCATCGCATGGAGTGGCTTTCGCTCGGAATCCCAATCCTCCTGATTTTTCGATGATCATTCTGATCTTGCGATGATCGCATTCACCGAGAGTTTTGTTGTGCTAACCCGAGGGAAGGGGACCTATGAGATCACAGAGCAAGTCGCAGCCTTGCCTGCCCGCTGCGGAATCAAGACGGGACTCGCTACGGTCTTTGTCCAGCATACCAGCGCGAGTCTGGTGATCTATGAGAATGCCGATCCGACAGCGCGCACGGACCTTCACCGTTTCTTTGAGGATCTTGTCCCCGAAGATCATCCAGGTCTGATCCATACGGCCGAGGGGGCGGATGATTCCACCAGTCATCTTCGCATGGCGCTGACTCGCACGAGTGATAGCATTCCCATAGCGGAAGGAAGACTCCAACTCGGCACCTGGCAGGGAATTTATCTGTTTGAGCACCGCAGGGCTCCCAATCGTCGGACTATTGTGGTGAGTCTGATCGGGAACTAGCTCTTAAAAACTAGCCTGCAGATCACCAGTGAGGCGGCGACTCCTGCCGCATCGGCAAGTAGACCGGCGGCCAGGGCATGGCGACCCTTGCGGATCGCCACGGAGCCAAAGTAGACGGCTAGCACATAGAGAGTGGTCTCGGTGCCCCC
>JBAXXS010000123.1:0-3313 GCA_037127835.1 Verrucomicrobiota bacterium | reverse complement strand
CGTACTCCTTTGACCCCCTCAAAATGAGCATCCTGCGTCCAGAGCAATGCCTCATGGCGCAGCGCCGTTGCGTATATGATGCTGTCCGCCAAGGGAAAGGGAAGTCCAGCCGACTCCAGGGCCAAGGTGGCATCTAGTTCGATAACCCTCCCCAAACTCATCACACCAAATACTTGCGCGGCCATATCCTCACCTTTGTCTCTGAGAACTTTTTTGTAGACTTCGTAGATCGATATTACAGGAACAATGAGTCTATCAGTATCCTCAATTGCCTCGGCGAAAAGTGCAGCTCGATCTGTGCCCGCCAGATATTCCAGCCAAGCAGAGGAATCGACCACATTCACAGGCGGTCTTCCTCTCTCTCAATGGTTGTATCCATACCCTTTAGGAATCCTCTCATGGACTTGGGCGAGCGCACCGGGATGAATTCTACCCGATCTTCATGGTTGAAAACATGCAGGCGCATCCCAGGCTCCAAGCCCATCCGCTTGCGGATCTGACGTGGAATCACTACTTGAAACTTTGGGGAAACGGTTACGGTATTCATATCGATACTTAAATTGTATCCCGTTTATTCATCGATGCAAGTTCCGATACCTTGAGTCTCTTATGATCTCTCATCCTAATTCCTAAAAGCTAACTCCTAAATACCTCTTCTAGTCGCTGCGCGACTAGAGATCCTCCACCATCTCGCCTTCCTTCCACCTGAAGACGGCGATACCGATCAGGAAGACGAGCAGGCTAACCCCGAGGACATAGCAGTATCCAGCTTTGGTCAGTCCACCGAGGCCAATCAAGACATAGCGGGAATACTCCAAAATTCCGCTCATGGGATTCAGAAATTCAAAGAAACGGTACTTCTCAGGCACATTGCTCATGGGATACATCACCGGGGTGAACCAGAATCCCAACTGGGTCACCACTTCCCACAGACTCAGGGTATCGCGCACCTTCACCACCACGATGCTGAGGATAAGGCCTATCCCCATGACAAGAAGGTAGAGAGCAATGACCAAGGGAATGAACCAAAGCATCCGAAACGACCAGTCGACCCCATCAAGGAGTGCAAAGGCCAGGAAAACGATCAGGTTGAAGAAAAAACCGATGAAGGCACCGGAGACAGCCGCCATGACAAGAATGATCCTGGGAAGATAGACCTTGCGGATCATCTGATAGTTGCCAATGAAGCCATTCATGCCTGCCATGGTGCCGGATACGAAGAAGTCCCAGATGATGATTCCGAGAAGGAGGAAAAGTTTATAATGCGGGGCGTTCTGCTTCATCACCACCGTGAAGACGACATAGAGAACGCCGAACATCGCAAGCGGCTTCAAAAGGGACCAGACATACCCAAGGATGCTGCCGTAATAGCGCATCTTGAAGTTCGTCCAAGTCAGCGTAGTAAAGAGACGCCACTGGTAGGCAAGATCGGAGGACATAAGAAAAAGTTAAAAGTTGAAGCCAAAAATACTCGAATTACGAGAGGCAATATTTAGAGGCTCCCTACCCAAAAAACCGATAGATAATGGATCTAATCAAGGTTGAAAGACGCGCCTTGAGGAGTCGGAAGCGGCGTTGCGCTAAAGTAAGCGACGCCACCATCTCACGGGCCCCCGGAAGATTGTCAAACTGATCAAAATCGGATTGCTGTGTGGACGAGGAAACCGATCGGCCGTGAATACGGAAGGCACACTGGGCTTCCGGAATGACGAAGCAATCTCCCATACCCAAAATCCTGAGCCACATTTCCAGATCGATGTAGTAGCGATGCTCTGCGGAAAATCCCCCAAGTGCTAAGACATCTCTCCTGCGAGCCATGACTGTCACGGGCTCTCCGATCAGATTGGCGCGATGGCGCAGAGAGGTCGCTGCCAGTGCACTGCCGGAATGAAGGCCAAGTTTCCAACCTCTAGGGCGCTTGAATAGCCGTCGCCCTCCTCCCGAAATGATCTCGCACCCACTCACGACCATGGAGGCGGTGGGATGGTCAAAAAGAGCTCGGGCCTGACTTGCAAGAGCCCCGGGATAGAGGAGATCATCCTGACCGATCACCTTGACAAAATCCCCCGTGGCCGCCTGCAAGCACGCATTCCAGTTGCCGGCCATACCACGACGACTTTCAGACCGGATGAGACGCCATTGATGTTCAGGGCGCCGACTGGCAAATGCTTCGGCAGTATTCAGCGAGCCATCTGATGAGAGGTCATCTCCGACAATGATCTCGAGATGGATTCCAGTCTGCGTAACCACGGACTCAAGGGTCTCCCGAAGGTGCCTCTCTCCGTTGTAGGTCGGAATGCAGACGGAGACTTTCGGTAAGATCTCCATTATTGTCGGATGACTTCGGATCCGCAGTTCTCAGAACAAATAAAGAGTGGCCGCCCTTTCTGCTCAGTGAACATCCGGCCGATGTACTCCCCGATGATCCCAAGAAGGAGGAACTGAAGACTGGCGATGAATAGCACCACAACCATCAAACTGGTCCACCCCTGAGCAGTTCCTCCAAGGAAGTGCCCAATCACCACATAGAGGATGCCCAGAAAGCTCGCTATGGCAAAACAGGCGGCCATGAGCATCGCAAGGCGAAGCGGACGAACGGAAAAGCTGGTGATGGCCGTTATGGCAAACCGAAGCATGGCCTTGAGAGGGTACTTACTCTCACCCGCGAAGCGTTCGGCGCGGTCATAGTCAATAGGCACTTGTTTAAAACCAACCCAGGCGAACATACCGCGAAGGAATCGGTGACGCTCCGGCATGGAGTTCACTGCATCAATCACCTTGCGATTTACCAATCTGAAATCCCCCGTATCCCTAGGGATCTCTATGTCGGACAGCCAATTAATAAAACGGTAGAATCCGAACGCCGTCACTAATTTGAAAAAACCCTCTCCATCACGTGAAACCCTGCTCCCATAGGCCACATCGGCCCCCTCATCGAGCGCCTGCATCATTTTAGGGAGGAGTTCAGGTGGATCCTGAAGGTCGGCATCGATAATGAAAATGCGCTCTCCGGTAGCCGCCTGCAGGCCCGCAGAGAGAGCAACCTGATGCCCAAAGTTCCGAGAGAGACGAATGCCTCGCACGGATGGGTTATTCAAACACGCCCCTTTGATCAACTTCCAGGTAAGGTCTGTCGAACCATCATCGATGAGAATGATCTCGTAGTCCCCCATGCTCTCCTTCGCTGTATTGGCTGCATTGATCACCCTTTCCAGAGTGGAGGGGAGGGATGCCTCCTCGTTAAAGCAGGGGATGACAACGGAAAGTTTCATCACAATAGATCAAATGCGAGGCCTGAAGTCTGAATCAATGG
>JBAXXS010000122.1:0-3464 GCA_037127835.1 Verrucomicrobiota bacterium | reverse complement strand
CACCCTTCCTATAAACTGGGATTGGCACCTTACCTGCATGGCCAGGGAGGTCAAGTTCGACCTCTTAATTCGCGGGTCTCTCACACCCCTACGGGGCGGGATTATCCTCGCTTCGCGAGGCTCTGGATCTTGGCTTTGCTCCAATCAAATGCCGCTAATCGCGGCACACCAGTCGAACCCGCGGTGGGAATAACCCCACGTTCGATTTCGAGTCGAGTGCCTTAAACCGGACTCAGCCACCCTTCCTATAAACTGGGATTGGCACCTTACCTGCATGGCCAGGGAGGTCAAGACCTCCCCTTCCCTAAGATAAAGGGAGGATTACCTAGACCAATCCAAGGCGCCCTTCTTGATGGCGTAAATGTAGCCGACAAAGAGAACCACCGAGAAAATGACGAGAGTGCAAAGAATACCCACGCCATACTGCATCAGATACTCCCGGTAAACCACGGCCCAAGGGTATAGAAAGACGATTTCGATATCGAATAAGATGAACAACATCGCCACCAGGTAGAATTTGACACTGAAGCGTGGCTGAGGGCCCGGTTCAGGAAGCATGCCGCACTCATAGGCAACATCCTTGACTCCCGTGCGGGTGCCGACCCGTCCAAGCAGAGTACTGGCAATCCACATGGTCAGCGCCAAACCGACACAAACCACAATATGAATGAGGAGGGATCCGTAGCCGCTTAAGCTTCCCAGGGTGCCGTCCATGATCGGATACTGTTACTTGCGTTTGCCGGCAACTTTCCTCACCGAAGCTTTCTGAGCCGGCTTTTTAACAGCCACGGCTTTCTTTGGTGCTGACTTAACAGAAGACTTGGAGACCTTAGCGAGAGACTTCTTCAAAGGTGCCTTGGCGGCAGCCTTCTTGGCAACTGGCTTGGAAGCCAGTTTCGGAGTTTTAGCAGGAGCAGGCTTTTTGAGTGATTGAACGGGAACGGGAGTAATGGAAACAATACCAGGAACCTGAGGTGCCGGGAGGGGCTCCTCTGGAGCGATGGCATGTGCCAAAGAGACCAGACCTTTGTACTTCTTGCCGCTTTTCTTCACCATGTTGCGGGAAACAAGGTGCTGAAGCTTCTCGTAAGCTCTGAGCCGAAGCATTTCCTCTCCACCGCTTGCTGCATTGCGCTTCTTCAGACGGTCGTGGACGACATCAAAGAGCTGCTTGAATTCAAAGGACGTTCCCTTCTTGGAAAGAACTGCTACCAGTTCCTCAGTGACCAGATCGGGGAGTCTGCGGGAGAAGGCACTTTTACGTTGCATAATGTTTAAGGAGAAGACGTATCACTTCTTCTCGCCCGTTGTCACTAAAAAAGCACACACCCTCTGGACCACGTCCCCTTGTATCGTTTAAGTCAGCGATTCGTTTAGGAAGAAAATGTTATTTCTCCGTCAATTTCCCATCATGGCTGCATTGACTTCGGATTTTTAGATTCTTAACGTGAAGACAATGTTGATGTTCTTTCTCTTTCCACAGGCAAACCGATCTTTATGAAAACGATTCTCTTCGTCTGCACCGGAAATGTCTGCCGAAGCCCCATGGCCGAGGGTCTCATGAAAGATCTTCTCGGGGGCCGTAAGGATATCATCGTGCTGTCAGCAGGTATGAACGCACCGAAGGGTGCGCAGGCAAGCCAACCGGCCGTCGCCGCTCTCTCAGAACTTGGGATCGATCTCCACCGCTTCAGCAGCCAACCTGTAACCGAGGAGTTACTGGAACGCTGCACCCATGTCTTCACTATGACAAGTGATCACTACCGACTGATCGACCTCCTCTTTCCGGAGCACTCCCATAAGGTGCGCCTCCTGGGGGAGTACACAAAGATCGTCGGCGATGTGCCTGATCCGATCGGCCAGGGACTCCCCACCTACAAGCGCTGCCGTGATGTCATCAAAAGCGCGCTGGTAAAAATCCGCGATTTTGTGGATCAATCTTCAATCACCATGTCACAAGCAACCGACTCCCACTCCTCACTCGACACCACCAGCGCCCTTGCGAAGACCGATCCCGAGATCGCCGCAGCCATCGCGGCTGAACATCACCGCCAACTCGAGCACATCGAGCTCATTGCCTCGGAGAACTTCACCAGCCAGGCCATCATGGAAGCCCAGGGCTCCTGTCTCACCAATAAGTACGCCGAGGGTTATCCAGGCCGCCGCTGGTATGGTGGGTGTGAACATGTCGATGTCGTCGAGAGACTAGCGATCGAGCGCGCCAAGAAGCTCTTCGGAGCCGAGCATGCCAACGTTCAACCGCACAGCGGTAGCCAGGCCAACATGGCCGTCTACTTCAGCGTCCTCCAACCTGGCGACAAAATCCTCACCATGGACCTAGCCCATGGCGGCCACCTCACCCACGGACACAAGGCCAACTTCTCCGGCAAGCTCTACGAGGTCACCCACTACGGCGTCTCGCAGGCCGATGGCCGTATCGACTACGATGCACTCGCCAAACAGGCCGAGGAAGTTCGACCCAAGATGATCACCGCCGGAGCCTCCGCCTACCCTCGCGAGATCGACTTCGCACGTCTCCGCCAGATCGCTGATTCTGTAGGCGCCTATCTCTTCGTCGACATGGCCCATATAGCTGGACTTGTTGCCGGAGGTGTTCATCCGAACCCGGTCCCCTTAGCCGATTTCGTCACCACCACCACCCATAAGAGCCTCAGAGGGCCTCGCTCTGGGCTCATTCTCTGCAAGGAGCAGTACGCGAAGAAGATTGACGGCCAGGTATTCCCCGGCGTTCAGGGCGGACCACTCATGCAGGTCGTTGCGGCCAAGGCCATCTGCTTCCACGAGGCACTCCAGCCTTCCTTCAAGGAATACGCGAAGCAGATCGTCCTGAATGCGAAGGCGCTTGCAGCCCGCCTCTCGGTGCTCGGCTACACGATCAGCTCGGGAGGCACTGACAATCACGTGCTGCTTGTTGATCTGCGATCAAAGGGCATCAACGGTCTCGAGGCGCAGGAGGCACTTGATAAAGCGGCCATCACCGTCAACAAGAATGCCATCCCTTTCGACACCGAGCCTATCTCCAAGACTGGCGGTATCCGTCTCGGTACTCCGGCCATGACCACGCGTGGACTCAAAGAGGAGGAAATGATGCAGGTCGCCGACTTCATCGATACAGGACTCAATGCTCGTAACGATGAAGCTGCCCTTACGAAACTCCGCAAGGAAGTCACGGCCTTCACGGCGAGATTCCCTCTCCCCTGACGGGGAGGCGGAATGAAACTTGAAACTTGAAACCTGAAAGATGAAACCTGAACCCAAGCCGCTGTGAAGCGGCGAGGAAGACTACGACGCAGTAGTAGCCCCAACCGGGCGGCACCGCTTTGCGGGAGCAAAGTGCCTTCAAACCTAAACCAAGCCGCCGGGAATCAGTAAACTGCCAATCCTCTTTTCCCTGAGCTCTCCAGAATTTTCTTCCCTCAGGTTTCAAGTTTCAGGTCTCATCC
>JBAXXS010000121.1:0-3546 GCA_037127835.1 Verrucomicrobiota bacterium | reverse complement strand
GCACCTGCTGCTGCGGCGTTCTTGTAGAGCTCGGCACTGATCTCCTGGAACTTGGTCTGAAGAACCTCGTAGGAGGACTTGACGGCCTCGATGTCGGTGCCCTTGAGGGCCTCGCGCACCTTGGCGATCTCGTCTTCGATCTCCTTCTTCTTGGCGCCGTCGAGCTTCTCACCGAGATCGGTGAGCTGCTTCTCGCACTGGTAGGCGAGTGTGTCGGCGTTGTTGCGGATTTCGATACCTTCCTTGGCCTTGAGATCTTCCTCGGCATGGGCCTCGGCTTCGCGCTGCATCCGCTCGATCTCTTCCTTGCTGAGACCGCTCGAACCAGTGATGGAGATCTTCTGCTCCTTGCCTGAACCGAGGTCCTTGGCGGAGACATTCAAGATGCCGTTGGCATCGATGTCGAAGGTGACCTCGATCTGAGGTGTGCCTCGGGCGGCTGGCGGGATGCCGTCGAGATGGAAGACGCCGAGCTGCTTGTTGTCGCGGGCGAGCGGGCGCTCTCCCTGGAGAACCTTGATCTCCACACCGGGCTGGTTGTCGCTGTATGTGGAGAAGACGTTGCTCTTCTTGGTCGGGATCGTGGTATTGCGAGGGATCATCGGGGTGGCGATGCCTCCAGCTGTCTCGATCGCGAGGGTGAGCGGTGTGACGTCGAGCAGGAGAACATCCTTCACGTCGCCGCGAAGCACGCCGCCCTGGATGGCCGCGCCGATTGCCACAACCTCATCGGGGTTGACACCCTTGTGGGGCTCTTTGCCGATCATATTGCGGGCAGTCTCAACGACCTTGGGCATGCGGGTCATGCCGCCGACAAGAACGAGCTCGTTCACGTCGCCCTTCTTCCACTTGGCATCGGCCAAGCAATCCTCGACGGGCTTGATCGTGCGCTGAAAGAGGTCGTCAGTGAGCTGCTCGAGCTTGGCACGGGTGAGCTTCTTCTGGATGTGCTTCGGTCCGCTTGCGTCAGCAGTGACGAAGGGGAGATTGATCTCATACTCCTGGGTGGAGGAGAGGGCGATCTTGGCTTTCTCAGCCTCTTCCTTGATACGCTGGACGGCGTCAGGCTGCTTGGTGAGGTCGATGCCAGACTCTTTCTTAAATTCCTCGATGATCCAGTCCATGATGCGGTGATCCCAGTCGTCGCCACCTAGGTGGGTGTCGCCGTTGGTGCCACGAACCTCGAAGACGCCGTCTCCAAGCTCCAGACAGGAGATATCGAAGGTGCCGCCGCCGAGATCGTACACGGCGATCTTCTCATCAGCCTTCTTCTCGAGGCCGTAGGCCAGAGAGGCGGAGGTAGGCTCGTTGATGATGCGCATGACCTCGAGACCGGCGATCTTGCCTGCGTCCTTGGTAGCGTTGCGCTGGGAGTCATTGAAATAAGCGGGAACCGTGATGACCGCTTGGGTGATCTTCTCACCGAGCTTGGCCTCGGCGTCGCTCTTGAGCTTGGCAAGGATCATGGCGGAGATCTCCGGAGGAGAGAAAGCCTTGGGCTTACCGTCAATCTCAACCTGAATGTGGGCATCACCGTTGGCGGCCTTCACCAGCTTGTAGGGGACGCGATCCTGCTCGCCGCGGCACTCGTCGTATTTGCGGCCCATGAAACGCTTCACGGAGAAGATGGTATTCTGTGGGTTGGTGATGGCCTGACGCTTGGCGGCCTGGCCGACAAGACGCTCGCCACTCTTGCTGAAAGCAACAACCGAGGGGGTCGTGCGGGCGCCTTCTGAGTTTTCCAGAACAACCGGCTCTCCACCTTCCATGACGGACATGCAGGAGTTGGTTGTTCCCAAATCGATTCCTAGGATTTTAGACATAGCATCTCTAACTAAGCAAAGGGCGTGCCTAAAGCATAGATATTACACATCTTACTCTAGGATAATGAGATGCGGCTTATAACGCCTTTATCAAGCAAACTCAATAAGGGTCACTATGTCTCAATCATGAGCCATCAGCGAGTTTTCTGAGACTCTCTGTCTCTCCAAGGAATTTGGCTGCTGCCAGCTTGAAGAGAGGGGTGAATTCCTCCGGAGTTCGCTCCAGCCAGCGGCTTATCTGCTCCACCCGAAAAAACGCACCGGTCTCCACCTCACCCGGCGCAAAGCGGAAGGGGCCGTCACAGCATCCTACCAGGAACTCCACGAACTCATTGCCAGTCTCCTCGGTGGCGCCGGTTTTCCAGAACTTGAGCAGAGAACAATCCGCTCCGATCTCCTCTCTCATCTCCCGATGCCCTGCCTCTTCGTAAGTCTCGCCGGTATCGACATGGCCAGCCGCGCTGGAGCACCAGAGATCGGGGTGATTGATCTTCCAGGGGGAGCGTTTTTGCAGAAAAAGCTCTCCCTGAGTATTAAAGATCCAAAGGTGAACGGCTCTGTGCGTGAGGTTATTCACATGAACGTCGCTGCGGAGTCGTGATTCCAAAATCCGATCCTCTGAGTCCACCACATCGCAGACTTCTCCGGGGTGATCGTGGCCAGGATGGGTGAGTAAAAGCGCAAGATCGGCCCAGTCATCGACAGAAAGATCCTCGGCTCTGGCGGTGAGTGGATGCCCCTTGGAGGAGGCCCATTCCTCCCAGAGTCCCTTGGTTAGATCCAGCAGGGATCGGAGTTGTTTTCGGCGTGAGGAAAAGCCCTTCCGGACAAGTGCGGAAAAGACCTCCGGATCGCAGTTCGGTAGTCCGGAAACCTCACGGGGATTCACCGAAATAACCGCTGACTCAACACCCGGTCGCGGCCAGAAAACATCGGGAGGTACGATACGGAGTTTCCTCACAGACCAGCGCCTGCCCAACTGCACAGTGAGTGCTGCGTAATCCTTGTGCCCCGGGGTCGCCGCCAAACGATCAGCCACTTCTCTCTGCACCATCAGAACAAGTCTGGAAGCGGGTGAAGCGGCCTCTGTGAAACGAGCGATGATCGCTGTCGAAGCGCTGTAAGGGAGATTCCCTACCATCTTCACGGGGCCGTAACCGAAGAGAGAGAGGAGGTCTGTTTTCGCCCCGTCACCCTGTCGGATCTCAAGTCGACCGGAGGCGATCTCGGCGGCATACCGCTCGGACAATTCCGCCGCCAGACGATGGTCTCTTTCGATAAGAGTGATACGCCGTGCAGGAGATGCCAGAATATGCACAGTGAGCGCTCCCATGCCCGGACCAACCTCCACGAGATGATCCCTTTCGGAGGGTTCGAGATCGGCCACAATCGCGCGGGCCAGATTCGTATCGAGAAGGAAATTCTGACCGAGCATCTTGCTCGGACGCACCCCTATCTCGTCGAGACGGGCGCGGAGTTCTGATTTGGACATGAAAGCAGTCATAACTCCTTGCCCCCTCCTGTGCCAGCCGTGATCTGGAACATCTTTTTCGCCATTGTTCGCAAGTTATTCACAAAGGAGCGCATGGCGCTCTTGCGAAACCTGAAAGCTGAAACTTGAAACCTGAGTAAAGCCCTCACCCGAGTAATATCCCAGCGTGCCCAGCAACAATTGAGCCTATGTCCTGACCTGTGCCCCTTCAGGTCTCAGGTCTCAGGTCTC
>JBAXXS010000120.1:0-3663 GCA_037127835.1 Verrucomicrobiota bacterium | reverse complement strand
AATCCGACAGCCGGCTCCATCAACTTTTTGTTGATGGAGAGGGAAATTGGACGGACCGGATAAGCCCTTTGCTTAGAATGCTGGCCTTGATTGGAGGTGGATAGAGCGGATGCTTGGTTTAGAACCTATGAGCACCACATCTCACAAATCAAACACCCGGATCAAGAGCGAGGCAGCCATGAAGTCCAGAGTCCATACCTCACGTCAGGATCGCGATCTGACGGGAGATGGGCTCGACAAGAATCATCACGAAGCAGTTGCGCTGAAAGTGAAAGCCAAGGCGGATAAGGTCAAGACCATGGCCAACGCGTCAGCAGCCAAGC
Organism: Verrucomicrobiota bacterium; assembly: GCA_037127835.1. GTDB lineage: Bacteria > Verrucomicrobiota > Verrucomicrobiia > Chthoniobacterales > UBA6821 > UBA6821. Next base: position 3,340 of record JBAXXS010000120.1, on the reverse strand, counting down.
GCTAAATTCTACTGGCTAAGCCAGTCTGCCATGGCGAGCTGATCCCGCTAGCCCGAAACGATGCTTTCATGGGATGATACCCCATATCATTATGAGGCATCCGGGATTTTTCATCTTCCGATGAGCGACAAGCTTTTCGGTCCCGGCATCGCCCCCCTTCGCCAACCTGAGTTCCGCGATCTCTGGATCGCTAACTTCCTCTCCAATCTGGGGACGATCATGCATGCGGCCGCAGCTGCATGGCTCATGACCACACTGACGACATCCCCCCTCTTGATAGGTCTTGTCCAGACGGCGGCCAGCCTGCCTGCCTTTCTGCTAGGATTAGCCGGGGGGGTGCTGACCGATCTTGTCAACCGGCGCAGGCTGCTGGTCGGAGCCCAGCTTTGGATGATGACCATGGCAGGGCTCATGGCGGCAATGGCTTGGAATGGTCATTTACGCCCCTTGCAACTCCTGCTGCTACTTTTCCTGCTGGGCATGGGTTCGGCGATCCATCTCCCGGGGTGGCAAACTCTCCTACAGGATCTGGTGACCCGCGATAAGGTCGCTGCTGCCGTCTCGCTCAACAGCATCAGCTTCAATCTCGCGCGATCGATTGGTCCGGCACTGGGGGGGTTCCTCGTAGCTGTCTTCGGGGCGGCCTGGGTCTTTGCCATCAATTCCTTCTCCTTCGTAGCCGTGCTGGCTGGACTCTGGCGCGTTCCCTCTCATCTCGTTCCCACATCCAAGGGAAAGGCAACCCCTCGAGCTGTGCTACACTCACTGGAAGAGGGGTGGAAATTCCTGAAGGAGACTCCGCTTATCAGGGGCATCCTGTTGCGCACCTGCTTCTTCATGCTTACGGGATCGGGAGTTCTGGCACTACTCCCCGTTGTGGCGCGTGACCATTTGGGCACCGGCGCCACGGGTTATGGAATTCTCCTGAGTGCCTTTGGCGTCGGATCAGTCCTCGGGGCCATCTTTATCCCCGCAATGAGGCGGCGCTTCCCGATTGATACGATGGTGGGCGGATGCCTAGTGTTTTTTTCGGCCTGCGTGGTCGTCGTGGGCCTGAGTAGAAGTCCGACACTTGTCGCCATCGTGATGTTCGGAGGCGGCCTCAGCTGGATCATGGTCGCAGTGAATCACAACGTCTCCGTGCAGCTCTGCTCGCCAGATTGGATACGGGGCCGAACTATCTCCCTCTATCTCATGACCTTCCAGGGATCACTTGCCATCGGCAGTTGGATTGCCGGCTGGGTGGCTGATCGGATGGGCATCAGCTTCGCGATTCCTCTCTGCGGAATCCTCTGCGCTTGCGGGATCCTACTGATCCCATGGTTTCCCCTCACAAAACCAGCGCCGGTTGAGGCGCTACTCGCACATCCTCCACTGTGAAGATTGGTTCCTGGGGAACAAGCGTTTCCCTAGGTCCTGATGACGGCGTTCTTCTCGTCGAGCAGGATCACCGAGGGCTTATGACTTGAAGCCTCCTGCTCGGATAGCCACGCATAAGACATGATAGTGAGCCGGTCGCCGACCTTGCCGAGATGCGCGGTCGCTCCATTGAGCTCAATCACTCCCGATCCATGAGGGCCGTAGATCACGTATGTTTCGAAGCGCTCCCCGTTCCCCATATTCCCTACCAAGATCTTTTCATAGGGTAGCAGGCCGACACGTTGCGCTAGATCGGAGGCAATGGTGAGGCTTCCCTCATAGTCGACGGAGGCACCCGTGACCACGGCGCGGTGGATCTTGGATTTGAGCAGGCAGATAGTCATTTAACAGCCTCTCTAACTAAGCTGTGACGGGCTGTCCCGCCAGTTTTTTTCAGACTGCAAGCGGTTCGCTTGGAAAATCAGGAATGAAAGGCTCTTCATTCACCACGATCCCTTCCGTGGCTCCGCAGACGGCCAACGTCTGGATCATCTCCCCGCAGGGCGAGAACTTGAGCAGCCTGAGCGTGCCATCATCCTCTTCGACGAGCGCTGTGCGGCTCTCCACCCAGTCCCCGGTATTGTAGTAATCGAGATTCTTGATCTTGCGCATGGCGGCAGTGTGGATATGACCGCAGATGATCCCTTTGGCCTCCGCGTCCGAGGCGAAGTGCACCATCGACTCTTCAAAACCGCCGATGAAGTTCACCACGTTTTTCACGCTGCTCTTCACGTAGGCGCTCAGCGACCAGTGTCCCCGACCAAGCAGCCTTCTGAAAAAGTTCACCGGCCCGTTGAGTTGCAGGAGCAGTGTGTAGCCGACATCTCCCACATGAGCGAGCCATCCAAGGTTCTGGACAACGGTGTCGAGCTCATGGCCATGTGCCACAAGAAGTTTTCTCCCATCAACCGTAGTGTGAAAGGCGCGCGACTGGATATGGACATTGGCATAGTCGCCGGTGAAGTCCGCAATCCGCTCGTCATGATTTCCCGGGATATAGATGATTTTGGAACCCTTACGCCCTTTGCGCAGGATTTTCTGAATGACGTCACTGTGCTCCTGGGTCCAGTAGACCCCGCGTTTCATCGCCCAGATATCGATTAGGTCGCCGACGACATAAAGCGTGTCGCACTCGAACGTGCGGAGGAACCCCAGTAAAGCCGTCGCTTGCGATCCACGGGTGCCCAGATGGACATCGGAGATCCAAACGCTCCTGTAGTGGTGGAGTTCTTCTTCTGACACTTTATGTTGTGTAAAACCTAAAGCCGAATTCTCCAAGGGTCACCTTGTCACGATTTCGCCACAATTGTGAGTGCATTGCGGGAAATCATGGATCATGGCAGGATGCCGGAATGTCGGCCCAGGAAACAACCATCCCCCTATTCTCTCATGAGTTACTATGGTACTGCGTGAAAACCCGACCGAAGCAGGAAGGTGTGGCAACTCGACTGCTCCGTGGAGAACTGGGGCTTGAGGTCTTCTGTCCCAAGATCCGCTTCAAGCGGGCCCGTACCACAGGCGTAGCCTGGGTGAACGAGGCGATGTTTCCCGGTTACATCTTTGTTCGCTTTGTCTATCCGGAGCTTTATCGTCGTATCGCCGCGACCAGCGGTGTTGCTAAGACACTCTCCTTCGGCAACAGGCCCGCCGTGCTGGATGACTCGATCATCACTGACCTTCGACACCATGTGGCTGACAACGAGACCGTAGAGATCGCCTGCGAAATCAAGGAGGGAGAGGAGATCAGGGTGATCGAGGGACCATTCCAGGGAGTGCGCGCCCTGGTCACTCGGATCATGCCGGCTCGTGAACGCGTGGCGATCCTGCTGAATATGCTCGGTCAGGAAAGGGAGATTGAGGTTTCCACCGCAGCTATCCTCCCCGATGTCCGGCATCCGCTGGCGGGCAAGAGAAACCTGAA
>JBAXXS010000119.1:0-3698 GCA_037127835.1 Verrucomicrobiota bacterium | reverse complement strand
ATGAGTTTCAGAGCCTTCACGACATTCTTGCCATCGAGTCCTAGGGCGATCTCGAAGGCCCCACAGTCGAAATGAGTCGAGAGGGAGGTGCCGATCGAATAACAGAGTCCCCGACGCTCACGCAGCTCCTGGAAGAGACGCGAGCTCATGTTCCCTCCCAAGATAACATGGAGCAAGCTGACCGCATAGCGCTTCGGATCGTGCGAACCAACTCCCCGGAAGGAGAGGGCGATCTGGGTTTGCTGATTCTCACGGGACTCGATCATCAGACGGGGAGCTCCTTGACGGGTAGGTAGGGAGACGCGCGCGACAGAAGAACCGCTCGGAAGTTTCTTCAGAAAACCGGAGGAGACCAACTTCACGAACTCCTCGTGATCGACAGCCCCGGCAGCAGTGACAATGGTACGGCCGGCATGGTAGTTGCCTCGTAAGTGATTCATGAGATCCTTGCGCGAAATGGCCGACAGGCTCTTTTTCGTTCCGGTGATGGGGCGGCTGAGCGAACTACCCTTCCAAGTCTCGGCGGTCAGCAGCTCCTGCACATGCTGTGCGGATTCGTCTCGGATCATCTCGATCTCCTCGACAATCACCCCCCTCTCTCTCTCCACTTCCTTCGGATCGATTCGGGAGTTGCAATACATGTCGGAGAGAACCTCCGTTACCCTCGCGAGATGATCTGCGGAAGCAGCAGCGTAGAAGCAGGTGCGTTCCTCGGCGGTATAAGCGTTCAGGTCGCCGCCGACTCCCTCCACTTCCTCGCTGATCCGACGGGCACTCCGTGTCTTTGTTCCCTTGAAAAGAAGATGCTCCAGGAAATGGGAGATGCCCCCAATCCGGGCAGGCTCGTGACGGGCTCCGACACCGCACCAGATCCCGACCGCCACCGTCTGGGAGGCGGGCATGGTCTGGGTCGCCACCTGGAGACCGTTCGGGAGTGTGGTGATGTTCGGCGTGATATTCTGTCTCACAGTGCTAGATTTCTGGAACGGAGCAATGCCCCGGCAACCATAAGATCGGCGGGCCAGGTGACCTTCAGATTAGGCTCCCGATTCTCCACGAACGGAATCCTCCATCCGGCGGCCAGCGCCACAGAGACCTCGTCGGTCGGTTTACCGTGAGGATTCTCTGCCAGGAGCTTCATTAGCGGCGCTGCGCGGAAGACCTGAGGAGTCTGCATGGCCCAGAGCCCCGTACGATCGACAGTCTTCACCGCGCATCCTTCCTGATCCCCTTGATGCAGGGTATCGGAGACAGGAACAGCCGCCGCTGAGGCTCCCGCTTCAGAGGCTTGGGCTACCTCAAGGCAACGTGTGATCAGAGAAGGTGTGACCAGAGGACGGGCCGCATCATGGATAGCCACGAGATCGACACTCGGGGAGAGGGCTTGCAGACCTCTCTCGACGGACTCCTTGCGGTAAGAGCCTCCCGTCACCACAGCAGTCAGCTTGGAAATTCCTGCATTACTCGCAATCGCACGGAACTCCTCCTCACGCCCCTCGGGAGCAACCAGCACGATACTGCTGATCGACGGGGTCTGCTCAAAGGCCAGCAGAGTCCAGGCTAGGACCGGTCTTCCGGCAAGGGAAACCGCGAGCTTGTCACCGCCGAAGCGGATTCCCGAGCCCCCCCCAACCACAAGGGCAGCGCATTCAGAAAAAGACGTGCTACCCATGATAGCAGGAAAAAATGCGATTAGGGTGGATGCTAAGAAAGAAGTTTCTGGACCAAAGCGCTCAGGCTCTTGCCATCGGCGCGTCCTTCCGCCATGGCCTGAGCGGCCTTCATAACCGCTCCCATCAGGGCTTTGCCAACACCATCCGGAGTTCCCAAAGAGGCTCCCACTTCGGCAATCGCTTCTTTCACGATCTTCTCCAGCTCCTCAGAGGAGAGAGCAGCAGGCAAATAGGCAGAGAGCACGGTGATTTCGGCCCTCTCACTGGCGGCGGAGTCGGGTCTTCCTCCCTTCTCAAATCCCTCCGCGGCATCCTCCCGCTGCTTGATCTGCTTGCGCAGGACAGAGACAGCCGTCTCGTCGTCGATCACGGCATCGGCTCCGGACTTCTCGATAGCGGCGTACTTGAGAGCGCTCTTGACCATGCGAAGAGTCCCGAGGCGCGCGGCATCACGGGCTTTCATGGCTTCCTTGAGGTCGTGATCGATTTGTTCTGCGAGTGTCATGGGATAGGCGTGGTTGGCTTGATTGGCGTCGTGATTAGCATCTTGGATGAACCTCTGAAGCTACGCGCTTGAGTTGCCCCAGTAAATGAATTCTCATAGAGGCATGTCTCAACGACCTGTCCGCACACGATTCGCCCCCTCTCCCACCGGCCTTCTCCATGTAGGGGGAGCCCGCACTGCACTCTTCAACTGGATCTACGCCCGCAAGCATGCAGGCACCTTTGTACTCCGCATTGAGGATACAGATCACACGCGTAATACCGAAGAGGCCAAGCAGGTTATCCTCGATGGACTTCACTGGCTCGGACTCGACTGGGACGAGGGTCCGCAGAAGGGTGGCAACTATGGTCCCTATTATCAGAGCGAGCGCGGGTCGATCTACGAAGAGTACCTCTCACGCCTCGAAAAAGCCGGTCATCTCTACGAGGACAACGGCGCTACACGCTTCCGTTCCCCTCGGGAGAAGGTAATCGTCGACGACGAGATCTGCGGAAAGATCGAGTTCGACCTGACCAATCCCGGCACCCATCCCGATCTGACGCTCCGGCGTCCGGACGGCTCCTGGATCTTCCACTTCGTGAGCGTGGTGGATGACATTGAGATGAAGATCTCCCACGTAATCCGTGGAGAGGATCACCTCTCCAACACCCCAAAGCATGTCGAACTCTACAAGGCCCTCGGCGCCGAGCCTCCCCGGTTCGCCCACATGCCTCTCATCCTGAACCGTGATGGAAGTAAGATGAGCAAGCGAGACGAGGGCGCGGCTCTCGGCACCTATCCGGAGGCAGGGTATGCGCCGGAGGCTGTCCGCAACTACCTCAGCCTACTCGGTTGGTCCCCGAAGGAGAACCGCGAGATCATCAGTACGGAAGAGGTGGTCGCCATCTTTGAGCTCAATCAGGTGAACCGCCGTAACGCCGCCTTCGACCTCGACAAATGTTTCTGGATCAACGGCCAGTATCTTCTTTCGATGGATCTCGCCCGCTACGCGGAACTGGCGATCCCCTTCCTGCAGAAGGCCAGCATCACCTGGCCGACCTGGGAGGCCTTGGAAAAAGTCCTGACGATAGTAAAACCCAAAGTAAAACTCCTGAAGGATCTCCCCGAGTGGGTTGCTTGCTTCTTTACAGAAGAGTTTCCATATGACGAAGCAGCGGTTGCGAAGTCATTGGTAGGAACTACTGCCGCCGAACGCCTCCAGGCGCTCGCAGAAGCCTATACAACACTTCCCGCGTGGGATGCAGTCTCACTGGAAGCCTCCCTCAAGGAGACCACATCAAAACTCGGCATCAAGACCGGTGAGATGGTTCATCCCGCACGCGTCGCGGTCAGCGGCAGAGGCATCGGGCCGGGTCTCTACGACATGATCGAGATCCTCGGCAAGGAGCGCACACTTGCTCGCTTCGCCAAGGGGATCGCCAAAGCAAAGGCCGCATGAGTAATGCTCCGGAGGTCTTCGCTTCTCAGGATCTCACCGGAGGTGGTGAGATCTTCCGTAAGCTCAATCCTCCGGCACGTCT
>JBAXXS010000118.1:0-4013 GCA_037127835.1 Verrucomicrobiota bacterium | reverse complement strand
GGGCACCTTTCGATCGGAATCGAGCTCGTCAATACACTCTGGCGCGATCTTCCAAAAGAGGAATGGGAAGTGCTTGTGCCTGCATCGGAAGATGTCCGCCTCCATCTCCTCCATCTAGTGGCTTCCCATCACGGACAGCTCGAATTCGGCTCCCCTGTACTGCCAAAGACCCCGGAGGCAGCATTACTGCACTTTGTGGACAATATCGACGCCCGCATGGAGATGTTCCTTGCGGCTTATGCCACGGCCGGAGCTAGCCATAAAGGCCAGCATGAATGGGTACGCCCCCTGGGTGTTGCCCCCGTGACACCACTGGCTCCCTTTCTTGAGGAAATCCCACAGAAAATCTTGGAGGAAACCCCGAATCTACTCCTTTAACCTTGCCAAGAAGCACCTACAAAAGTCATTTTTGTACTCCGTGAAAAGTACCCCCCTTGTTCTGATATTCATCCTGCTTTCAGGATTTTCCTCCTTGGTTTTTGCAGATATTCAGGCTCCTCCCGCATCCGATCAGGGACCGACTCGTAAGCTGGGACGAGGTCTGGGCAACATGCTCTACGGTTCCACGGAGATCATCGAATCGATGTCAGATGTGAATGCTGCCGACGGTAACTCTGCTGCATTCAGCTACGGTCTGGTCCGCGGTCTTGGCAGGACCTTCGCACGACTCGGCTATGGCATCTTCGAGACGGTGACCTTCCCCTTCCCTACACATCACGGGACCTACCAGCCCCCTTATAACAATAATATCCAGTGGCTGAACTCAGGCTACTCGGAGTTCCCGCCTGAAGTCGGCTTCGAGACCAAATACGATTACTGCCGCCAGTACTCGATCCAGAGTTGGTAGTTTCAGCCGCAACGGCTGAAACGTAGAAACGAATCTCACGCGGAGGCGCGGGGAACACGGAGAAAGATAATGGAAATTGACGAGATCACAGGAATTACCATCGATGAATCTATCCATATTCATCGTGAATTGGGTCCTGGATTACTGGAATCCGTCTATGAAGCAATCCTTTGGAAATCCCTATTGCATCGAGGTCTTATTGTAGAGCGGCAGCAGCCGATCACTTTTGAATACAACGGAATGAGTTTCGAAGAAGGCTTCAGAATCGATCTTCTTGTTGAAAAACGTGTCATTATCGAACTCAAATCTGTCGAAAAACTAGCTCCTGTTCACGGCAAGCAGCTACTCACCTATCTTCGCCTCACAAATCTTCAGGTGGGGTTATTGATCAATTTTGGGGCGGCTACGCTCAAAGAGGGAGTTCAACGTGTCGTTAACCATCTTCCCTACTCTCCTACGTCCATCCTAAGCGTAAACAAGAAACACCATTCATAGATTTTCTCCGCGTTCTCCGCGCCTCCGCGTGAGACTCTTCACCGATTCACTTTACTTTTCCTCCGCGTTCCAGACGCGGTAGCCTGAGACGAATTCCTTCCTGAATTCCGCAAAGGATCCGTCGAGAATCGTGGCCCGGATCTTCCTCATGAGTGAGAGATAGAAGTGGAGGTTATGTAGGGAGATGAGTCGGAGACCCAGAATCTCCTCTGCCTTCACCAGATGACGCAGGTAGGCGCGAGAAAATGTGGTGCAGGCCGGACAGGTGCATCCTTCCTCGATCGGGAGGGGATCACGCGTGTAGGGGGCGTTCTTGAGATTCATGGTCCCCTTGGCTGTGAAGGCTGTCCCGTTGCGGGCGATTCGTGTCGGAAGGACGCAATCGAACATGTCTATACCCCGTGCCACCATCTCGACTAACTGAGGAGGCGTGCCGAGCCCCATGGCATAGCGTGGAGAACTCTCTGGCAGAAACGGAACGCTTGCTTCGACGGCCTTCATCATCTCAGGCTCAGGCTCCCCGACGCTGACACCACCCACGGCATAACCATCAAAGCCAATTTCCACAAGGGATTGGGCGGAACGCTCTCGCAGGTCGAGGTGGGAACTTCCCTGAACAATCCCGAAGAGCAGGGGTCGTCCTTCTTCAGGCTGGGTACGCCACCACTCGCGGGAGCGACGCTCCCAGCGAGTCGTGAGATCAAGGCTCTTGGCCGCATCCTCGTAGCTGCAGGGGAAAGGAGGGCACTCGTCGAAGGCCATCACTACATCGCTTCCGAGATCGCGCTGGATCTGCATCGAGGTCTCGGGACCGATAAAGGTCGGAGTGCCGTCGAGATGGTTCTGAAAATGAACTCCCTCCTCCGTGATCCGACGAAGCTTCGAGAGGGAGAAAACCTGAAATCCGCCACTGTCTGTAAGAATGGCTCGATCCCAACCCATGAAGCGGTGAAGTCCCCCAAGCTCCTCGATAACTTTCTCACTCGGCCTCACATGGAGGTGGTAGGTATTGCCGAGGATGATCTTCGCTCCAAGAGATCGGAGTTCGTCAGGAGAGACGGCCTTGACGGTGGCCTGAGTGCCAACAGGCATGAAGACGGGCGTCTCCACGTCGGCGCGTCGGGTGTGAAGCACTCCGGCCCGGGCCTTACTGGAGGGATCGGTCTTAAGAAGGGTGAAGGGAGATTTAGAACTCACAGAAAAAGAGTCAAGGGAACAAGCAAAAGAGTATAAATCTGGAACTCAAGAACTCAGGAAGAAATTAAAGGGAAGGCAAATGAAAACGAGCCTAACTACCAAAGCGTTACTTTTCCTTATTCCCATCCCTTTGTCTTCTTAGTTCTTCTCCTGAGTTCCTGAGTTCCAGATTAATCATCAGTCCCTCTCAGCTACGGAAACCGCTTTCCAAATCCCAGACTACCTTTCCTCCGACGATGGTCGTCAGGGCCCTGCCACGCAGGGAGTGACCATGGAATGGTGTGTTGCGCGAGAGCGATGAGGACTCATTCTTATCGACTGTCCATGAATGATCCGGATCAAGGATCGTGATATCCGCAGGGGCACCCGTAGGTAGGGTCCCCCGATCGAGGCGGAGGAACTTGGCTGGATTCACAGTCAGCATTGCAAGGATCTGCGGGAGAGTGAGCACCTTGCGCTGATGGAGCAGGATCTCCAGGAAAAGAGCCAACTCGGTTTCCAATCCTAGAATACCGAAGGGAGCACGGTCGAACTCCACCTCCTTCTCATAGGTCGCATGAGGAGCATGATCGCTGGCCAGGATGGTGATCGTTCCGTCAGAGATCCCCGCAATGATCTCATCGATGTCGGCCTGAGTTCGCAGGGGCGGATTCATTTTGAAGTTCGTGTCGAAGTTCTTCAGGTCGCCATCGGTGAGAGCAATGTGATGCGGGCAGGCCTCGGCGGTGATCGGAATGCCTCGCTGACGCGCTTCGCGGAGTAGGCGGACGCTTCGTGCAGAGCTGATGTGCTGGCAGTGGATCGGATGACCGGTCTCCTCGGCTAGCAGGATATTCCTGGCAACAATGAGGTCCTCGGCTAGGGCCGGCCATCCCGGCAAACCGAGACGGGTGCTCCACTCCCCCTCGTTCATCACGCCGTCGGCGCTCAAGGTGGCCTCCTGACAATGATCCATCACGGGAAGGCCGTACTGACGGGCATACTCAACGGCACGGCGCATCACTCCATGGTTCTGAACACAACGTCCGTCATCGGTCAGTGCCACAACCCCTGCGGCGGCCAGGGCCCCGATCGGAGCCATTTCTTCTCCGGAAAGCCCCTTGGTGATGGCTCCGGTGCAGAAGACATTCACACAGGCCGTGGAAGCGGCGCGCTCTTGGATCCAGGCAATCGTTGCAGGACTGTCAGCGACAGGGGAAGTGTTGGGCATGCAGACCACCGTGGTGAATCCGCCGGCGGCAGCGCAACGGGCTCCGGTTGCGATCGTCTCCTTGTGAGATTGTCCCGGCTCACGGAAGTGAACATGGATATCGATGAGTCCTGGTGAGACCACCTTGCCGGTGGCATCGATGACCTCAGCAGCTTTTTCATTCTTGGGAAGAGAATCGACGATGATTCCATCCCTCACGAAGAGATCCCCGATCCGGTCGATTCCGTTTGCCGGATCGATGATGCGGCCTCCCTTGATGTGCAA
>JBAXXS010000117.1:0-4034 GCA_037127835.1 Verrucomicrobiota bacterium | reverse complement strand
CCCTAGCAGCCATGCACTCCCGTCACCGTCGGAGGAAAAAATCCGGCTTTAGGCTGATCATCACATGGGTCTTGATCTCCCTTCTGCTGCTGGGCGCTGCAGGATTCTTCTCCCACTGGAGGAAGACGCGTCTAGTCGATCTCGAAGCAGGCAGTGGCCTAATGCTCCTGCCCCAAGGGGTGATGGAGTTTGCCGATCGGGGTGGTGGCCCAGTAGCCCTCGTGATCCACGGATCTCCGGGTGGCTATGATCAGGGGTTGGTCTATGGGAAGGAACTTGCCAGGCATGGCTTCCGCATCATTTCAATCTCCCGGCCCGGTTACCTGCGCACCCCCTTGATGACGGGTCTGACTGCGGAGGATCAGGCGGATGCCATTGACGCACTCCTGCAAGGGCTCAATGTACGGAGTTGTGCTGTGCTTGGGGTCTCGGAGGGTTCACCTTGCGCCCTTCAGTTGGCGGTTCGTCATCCAGAGAAGGTGGGCTCCCTGGTCTTGCTATCCCCCATAGCCGAGAGCCTTAATGGGCCTGTGATCGCATCAATCGGGTACCAGCTCTTCCATGATCTCACCGGGGACTTCGGGTGCTGGCTCCTGATGCTCCATCTTAAGATCAACCCCTCGCAGGTCTTTGCCGAAATGATGAAGGTCGGATCATCACTAAAACCTAGTGGATGTGACGCTCTTGCCTCCGAGGCCATGGTCTCCCCAGACCAGCGATCCTTCCTCAGCGAACTGGCCCGGAGCATCACCCCCCTCTCGCCACGTGAACCTGGGATTCTCAACGACAATGCCCAACTCAAGGATATCCCGTTAATCGCGAAGGATTCCATACGAGCCCCCACTCTCCTGCTTGTCGGAGAGCACGACAGCTGTTCCCCTTATTCCGCTCAGCTCAGAATGGCCTCGCAGATCACTGATGCCAGAGTTCTTCTCATTGAGCAGGCAGGCCACATCCTGCCGATCGGCGCGAAATACGCTCAAACCTGGGATTCCATCGCCAACTTCATGAAATCCCCCTCCCTTTCCTCAATCCCTCGATCTCCGATCTCCACCAAAAAATCGAAATAATCTCCCTAGTCGCCAAAATCACCCAAAGAGAGCTGGAAAGCAGTCCTTGCATCGTCTTTAATCCAATTCCGTGAGCACGAGTACCATCTACGAAGCACCAGAAGCACTGGGTCGAACCCAACAAGCCATCCAGGAGCATGGAGCTCATCTCCCAGCCAGTGAACTGCTGGGGGAAACGATGTCACTGAACTTCGGTCCCTCACACCCCTCCACGCATGGAGTGTTCCGCATCGTCCTTGACCTCGACGGCGAGCTGATAACCAAAGCGACGCCTGAAGTTGGCTACCTGCACCGCGGCGACGAGAAGATCGCCGAGAACATGCAGTACAACCAGTTCGTTCCTTACACGGATCGACTTGATTATCTCGCCCCTCTCGCTAACAACGTCGCCTACGCCTTGGCGGTTGAGAAACTCATGGGCTGGGAACTCCCTCCGCGCGGGAAGGCCATCCGCGTCATCTGCTGCGAGCTTGCCCGCATCTCCGCCCATCTGCTCGGCCTTGGTGCCAGCTCCATGGATATCGGGGCGATCACCGTCTTCCTCTACACCTTCACCGAGCGGGAAAAGATCTATAATCTCTGCGAGCTCCTCACGGGCGCCCGATTCACCACCAGCTATACCCGCGTCGGTGGTCAGGTGCGCGATCTGCCCGAGAAGTTCCCGGCGCTTCTGAGGGAATTTCTTGATTCCTTCCCGATCGCCCTCATTGAGATTTCCAATCTCCTGACACGCAACCCTATCTTCATCGACCGCACACGCAATGTCGGCATCATTTCCAAGGAGGATGCCATCGCCTACGGTCTAACGGGCCCTATGCTCCGCGGTTCCGGTGTCGACTACGACGTCCGCAAAGCCCATCCCTATCTCGACTACGAGAAGTATGACTTCGACATTCCCATCGGCACTGTCGGCGATTGTTACGACCGCTACCTCGTCCGCATCGAGGAGATGCGCCAGAGCTTGAGTATTCTGCGTCAGGCGATCGATACCATTCCCGAGGGCCCCATCAATGTGGTCGACGGCAAGAGCACCCTTCCTCCCAAGGAAGAGGTCCTCAAGGAAATGGAGCAGCTTATCCATCACTTCATCATCACCACGGAGGGAATCGATGCCCCAGCCGGCGAGGTCTACTCCAGCTGTGAGAACCCTAAGGGAGAACTCGGATTCTATATTCACAGCATGGGTGGAGGCGTTCCCAACCGCCTGCACATCCGCGCCCCATCCTTTGTCAATCTGAGCATCGTCTCGAAGCTGCTTCCCGGCCATATGGTCGGCGATGTCGTCACGATCCTGGGATCAATCGACATGGTCTTTGGCGAGTGCGACCGGTAGGCGCCGCCCCTTCGGGCCGATAACTGCTTTGCTGTTGGCTTGCCGTAGGTAGAGCTACTGACACCCCGTGCGCTTTGTTCTCCATACCGATTCCCTTCGGCGTGGTTCAATAGCCACAAAAAAGCTGCCTTCCCGAGTAGGAAAGGCAGCTTTTTAAAGTTTTAAAGATGATTACTGCTGATTGAGAATCACCTGCTCACCCGATCTCCACTTCGCATAGGTGGCAATGGACTCGGCAATGACGGGAAGAGCTTCTTTTGCGGGGAGGATGTCATCCACAACGACCGTCTTCTTCTCAAGGATCTTGTAATCCTCGAAGAAACGCTTCAGCACGGCAAGCCGGTGCGGCGGAAGATCATGCACATCTTTGCAGTTGTGGTACTCGGGGTCACCCACAGGAACCGCGATCACCTTGTGATCCAGTTCATCTTGGTCCTTCATAATCATGATACCGATGGCGCGGGCCTTCACCAAGGTGAGGGGGTACACGGGACCACCACCAAGGACGAGGATATCTAGCGGATCGCCGTCATCGGCCAGAGTCTGGGGGATGAAGCCATAATTCGCCGGGTAATAGACGGCTGAATAGAGAACACGATCCAGGCACAACATCCCGCTCTCCTTGTCCATTTCATACTTATTGGAGCTGCCCATCGGGATCTCGATGATACACTGAACGATACCCTCGGGGGACTGATCTCCAGCAGACACATCGTGCCAAGGATTCGGTCCGGTCTGCTTGTAAGGTGCGGGTATTTTGGTCATAGGTTTTTATTGATGGGGAAGGGTTGGATAATTACAGAAGCGAAGAAGGCTTTCCAAGTCTTCTTGGAGAAAATTGCAGGTCAATCCAGCCTCTTCTGCTCCTTCTGAACAATGAATGAGGTCGCGGACTGAGTGATCTTTTTGTCCGTCTGATGAGCCAGATCTCGGATCCAGAGGTTCAAGATATAGGTCAGGACAACCGCCACATAGAACTGGCCGATGATTGCTTGGGAGATAGCCAACGCCCGCGCCGGATACGAGAACGGGACAATGTCCCCGTAACCAAGTGTCGTCTGGGTGACGAAGCTGAAATAATATAGCTCATTGAAAGTCTGTTTAAAGGGGGCAGCATTGAGCCCCTTCGCCAACTGGGTCTGAAGATCCTGAAGATGAAAAGCCGATGGATCTATTCTGGAAATCAAGGTGTAAAAGCAAGCGTAGATGGTCGCGATCCAGACATAGAGATTGCAGGCACCGATCACCTCGTCGAATCCGGCCCTCTTCGATCGGAGAATTTTGAGAACCCAGACTATGGCGCCGTAGACCATCATACAGAGAGCGCTCCCCTGCAGAGCAATCTCGATCGATTCACCCCAAGGTAGCATGGCTATTCCCCAGAAATTACGGATCGAGAGAATGCTCATCGGGATCAGAAAACTGATCAGAGAAAGGGACGCGGTTCGTGTCCATCCGACGAAGGAGATCAACGCCATCCAAGCCACGGCAATCATCAGGAGCATGGTGAGAATCACGGGCAGGTAATAACCGAAACAGAGGAGGCTCAGCAGAATCATCCCACCAATGAGATGGCGGCGTTCCTCCCATTTTCGTTGATGCAGGGGGTTTAACATCATGGTTACCAGTCC
>JBAXXS010000116.1:0-4074 GCA_037127835.1 Verrucomicrobiota bacterium | reverse complement strand
ATGCCTTTTGACCTGAGATCCGATTACAAGCCTCAGGGAGATCAGGGTCAGGCGATCGAAAAGCTGACTCGCTCGATCCGGATGGGGAACCGTCACCAGACGCTCCTCGGGGTGACCGGCTCGGGAAAGACCTTCACGGCGGCCAACATCATTCAGAATCTGGATCGGCCGACGCTGATCATGTCGCATAACAAGACGCTGGCCGCCCAACTCTACTCGGAGTTCAAGCAGTTCTTCCCAAACAACGCCGTCGAGTACTTCGTCAGCTACTTCGACTACTACCAGCCGGAGGCCTACATCCCTCGCTCCGACACGTACATCGAGAAGGACAGCTCAATCAACGAGGAGATCGAGCGCCTGCGCCTCTCGACAACCAGTTCCCTGCTGACGCGACGCGATGTGATCGTGGTCTCCAGCGTCTCCTGCATCTACGGCCTGGCTTCGCCGGAGGATTTTATGCAGATGGTCATGACCCTCAAGAAGGGAGACCGGATCACCCGCGAAGAGGTGCTGAAACGGATCGTCGAGATGCTCTACGAGCGGAACGAGATCGAGTTCGCCCGGGGCAAGTTCCGCGTCCGCGGCGACGTGGTGGAGATCTTCCCCGCCCAGAACGACGAGGAGGCGGTGCGGATCGAGTTCTTCGGCGACGAGGTCGACAGAATGGCCCTCTTCGACCCCCTTACCGGCCGATCACGAGGTGACCTGACTCACCTTACACTTTTCCCCGCGAAACAGTTCGTGACTCCTAAGGATAAGATGCAGTCGGCCATGAGGAGTATCAGGACGGAGATGGTGGAGCGGGTGGCGTTCTTTGAAGAGAACGGCAAGTACCTAGAGGCGCAGAGACTAAAAATGCGCACCGAATACGACCTCGAGATGATGCAGGAGATGGGCTACTGCAACGGCATCGAGAACTACTCGCGTCACCTTACTGGGCGCGATCCCGGAGTCCGACCCTACACGCTGATGGACTTCCTGCCGGAGGACACACTCCTGATGGTGGACGAATCCCATGCCACCTTGCCTCAGGTCGGGGGAATGTATGCAGGGGACAGGGCCCGCAAGATGACTCTGGTGGAATATGGTTTTCGCTTACCCAGCGCTCTCGACAACCGCCCGTTGAACTTCGGCGAGTTCATGCAGACGACTGGACAGGGGCTTTACATCAGTGCGACTCCGGCACCCCTGGAACTGCGCAACAGCGTGGTGGGCAATACCGGCTTCGTCGACCTGGCCACGCTCCAGGCGCAGCCCATTCCCCTCTCCCTAATCAAGCCGAATGCCGCCAATGAGGAGCTCGATACCTCCACGCCGGGTTCACAGCTCATCGTGGAACAGATCATCCGGCCCACCGGCCTGCTCGACCCCCGCATCATGATCCGCCCGCTCAAGGGGCAGATCGACGAGACTATTGAGCTCTGCCGTTGTCGAGTGGAAATCGGCGAACGAGTACTGATTACCACACTCACCAAACGCACGGCCGAAGATCTTACCGACTACCTCAAGGATGTGGGACTCAAGGTTCGCTACCTGCACAGTGATATCGATACCATCGAGCGCGTCGAGATCCTGCGCTCACTTCGCTCGGGGGAATTCGACATACTGGTCGGGATCAATCTGTTGCGCGAGGGACTCGATCTCCCCGAGGTCAGCCTTGTCTGCGTTCTGGATGCCGATAAAGAGGGCTTCCTCCGCAGCCGTACCTCCCTAATCCAGACGGCAGGCCGTGCCGCCCGTCATGTGAACGGCGAGGTCGTCCTCTTCGCCGACAAGATCACCGGAAGTATACGCGATCTCCTTGAGGTCACCGAGGATCGGCGCCGCCGCCAGATGGATCATAATCGAGAACACGGCATCACCCCTCACAGCGTGAAGCGCCCCGTGCAGGAGAGTCTCCGCGTGATTCTTGAGGGAGAGGACGCAGAGTCGGCGCGCGTGCAGGAGCAGCCTCTTGACGTGACCAGCCTGATCAAAGAACTGGAGGGCGAGATGAAGGAGGCCTCCAAGAAGCTCGAGTACGAACGCGCCGCCCTCCTGCGCGACCAGATCATGGAGCTCAAAGGAGGAGGCGCCGTCACCACCTCCATGACCAACCGTCCTAAGGCAAAGGATAAACCCGCCAAGTCAAAAAAGGGATGGAAGAGGTAAGTTTATACTTCAGCCTTTAGCCTTCAGACTTCAGCCTTATAGAGATGGCCACCCGCAAAGCCCCAGCAGCCAAGAACCCGAATCTGCATTTCGTGTCTGGAAGTGACGAGGCGGAGGTGCGCCGTACAGCCCAGGGACTTGCCGCGAAGCTGGCTCCTGCTGATGGCGGAGAATTCGGACTGGAGGTCATCGAGGCCCCGGCCGATACGGTCGACTGCTCGATCGAGATGGTGGCAAGCACCATTCAGGGAATCCTGACTATTCCGATGTTTGGAGAAAAACTCGTCTGGATGAAGGGTGTCACCTTCCTGAAGGATACCGTGCAGGGACGCTCCGAAGCGGTGCAGGATGCGCTGGAAAAACTACTGAAGGTATTGGAAGAGGGACTTCCAGTGGGCATCGCCCTCCTGATTAGTGCGCCTGAGCCGGACAAACGAAAATCCTTCTATAAGAAAATCTCGGAGATTGCCTCAACAACGTTCTGCGATAAACCGGATTTCGGCTTTGGGGCGACAGAGGACGATCTCATCGACTGGGTCATCGACCGGTGCCGTGATCGGGGAGTCAAAATGGAACATCAGGCCGCCGTTGTACTGACCACCCGTGTAGGCGCCAACACAGGCCAACTGGATGCGGAGCTGTCAAAACTCACCACGGCTGCGGGTGAGAACGCGATAATCACCGAACGCCTTGTCCGCGATCTGGTTCCGCTCACCCGGGCTGGGGGGGTCTTCGACCTTAGCGACGCCATCAATAAACGAAATCTGCCGCTCTGCCTCGACACGCTTGCTCAACTCCGCCGTCAGGGTGAAAACACGATTGGCATCCTGCTGGCCGCCATTGTGCCGACCGTTCGCAATCTCCTCATAGCAAAGGATCTGATGGATCGACACAAAATGCGCCCACCGGCTCAACCGCAGTTCTTTGCCTCCGATCTCAAACGTCTCCGCTCCGAGGAGACGATACATCTCCCACGTAAGAAAGACGGGACGCTCAATACCTACGGCATCGGCCTAGCCGCCGTGAACGCAGCACGATTCGACCGGGACCACCTCGTCTCGGCATTCCTGGCCTGCCGTGATGCCAACCAGAAACTCATCAGCGGCCAAAGCTCGGAGGATACGCTTCTGGCCCAACTACTCGTACGCATTGTGGCAAAAAATCCACGATAGTGGACAGAAGCGTGCTTCGGCCCGATAATTTCCTTATGAGCAACCACACCTACAAAAAAATCGAACTCGTCGGGTCCTCCCCCATCAGCATCGAGGATGCCGTCCAGAATGCTGTGGCCAAGGCGGCGCTCTCCGAGAAAAACCTACGCTGGCTCGAGGTCGTCGAGACGCGTGCGCACCTGGAGGAGGGTAAGATCGCCCACTGGCAGGTGACCGTGAAGATCGGTGCCACTCTCAAGTAGTCAAACATCTCACGCCGACATGAGTTCCTATCTCTGGACACGCACTCTACGCGAGATCTACGACAAGGCCGTTCAACTCTACAAGGAGGGGAACCGGGATCTCGAATCTTATTTCTCGGCCGATGAAACCGCATTTCTCTCATCAATCGGTCTGCGTCCGATCAATCTCTTCGATTATGCCGAAGACATGAATTCTTACGGAGAGCCTGACTGGAACACCGTTCTGCTCATGGCAGCAGCCCGCCGCGATTACTTTCTCTATCACCAGCACAGAGTCACCATCACCACGGTCACGGAAGCAGATACACTCCCTCCGAAGCCCGAATCACTCTCCGGGATCCCCTGGCTTCCACGCATCATCAAGAAGGCGCAATGCTTTCTCGAGGGGGGCCTCTGCCATGAGATCATGTACTGCTGCGCAGGAGATCGACGTTTCCTGAAAGAGCATGACCTTCATCCCGCCGACTTCCTTAGGATTGTCTGGGCTTCGGATGGCGATCAGGAAAAAA
>JBAXXS010000115.1:0-4238 GCA_037127835.1 Verrucomicrobiota bacterium | reverse complement strand
GCGGGGAATATTGCTCTTACCGGGTACTGCGAGGCTAAGGGGATTCCGTTGAACCGCTGCGGCAAGCTGGTGGTCGCGAAGGATGCGGGGGATCTTTCCCAGCTTGATGAATTGCTACGGCGAGGGGCAGCGAATGGTGTTCCGCTAGAGAGCCTTTCCGAGGAAGAAGCACTTGCCATCGAGCCTAGAGTGAAAACCTACGAGCGTGCGATTTTTTCTCCTACCACCTCGACGGCTGACCCACACCTCGTGATAGCGGCCATGGAGAAGGATGCCTTAGCGGAAGGGATAGTAATCTACCACGAAACACCCTATCTAGGTCGGAAGGGATCGACGATTCTAACGGCGCGAGACGACTTCCAAGCCGGGCATGTGATCAATGCCGCAGGTCTGTATGCAGACCGCGTGGCAAGGGACTTTGGCTTTTCGGAACGTTACCGCATCCTTCCGTTTAAGGGCCTCTACCTCTACTCGGATGAGCCTGCAGGTGCCTTCCGGACCAACATTTACCCCGTTCCCGATCTTAGGAACCCATTCCTTGGCGTTCACTTTACCATCAAGGCTGACGGCCATGCCAAAATCGGGCCTACTGCCATTCCCGCGTTCTGGCGCGAGCAGTATCATGGTTTCGACAATTTCAGCTTCAGGGAGCTCGTGGAGGTCCTGTTCCGAGAGGCTGGCCTCATGCTTTCGGCTAATTTTGATTTCAGGAAGCTGGCCATTGAGGAACTGCAAAAATACTACCGCCCACACCTAGTCTCCCTTGCCGCAAGACTTGCGCGCGGGGTAAAGGCCTCCGATTACACACACTGGGGGCAGCCGGGAATCAGGGCCCAGCTCCTAGATATCAAGGCCCGCAAGCTGGAGATGGATTTCGTGATCGAGGGGGACGCTAAGTCAACCCATGTGCTTAATGCCGTTTCCCCCGGATGGACCTGCTCGATTCCCTTTGCCGGGCATGTGGTCGACCTGATGGAGAAGAATTCTGCCTGAGTGATTAGAGCGGTTCCGGTTTTATTTGACGCATTTACAAGGGAAGAAATCTCGCGCAACCATAACGGATGCGAAGCAACGGCCGGGCAAGCAAACGCAAAGGCGCAGAGTTTTTGTGACTAATGGCAACGCTTCTTTAGATACATCTCCCTTGGAAGGAGTCTTCAGACCCATTGTAAATCGATCAAGTAATTCTCTGCTTTGAGGGGAGTAACGGTGACAATCTTCCCCAGCCCCAATTCTTTGTCTTTTCCTCCGCGTCTTGGCGCCTTTGCGCGAGTCCTTTTATTTATCTACGGTCAAGCTGATCGCCCATGGAACGACAGATTAAATAGATGATGCTCTAGGATTCCGCAGGAGTCACCGAATCCGTCCTGGGTCGGTAAAAGATGTAAACGATGCCGCCGAGTAGGCTGACACTCAGGATCATGGCAAAGACGATGAGCGAGGCAGCGAGGGCTTTCTCTTGATCTACATTCGCCAGGACCCCAAGAAACAGGACCATTAGGTATTCGCGCACTCCGATTCCTGCGATCGTTATAGGCACGGCGCTTGCGGCCAGAATGATCGGGACAATACCCATCCAGATCAACATGGGGATGTGAAGGCCAACGGCCATTCCAGCAAGATAGAACATCGTGCAGACCAAGATCTGCGTTCCGACGGCAGTTGTGATGACGCGGGCTACTGCGGGTTTACTGTCGCAGAGGAGCCCCCAGATTCTGGCAACTTCATCACGAAAACCCTTGGCCGGCAAAGAGCGCAACTGATGTTGAAACCAGAGCCTGGTGGGATGACCGACCAGAAAAAAGAATATACCGGCCACAACGGCAATCCCTCCGAATGTCACGATGCCCAAGGAGATCCAATGGGTTGAGACGGTCGAGGTTAGCAACTCCCATTGAAACGGGATGCAGATCACTGCGAGTAACAGGATGCTTCCCAAGCCAATGAGGCGGTCGATGGCGACACTTGTGCAGGCTTCGACTACCCTACCTTTTGCCAGGCGGGAGATATAGAGCATGCGGGTGAGGTCATCTCCTGTTGGTCCGGGCAGAAAGATCATGAAGAACTGTCCGATCTGAGCAATGCAGAGGAGAGAACGAACCGAGGCTCCGATCTGAAAAACCGAGAGCAGTTGCTGCCATCGCCATGCGGCGATAAGAACAGTAATTTCAGCAAGAAGGATGCCAATAAGAATCGGTGTCAGATGGGCCTCTCTCATGCAGTCCCAGACTTGAGGTGCATTGACCTTGTGCAAGAGCCAGAAAAGGATGCCTCCTGCAAAGCCGACCTTGAGGATGGTCAGGGCGGTTCCTTTCCAGTTCATCCGATGACTTGGTCAAACTCGCTAGTCTTTCCCAGTAGAAAGCGTTTCGCGAAAAAAAGGATATTCCCGATTAAGGGAAGGCGTCCGCGGCCGATAAAAAAGGCTCCATTCCGCTCGATCAGGTCGCCGCTTTCAACCAAGCGGTGAATCCGCACGGCAACGAGGGAATCATCTGAATATTCCATGGCAACCTCTTCGGCACTCAGGCCATCGGACTTGGAGGCAATCTCCGCATAAAGACGGATGCGGATCGAGGTCTGACCCAACTGGACAAAGCTGTAATAGCAATAGGCCAAGCAGACATAGATGGGGGCATTTACCAGCAAAGCAGTGAGGAGATGGTCAGTGGAGAAGGCCTTCCACAGGAAGAGGATCTCCATGACCACAAATGCCAATAAACCCAATCCGAACCCTAGCACGATCGTTAAAAAATAGTTCGATCCCTTCCAATAGCGGAACGAGAACACCTGAAATATCAGGTTCACCAGCACTGAAAGGAGGGGGATCAGGAGATCTGGCATGGCTGCTCGTCCTCTATCCACCCTTTGGAATCTCTCCGTAAATCCTGCGAAACCCAAGAATCAGCCGGAAGGGAAGCGAGGGGCTTCCGTGGATAAAGTAACGACCATTCTCTTCCCTCACCAGGGAGGAGTGGAGAAGCGCAGAGATCCTGGCGCGGATGAAGGGTCTTTCCGCGAAGAATGATTCGATTTCTTGAAGGGTTCTGCCCTGCGTGGGCTGTTCCGCCACAAACCGCATCAGGCTGAGGGTGGGGCTATCCCCCTCGATGGCCGAGTAAGTGATGACATAGCAGAGGCTCAGGGAGACGTAGAGGAGCAAGGCGTGGAGGGTTTCGAGAAGGGAAAGCCCTTGAATCATTGCCAGGGGAAAGCCGGGCAGTAGCAACAGAAAAAAAATTCCAAGCAGAGCCGGGGTGTGATGTTTCGGGAGGCGAACTTTCCAGAGGATCACATGAGCTGCCAAGGCGAGGACGAAGAGTCCGACGCCGGAAAGGAAAACGCTCATAAAATCAAGAGAGGGGGTTAACTAGTCCCGGAGTCCTTTTCACGAAACCAGAGTCCTCCTTAGTCGGCGGGATTCTTGACTCCGCCGCAAAGGGCAAAAAGATAATGGGCGAGGGGGTGAAAGCCCGTGTGAACCACCTCATCGTTCATGGAGAACATGAAGACATTGTGAAAATAGCGCTGCATGAGCGCCTTGAGTTGCGGAGCGCTTTTGCAGTTCACATGACCCTCCTTGCTCGCCTTGGAAGCGTAGGCTTGGGACTCCAGCGACGGAGTTCCAATAATACAGGCGCCGGTGGGGGTGAGTGAGCGGACAATGTTGCCGATGAAGCGATTCTCATCCTTGGGCAGGATGTGTTCGAGGACGTCAATGGAATAGGCGCCATCGAACTGAGTATCCATGGGCCCCGAGAGCATATCGTGGACTTTGCAGGTGAGCGGCCAGCGCTCGTCCATCCGTGCATTCACATCCTCGACGAAGAGTGGATCAAAATCCACGGCCACCACATTGGGGACCTCTTGCTGGACAAGCCTTGTGCCAAAGGCATCGGCGCATCCCACCTCAAGGACACGATTCATGCCGCTGAACATCTTTGCGACGAATTTGTACCGGGCCAGAACGAAGCAGATCCGCTTGGGATCACCCTCCCAGACGCCGTTGCTCATGAGTCCGAATGAGGTGAGGCCGCTCTGTTTTCTGAGTTCGACGAGCCCCTGATACTGGGGCTCCTTTGTTTGCTCGTTCATATTGGGGAGTGTGGTTCAGGGGATGATGTTGAAGAAACCTATCGGCATGAGGGTCAGCTTGGAAACACTTCCCTCGGCTTCGGCATGTTTTTCCCATACATTGCCCGGCGAATTCGGCGAATTGCCAACTCAAGAAGTGTATG
>JBAXXS010000114.1:0-4322 GCA_037127835.1 Verrucomicrobiota bacterium | reverse complement strand
CTAAACCATTTGCCCTACTCCAAAAGAGAAGGCAACCGGACATCGTGCCTTTATCCCAATCCCATTTTTTGAAAAAAATATCCACCGTCGTGCCCTGGCGCGGTGGTGATGTTATTTTTGGCGTGGTGTTCCTTGGAATTTCATGTGCCCAGCTTGTTGCCGCCGATGGACCACATGCGCTGGCTTACTCTTACTCTGAGGATGCTCCGCCGCCGGTTCCTCCGGTGGCGGCTACACCCCCGGGAGTCTCCACAAACGCCGTGGACAGAAGCCAGATGCTCTATATCAAGGAATTTCGTGTGATCGGTTCCCACCAACTCAGCCGCTCCGAGATCGAGAAATCGGTCTATCCTTTCATGGGACCCGAGCGCACTCCAGAGGATGTCGAGCAGGCCCGTGCGGCACTCGAAAAGGCTTTTCAGGACAAGGGATTCCAGGCGGTCAGCGTTCAGATTCCCCAGCAGACCGGCAAGCGCGGTATCGTGTTCCTTCAGGTCACGGAAGCAAAGGTGGGTCGCCTCAATGTCGAGGGGTCACGGTATTTTTCCATCGATGCCATCAAGAAAAAGGTCCCCTCACTGCAACCCGGTACGGTGCCCGACTTCAACAAGGTCTCCAAGGAAATCCTGGCCCTGAACCAATGGAGCGACCGTCAGGTGATCCCGACGCTGACGCCGGGATTCGAGCCTGGCACCCTTGATGTAAATCTGAAGGTCAACGACACACTGCCCTGGCACGGTAGCGTCGAACTGAATAATCGCTACAGCTATGGAACTCCTGAGCTCCGGTTGAATCTTGCCACCAGCTACGATAATCTCTGGCAGCTCGGTCATTCGGCTGGAGGTTCCTACCAGACTGCCCCCGAACAGCCATCCGCGGTTAAGAACTGGAATCTTTTCTATACTGCTCTGATCCCGAAAGTCGACTGGCTCAAGCTGAATGTCTCCTACTCTCAGCAGAACAGCATTTCCACGCTTGGGGGCGGCGGGTCATCCCTTGGAAATGGAAATACCGCGGGCTTCCGTTTTCTCTGCACATTGCCCGCGGCCAAGGACTTCAGCCAGTCGTTCAATTGGGGAATCGATTTCAAGCATGTCAACCAGATCACTCAGTTGTCCCAGGTCAGCGCTGGCGCCAACGTGAACGAACAACCGCTCGATTACTGGCCTGTCCGGTTGAACTACAATGGTGTCTGGGCGCCGAGCAACTCGGTGACCATCCTGAATACGGGTCTTTCCTTTGGCTTCCGCGGGGCGGCGATCTCCATAGGCAATAATTCATACGGGAACGAGAACCAGATCGCAGATGCCAAGTTCGGAGCGGACGGTGGATTCATTGCCCTGGATGGAGATCTCTCCCATACCCATGACCTGCCCGGAGGGTTCCAGATCTTCGGCAAAGTGCAGGGGCAGGTTTCTCCCGAGCCGCTCATTTTTACGGAGCAGTTCTCAGGGGGAGGGCTCAATACTTGCCGTGGCTATCTCGAGAGCACGGTCATCGGGGACAGCGGTGTCTTCGGCACGGTCGAAGTCCGGTCGCCAATGCTGCTGCCCGGTCACGCCGGCATCAACGAATGGAGAGTGTACGCGTTCCTTGATGGTGGCACTGTCACCAACGTGGCTCCATCGGGGTCGACGACTCCCGTCTACGCCCCTAGTTACAATCTTGCGAGTTACGGCCTCGGAAGCAGGCTCAAGATGTTCAAGTATCTGAACGGTTCGGTCGATGTGGGCATCCCGATGACATCTCAGCCCGCAGGACAGACTCCCTACACCGTGGTCGCTTGGTCACCGCTCGTAACCTTCCGTCTCTTTGGAGAGTTTTAACAATCGCCCAATCCATCATTTATGAAAATATCACCCTTACTTAGACTAATTGCCCTGATGATCCTGGCGACTGGCAGTCTCCACGCTCGCACCTGGTGGAACGAGGCTTGGAGCTCCCGTGAGAAAATCACGGTCGACACCACGGACAACGGTGTGGCCGTTTCCGATCCGATCGGCACCACGACCGTCGTGGTGCGCCTGCATGACGGCAACTTCGATTTCGCCAACTCCAAGGAGGACGGCAGCGACCTGCGCTTCGTCGATAGCGACGACAAGACCATGCTCGCCTCGCAGGTCGAGAAGTTTGACACGGTAATGAACGAGGGCTTTGTCTGGGTCAAGATCCCTGATCTTAAGCCCGGCACGGCCCGAGAGATCTATCTCTACTCTGGCCGTAATGAGAAAAAGAAACCGGCAAAGGGGGAAAAGGTCGATCTGCCCAAGACCTCCTATGACGGCGATACGGTCATGGTCTATCACTTCAACGAGCACGGAACACCTCCCGGTGATTCCTCGGGTAATGGTATCCGGGCCGAGACTCCGGGGATCCCGATCGATGGTTCGATGATCGGCGGGGGTATCAAGCTCGATGGAAAGAAACCGATCAGCATTCCCGCAAATCCTAATGCTGCCGTGCTTGAGGCCTCCCCCTTCACCTGGATGAGCTTTGTGAAGCCGACAAGCATCGTACCGAATGTGTCCCTCTACAGTCGCATGGACGGGGCCAATGGTCTCCGCATCGGTCTGGATAGCGGCATCCCCTTCATGGAGATCTCAAGCGCCTCCGGCACACAGCGCGGGGCAGGCACGGCACCTCTCGCCGCGGGTGCCTGGAAGCATATGGCTCTGGTCTCCGACGGGAAGCGCACCACACTTTATGTCGACGGAGCAGCTGTGGCAAATCTCCCCGTGGCGCTACCTGCACTGAATAGTCCCGCCTTCATCGGTGGCGATGGCGACGGCAAGCCGGGATTCGCGGGAGAGATCGACGAAATGGAGATCTCCAAGACGGCCCGTACACCCGGCTTCATCAAGGTCTCGGCGCTTGGTCAGGGTCAGCAGAACGCCAAGTTGCTCGTCATGGGCAAGCCTGAGGCTGCCGCCGTGAGTTTTCTCGAGAACCTTGGAATCTTCGGCTTCCTGGTCAAGTCGGTGACCGTCGACGCCTGGGTCGTGATCGGCATCCTGGGGATCATGTCGGGCATCAGCTGGATCGTGATGTACACCAAGAATAGCTACATCACTCGCCTTGCGCGCCCATCCAAGGTGTTCATGCATCTTTGGCATCATCTCGCCGGTGATCTCACCAAGCTCGATAATGATGACCCGGAAGCGATCAAAACTCTCGGTGGACGCGCCGAGCCAAAACTTATCAGTTTGCTCCACAACACGCCGGTTTATCGCGTTTATCATGTGGGATGTCAGGAGATCCGCCAGCGTGTGAGCAAAGGCGGGGGGATCTCCCACCGAGCGCTTGAGTCGATCCAATCCAGCATGGAGGCGCAGGTGACCCGTGAAAATGCCAAGTTGCAGAGCAGCATGGTTCTTCTCACGATCTGCATCGCCGGCGGTCCTTATGTCGGACTGCTCGGCACGATCATCGGCGTGATGATCACCTTCGGTGAGATCGCAATGCTCGGTGAGGTCGATATCAATGCCATTGCTCCCGGTATCGCCGCCGCCCTTCTTGCCACGGTCTGCGGTCTGATTGTCGCGATCCCCGCGCTCTTCGGGTATAACTATCTCAGCGTTCAGGTGAAGGATATCACCATGGAGATGCATCTCTTCACCGAGGAGTTCCTGACAAAGATGGCCGAATATTATCCTGAAAAGGGAGTTGCCCCTTCATCTCACTAGGATTGCTGACGCCGGGAAATCCAACACCTAACCGAAACCCACCATGCAAGCCGATTCCGGAGGAGAAGCAATCGCCGACATCAATGTCACGCCGATGGTCGACCTGTACCTGGTGCTCCTGCTCATCTTCATCATCATGACGACCGCGGGTGTCCAGGCGGTAAAGGTCAATCTGCCCAAGGGAAGCTCTGCGCCCAGTCTTGGTGGAGCTAAGACCCAGGCCGTCACGGTGAATAATGAAGGGGCCATTTTCCTGAATACCCTGCCTGTCACCTTGCCTGATCTGGAAACCCAACTCGGGGCTGCGAAATCCGCAAATCCCGATGTGACGGTCGTGGTGAGGGGGGATAGCGCCACGCAGTATCAAGGCGTGATGGATGTTCTCGATGTCATTGGACGTCTGAGTATCGAGAAGGTCGGCCTCGCGACCCAGAAACGTCAGTAGTTCCATTCCTCTTTCAACGAGACTCCATCTTCCACTCACATGGCTGACAACTCCCAAGAAGAGAAAAAGTCCCCCCTGCCACTCATCATCGGCGGGGTGCTTGTTTTGGGTGGTATTGCCGCATTCTTTATTTTTCACAAGAGTGATGACGGGGGCTCTCCGGCGCCCAAGAACGAGATCCACATGATCTCAAT
>JBAXXS010000113.1:0-4383 GCA_037127835.1 Verrucomicrobiota bacterium | reverse complement strand
TCTTGGAGGAACACTTCCAGCCGTACTGAATGCATCGAACGAGACAGCCGTGGAGGCCTTCCTTGCAGGGCGACTTTCTTTCCCCGGCATCTGGGAAAGCGTGGCCCGTGCCATGGACTCCGTTCCTTTCGTGGAGCATCCCACGCTGGATGAGCTAATCGAAGCAGATCGCGCGGCGAGAGCCGCTGTAGGTGATGGGGAATAGGGAAGCGGGAA
Organism: Verrucomicrobiota bacterium; assembly: GCA_037127835.1. Taxonomy (GTDB): domain Bacteria; phylum Verrucomicrobiota; class Verrucomicrobiia; order Chthoniobacterales; family UBA6821; genus UBA6821. Next base: position 4,167 of record JBAXXS010000113.1, on the reverse strand, counting down.
TCGCGACGAGGCTGTTAGGCTGAAGACTGTTAGACTATTCGGAAATTCAACAATCGTGCGTTTTGCGGCGGCAGTCCTTCATCATTCATCCTTCTGACTTCATCCTTAAATAAAAGCCCCGCGCCGTTTCCGGAGCGGGGCTTTCGGGATAATTGGAAGTCGGACTAGGAACTAGGACTTCAACGCGGTCTGATAGTTCTGCTCAGCATGATCCCAGTTGACCACGTTCCACCAAGCCTTGAGATAATCGGGGCGGCGGTTCTGGTAGTGCAGGTAATAGGCATGCTCCCAAACGTCGTTGGCGATCACTGGCTTGTTGCCATCCATGTAGGGGCTGTCTTGGTTGGGCAGGGAGATGATCTCCAGCTGGCCCTGCTTATTCACGATGAGCCATGCAAACCCGCTGCCGAATCGTTTGACACCGGCCTCTTCGAACTTGGCCTTGAACTCGTCAAAGCTGCCGAAGGCCTTGGTGATGGCCTCGGCAAGTTTGCCGACAGGTGCTCCACCCTTGCCTGGTCCCATGATCTCCCAGAAGAAGGTGTGGTTGGAGTGACCGCCGCCGTTGTTGCGAACGGCCGGGCGGATTGCCTCAGGAACCGCGGAGAGATCTGCGATCAGTTCATTCACCGGCTTGGCGGCAAGCTCGGAATGATCCTTGAGGGCGTTGTTGAGGTTATTGACGTAAGCAGCGTGATGCTTGTCGTGATGGATCTCCATCGTGCGCGCGTCGATATGCGGCTCGAGGGCGTCGAAAGCGTAGGGAAGAGGAGGCAAAGTGTAGGACATAGAGCAAGAGCATGACTCCATCGGCCGTTTAGAAACAAGAAGGATCTCCAACGGACCTGATGGAACCGCAGACTAAACCGTCCTAATGAACATCTTAGTAAACGCTCTAATAAACGTCTTTCCTGTACCGCTTCGACTTCTTCAGCTCTTCGACATAGGCAGCGGCCTCCTCAGGAGATTTTTTGCCAGCAGTCTCCACAACCCTATGGAGGGCCGCATCGACATCCTTGGCCATGCGAGAGGCATCGCCACAGATGTAGAAATAGCCCCTCTGCTCAAGCCAGGCGAAGAGTTCATCAGCCTCCTCCAGCATGCGGTGCTGGACATAAACCTTCTCAGCCTGATCGCGAGAGAATGCGGTGGAGAGTTTGTGGAGGACACCCTCCTGCTGCCATGCCTCCAGCTCCTCGCGGTAAAGGAAGTCGGTGGCGGATTTCTGGTCGCCGAAGAAGAGCCAGTTCTTGCCCGTGGCACCGGTGGCTTTCCTTTCCTGAAGAAAGGCCATGAAGGGTGCGATTCCCGTGCCGGGGCCGACCATGATCGCATGGGTCGAAGGATCCTCGGGAACTCGGAAGTGCTTGGCCGTATGGACAAAAACGGGAACGGGTACATTGTCAGCGCGGTCGGACAGGAAGGTCGAGCAGACCCCCTCCCGCTTGCGGCCATGAGTCTCGTAGCGAACCGCAGCCACCGTGAGATGGACCTCCGAGGAATGAGCTTTCTGCGACGAGGCGATCGAGTAGAGACGTGGCTGCAGCTTGCGCAGGCACTTCACAAATTCCTCAGGCGTGAACTTGGCAGCAGGATGAGCCAGTAGAGGATCGATCACCTCGCGACCCGAGACATAAGCCTCCAGTTCAGCCCGTCCCTCCGGGGTCGTCATCGGGATAAAGTGGGCGGCCGTAGGATCTTTCTCCGCGATGGCAGCTAGGAGTTTCTTGTCCTTCTCGGTGATTACATAGCTGCGGGTCAGGGCCTCGCGGATCGTGATTGTGTTCCCATTCGGATCCGTCACCTCTTCCTCACCACTGAACCCGAGTACGCCAAGGAGCTCCTCCACAAGCACGGGATTGTTGGTCGGGAAAACACCCAGTGAATCGCCGACCTCGTAGACAAGTCCCGAATCCGCGAGATCGATCTCGAAGTGGCGGGTGTCCTTGGCCGACCCTGGGCCGGTGAGGCTGCGGTTCGTCTTGAGCTTCGCGGGAAAGGGATTCTTGCGGGAATAGAGAGCGGTTGGATCGGCGGACATCGGTTCAGAATAAAAGGTTGGTGGTTGGGTTCAAGTCAACAGAGAGCAAAAGGCGCGTCAAAAAGCCTCATCTCTCGGCTTTGTTCATCGAAGGGAGACATTGCTCAGCAGTTGGAACAGCGGCTCGTTGATGAAGAAGTTGGTTTTTCCCCTCTTTTCCTTGCGGAGGATTCCCTCGGCGACCAACAGCTCCAGATATTTCGAAGCGGTGACGCGCGAGATACCGAGCTCCTTCTCCACGAACTCGATCTTCGTGTAGGGATGGCGGAAGAGATTGTTGAGCAGATCCTGCGAATAGATTTTCTCCAGTCGGCTCCGGATCTTCACTTTCGTCTCCTGCATAAGCGCGCGCAACGACTTCACCAGCGCGATTTCGCTACGGGCCGTCATCGAGACGCCTCGGATCATATAGAGGCACCAATCCTTCCAGAGTCCCTTCTCACGCGTCTCCTGCAGCAGCCTGTAGTATTCACCCTTCGTGGTGGTGATATATCGACTCAGGTAAAGTACCGGCAGATCAAGGAGACCCTCCTTCTGGAGGATCAACAAATTGAGGATGCGGCCGGTCCTGCCATTTCCGTCATAGAACGGATGAATGCTCTCGAACTGGTGATGCGCGATCGCCATACGAAGGATCGGATTCAGATCATCCTCCGCATGAAGAAAGTCGATTAGGTTGTTCATCAGAGATTCCACCTCCGCGGCACTTTGCGGCGGCTCATAGACGATCCTCCCCGATGCAGGGTTCTTCAGAACGGTACCCGGCAGTTTTCTTAGACCCGCCTTCTTGGGCTCGATCAGTGTCTGGACATCCAGCAGCGTTTTCAGCCGGATCAGCCCGCTCTTACGCACCTCCTCGAAACCCACCCGCAGCGCCTCGACGTAGTAGCGCACCTCCTTCACGGAACCGTTCGCCGATTCCTCCTCACGATCAGCGAAGATCTCATCATGGGTCGTGATGATGTTCTCAATCTCCGAGCTGTCCTTCGCCTCTTGGATCGAGAGGGTACTGATCAGAATCGCCTGATTAGGAAGGGTTTCGCAGAGCCCTTTGAGCTCGGCAAGGTGGCGCTCCGCCTCGGCAATAGCCATCCAGACTTCGCGACTCTCAAGTAGAGAGAGGTCCGGAATGGGCAGAGAAGATAGAGAGGACATAGAAAGAAATCGTTATAATCTTAACACGTTCCGAGAAACGCGCAAAGAAATAGCGTATTTTTATGCGTGAGAATGCGTTCGTGCAAAGAAAAAGGGCATCAAAAATCTCCCTAAGGGTAGAGGGGTATGTTTTTTCGAAATTCATAGCTCTGCAGAGAAACAGCATTAACCAACCCACCAAAAGCACCATGGCCCTGAAACAACTCCAAAAAAAACACCCCGACCTTCGATGCAACTATGGCGACCCGGTTTTTAGACGATCTGTTTGGGCTCCCTCTTTGATAACCTCCTTGATAGCAAAGTCATCTACAGAGAAAAGTTCATCTGCTTGGCTCGTATTGACGCCCCTTCAAATTGGAGAGGCCCAAAAGCTTAGTAGGGAGTGGTAGCTAGTAAATCGCGTGTCATGCCGAAACGCCTTTCTTTGATCATACAGCTTTGATTGGAGAGTAGATAGGCATCTGTACAAAGGCTTAGAAGTTTTGATGCACCGCTAGGCCTGCAAGCGAAGCTGTATATCTTATACTGCGAGTGCCGCGGGGCGCTAAAATCCCAAGTCCTTATCGGGCTAACTCTTGGAGGAGAATCTGATTCATCCTAATCCCCCCAAGGAAGTTCTCGATCAGCATGTTCTCGTCCGGTGAGTGGATCCGGGAGTCGGGATTGGCTAAGCCCAGCAGATAGGAATCGACCCCCAGGATCTGCTTGAGCGTTGCCAGAATCGGGATGCTCCCCCCATCCCGCAGAAGCAGCGGCTCCGCACCGAAAGCTCCGGCAAGGGCCTTGCACGCGGCCAACCCATTCGGGGAATTCGGATCGGCCTGGTAGGCGGCGCCTGCGTGTCCGGTGATGATTTCCAAAAGAATGCCCGGGGGCGTCTGATTGCGGAGATATTCCTCGGCTGCCGCGAGAATCACCGCCGGATCCTGATTGGCGACGAGTCGGAAGGTGAGTTTGGCAAAGGCCTCTTT
>JBAXXS010000112.1:0-4493 GCA_037127835.1 Verrucomicrobiota bacterium | reverse complement strand
ACCTGCCTGGCCAGAGTCGTCTTACCGCACTGGCGAGGCCCGAGCAACGCCACCCCCGGAGATTGCTTCAGCCCCTGATTCAGGGAATCCCGAATGCTCGACCTCGAAATCATTCGAGTAATATAGATACTCCAAGGCTATTATTCAAGAAAGAACGCGAATGCATTTCTGAACGTACCACCATCTAATGCCCTCTAGAGCGGTTTCGGTTTTATTTGACGCATGTACAAGGAAAGAAATCTCGCGCAGCCGTAACAAATCAGCGACTGGCGAACACATAGCCGTAGGAACGGCTTGAGTAGACTGAACGAACGTTTAGCCCGAAAGGGTATAAGCCGAGCGGGAGCGAGCGAATCAAAGCTGATAGGACTGTGAAGCAGCCCCGATAGGGGCGAACCAAGCCCGAGGGGTCGAGCGCGGAGAAGTCCGCGAAGCGGAACCCTGTAGGGCGGCACCGCTTGCCGGGGGGCAAGTGCCGTTCAATGGCTTGGGAAAGACTGAATGGAGGCTTGCGGTGGCAAGAGCGACATAGAATGTGCGTCAGCACAGCCCGCAAGGGTGATCGGATGGGTTGTCCGATCATCAATTCAAATGCGAAGCATCGGCCGGGCAAGCAAGCGCAAAGGCGCAGAGTTTTTGCGTTCCTCGCTGTTTGGAGTGGGTAAAGCATCGAGGAACCGAAAGATTCCTCAGACGAGCCATCGAATCATCCTAAAAGCCGCTCATGCTTTCGGGAAAAAATGCACGCCAGGAAGTGCTTCAAAGTGACGATCCTGAGTCCATAAGTCCGCCTCCACACTCAAAGAGGATGCATAGACAAGCGCGTCGGCCATGGCCAACTTGTGCTGGCATGCTATTTTCGCAGCTGCGTCTGCAATAATATCATCGACAGGCATCTGCTCGAACTTGGAAAGAACACAGACTGCCATTTCATGCCCATCCTCTCCCCTATGAGTGAGTGTATAGCGACCCACCTCATATCGAACAATCGCAGGGATGAAAAGTTGTTCGGCATGAAGGGCCGGCTCAAATAAGCCGGCGCGATCTGATCCTGCCAAAAGCTCGATCCACCCAGAACTGTCGAGAACGACCCTCATGGTAAAACACGCTCCTCTTCAGATCGAATTGTCGCATCATCTACCACCATTCCGTTCAATAACCCACGGATTTGATCGATCGATGGCTCTTTTACCAACCTTAAACCAGAGGGCTCTGAAATTGCTTGAAGCCTCATTCCAGATATGATTCCCAGCTTCTGGCGAGCCTCTTTGGGAATCACGATTTGATATTTTGATGAAACAGTAACAGCTATCATCTTGATACAGTAAAGCGCCCTTCGATTGATATCAAGACGCTTTCAAGAGAGGTCACTTTGCCATCTTTAACACCTCTACCACCTTGACCACTTTTTTTATCTTATCATTGTCCCCAGGACTCGGCGGGAGAGAATTTCATACATTTTGAGCTTAATGTAATCAGTTTGTATAATTTTTGGCTCTAACCCCCCCTAAATTTTACTTCAGTCCCTCCAAAGGATCGATCACCTGTTGAAAACCGCTTGAAATAAAGTCCTTAGTGTTGCGGGTATAGAAGGTCTTGACCCCATGTTGCATGAGCGTCGCGGCAAGAACGGCATCATGGGTCCTCTGATAGGGGAAATCTCCTTGTTTGAGTTGGGTCATGACGCCCCCCCAGCACTCCACGACATAACCGCAGTGAAGGAATCCAAGCCCCTCCCTCAGCAGTTCAATATGAGCGGCTGCCTGGACGGCATTCAGCGGCAACCTAAGAACCCTCGGATTGCGCAGAGCACGATAGAGTTCGAGGTACACCTGATCAGCAATAATCCATTGGTCGGGATCCGACGCGGCCTGGCTCAGGAATGATTTGCAGACCTCATGTTCCGGGCAATCCTTATTGGCCGCATAGATCAGGATATTCGTATCAAAGCTAGAGAGCATCGTCTTCGTAGATCACCTGCTTGAGATCGCCTGCGGAGACCAAAATCTCCCCTCCCTTGAATGTAGGAAGATTAATTTCGCGAGTAGGCTTCTGGGGCTTCATCTCTAGAAATCGCTCGACGGCCCGGCGAATCAGTTCACTTACAGGCCGATCTTCTTGCTCAGCTACCTCCCGGAGCTTCGCCATCAACGGATTTGGGAAGAGTATCTGCATCTTTTGCATGGATACCTCTATAGCATGGATAAATACTTTTGTCAATCCTCCCTAGACCGTCCCCCTTTTTTTGCAATATATGGCACCTCACTGTTTCGAGTGGGTGTGGACGTAAGGCCGAGATGCAGGGGGAAATCTGGAACTCAAGAACTCAGGAAAGCGAGAGGAAGTTGGGGATCCACCACCGAGGAGACGGACGGATTTGGGAGGGTGGGCTGAAAATTGTCAGGCTGTTAGCTGGCTTCAAAACCGAGGAACTACTCAGGCATCAGGCCGGTGAAACCGGTCCTTGGTTTGAAAGGATAGCCTATCTCTCAAGCCAGCTTGAGAGGACGCTTCAATCTAAAATCTACTCAAGAAATTCTGTTCTTTGGAAATGCCTGAAGAAAGTGTCTTCCCTTCCTGAGTTCCTGAGTTCCTGAGTTCCAGATTCATTATTATCCCTCTTCCCTGACTCCCTAAAGAACTCAATGAAAATAGCGAAGAACCAGATAATGCCCCATTTCGGATATCCTCTAAGGTGCAAGAATCTGAACCCTCAGTCCACTTTTACGGAATTTATCAAAATCGCTGTCCCTAGTTACCCAGGTACAGCCATTCTCTAAAGCCACAGCGGCATGCTGTGCATCGGCAACATGTTTCCCAAGAGAGCCCGTTTCTTGACATAGGGTTCTCACAAGCTGCCAATGCTTTTCCCCCGGTTCCGCTAGAACGCATGACGGCATTGCCACCAGTGAATCGACAACTGTCAATGCATGCTCCAAAGGCGTGGGACTCGGACGAAAGGAGGGATTGGTAACAATTCTCACAAAAGCAACTGCCACCAGTGTCGAAAGCGCAAAGAGCTCCCGACCATTCACAAGCCCCTCTATCCAGCTCCGGTAGAACTCATGATCCGGATCCTCGCGCCTATGCGAGTAGATCAGAATATTAACATCAGGCATCAGCATTCTCAGCGCCCCTCGTCTCTCAGTTTTGCTAGCTCCTCAGGCGTTTGATGAATTCTCTGATCCGTACCGAAGGTCATCATCTTGAATGGCGTGTTTTCCTGATTGGAGCGTTCCTTTGAGAAAAGAAAGCTCCTTAAAGCGGCCGTCGTCAAGTCGCTGAGGGTCATTCCAAGTTCGGAGGACTTTTTCTTGGCCTTTTCAAAGACCGAATCATCGAGCACAAGCGTTGTTCTCATACGAGCACACATACAGATGCATTATCGGATTGTAAAGGGCGGAGGTTGTTTTGGCTTCGCGTTTCAGCCTTTAGCTTTTCCCATAGCCCTCGACGCTCGACCATCGACCTTCGACTCAGTCATTTCGGCCTTCAGCCTTTCGACTTCAGCTTTTCCCATAGCCCTCGGCCTCTTCAGCTTCTCTGACCTAATAGTCTAACAGACTTCAGTCTAGACCCCTAAATCCTCCCTTTCCTCAGTCGGCTTCGCCTTTGGCTTTCATTTTACTGGAGGAACCACATTCACTCCCTTGATCCGGAATGCCTTGGCAGCCGCCAGCAGATGAGCGTCGTTGCTATGAATCTCCCGGAATCCGTGTTCCACCGCGCAGGCAAGATGAAGGGCATCGGCTGAGCGCAGGTAAACAGAAGGCGCTAGTTTGCGAAAACGTGTTGTCACGTCGGCAAACAACTCGTGGCTAACGGTGAGCCAAGTCCAGAGGCGGTTCCCTTCATCGAGATCAAACTGCTTCCAGAGGAGGAGAAACTCGGCAGAGGAGATCGTCGCTTGACGCAGATTGCGGTGGAATGTCGCCGCAAGCTCGATCCGTCCGAACTCACAACAGGCAATCTTCCCGCCAGCTGCAGCGAGGTCCCGGACCTCCTTGCTGCCGAGCTCATTGAGATAACACTTGGCCAGATAGGCTGTGTCGAAATACATCATGCCCGGTCGCGATCCTCGGAGATGAATCCAGCCGAATCCCCCTTGTGTTGCGCCATCTTCGCGAAACCTCGTACCAGCTTACGATCGGCAAAGGTCGCCCCCGACTCCTCTTCCTTGAAAGGCACAATCCTCGCCACGGGATGCTTCCTGTCGAGAACCACAATTCCCTCATGCCGGGCAGCCCTGCGGACCCAGTCACCGGTCTTCATATGGAGATCCCTGATCGTGATGGCAAGCATGTGCTCAATGTGACACATCTTGAGGATCGCGTCAAAATAGAAGTTCTCCAATCTCCCATCTTCTCGGATAGTCTTTCCCAGTTTCAGCCTTCAGCCTTCAGCTTTTTCTGGCTCTCGACAACTCGACCATCGACCATCGATTGACGCCACTTCCTCCCGGAAGCCGTGGCGCCCTATCGGGCTACGATTTC
>JBAXXS010000111.1:0-4519 GCA_037127835.1 Verrucomicrobiota bacterium | reverse complement strand
GCTCGCCGCCGCAGATGACCGAGCCGATCCCCTTGATGCTGAAGCGCAGATCGGTACCGGGACCCTTGATCTCGACACGGTCGGTCTTATCCATGAGCGCCTTGAGGGCCTTCATGCCGGGGATCATCGCGGCGTAGTCGAGCGTGCAGACCCGGAAGAAAAATTCAGCGAAGGCTTCCGTGCTCATCTGGGCCTGCTGAGCCATCGAGGGGGTGGGCCAGCGAAGAACCACCCAGCGGGTCTTGTTGATCCGGTAGTCGAGGGCGGGACGGAGCTTTGCTGAGAGCAGGGCCATCTGGGACTGCGGCACGTCAGCCATCTCGGAGATGTTCTGGGAGCCACGCACAGCGATGTAGGCCTGCATCTTCTTCAGGCGAGCGAGATCGATCGATGCCATGGTTTCGGCCTGAGAGCCGGTGACACCCAGCGCCAGCTCACGGCTGATGCGACCCGAATGCATCACCACATGGGGTTCCGCCTTGGCAGCACGGGCGGCTCGGATCAGTGCGATCACGAACTCCTCCGGCGTGTCGGCAACATCGATGAGCACACGCTCCCCAGCCTTCAGCTTCGTGGAGTGGCCGGTGAGCACTCGGGCTAGAGAATCGTAGCGGGAATCGGACATGGGATAGGGTGAAAAGTGGAAAGTGAAAGGGGGAAAGAGGTCAGGGCTTTGCGGTCGTTGCCTTGAGCTTGGCGAGATACTTTGCTGGATCCTTATCGAAGTCACCGATACACGACTTGCAGCAGAAGCCGATCTTCTGCCCCTTGTAATCGACCATTATGGGTGGCCCCATCTCTCCGAGCTTTTCACCCGATACCAAGCAGGTCGTTAGAGGATAAGAAGAGGGGGAAGACGCGGCGGACTCAGCCATGATTTGAGCGGGAATCTTGGGCGCTGGGCGCTCGCTGAATCCACTCAAAGCCGCCACGATAAAGCCAGCACCCACAAGGGCGAGAGCCACGGGAATGATGGGAAAACTCTTCACGAGAAAAATGTACTTCGGACTTGTCATGCTGACTAGCGATTCCAAGCCCCTCCTTCCAACTCCTTCCTAATTTGAAAAAGCATCGTTTGAGTGAACTATATGTTTCGTCGCCGTTTTTCGTCGATTCGTCGACTTTTATTGGAAAGATTTAGAAATTCAGTACTAAATAATGTGGTGAAATCTGCGCGCCCTATCATGACCGTGATGATGGCCATCGCGCTTTTCATGGCGATCGGCGGACCGCTGGCCCTGTTGCAGGGCGTCGCCTGGGTGACGATGGTGCATGATTTTTCCAAGACAGGCTCGTTGACTCAGGCCGTCACAAAGACCTTTGACGGCAAGCACCCCTGCTCGATGTGTAAGAAAATTGCCTCGGCCCGCACCTGCGAGGAGAAAGCACCCGTCACCGTCAAGGTCGACAAGAAAGCGGAGGTCTTTGTTGTCTCCTTGGGATCCGAGCTACCCAAGCCTGTTTCGTACCCGTTCGCCTATGGGCCAGCACCCTTTGTTTTAATGCCGGAGCTCTTTTTTGCTCCGCCCGTCCCGGTTCCCATCAGCGCGCGCTCCTAAACGCGTCGTCGGTGGATTGTCGGGTTCATTCTCGGACTTCCACCGCTCACTGATCACAAGCCGTCCGCGACCCTCAGTCGATGAGCGGTGGCTACAATTCCGCACAACCCACCCCGCGGCGGTTGCTCATCAAGGAACCTCATGACCCATAAAATTAATAATAAGAAAGCCGGATTTACTCTCATAGAATTACTGGTTGTCGTTGCCATTATCGCTGTTTTGGCTGCATTGACATTGCCTGCCATCAATAATGCGCGGGCTCAATCACTCGCAGTGAAATGCGCCAGCAACATGCAGCAACTTGGCAAAGCGACACTGCTATATGCTTCGGACAACCAGATGTGCCTGCCGCAGAGCAGCCATCAAGGCAGCTCCTGGACCAATGCCCTACAGCCCTACGCCTCGGGGACGATCACTTTCCGGTGTCCCTCCGACGAAGTGAAGACAAGGGCTATTACCTATGTGATCAACGACTTTCTCACAGCCGCACCATGCGGTGCGGAATATCTTTCGGATCAGAATCTCTCGCGCCTTGTCTGCGTGAAGAAGCCCAGCCAGACGGTCTTCTTTATGGAACTCTCAAAGGGCGCCGGGTCACCGGACCACCTCCACCTGGCTCAGTATCAATGGGACGGAGAAATTCCCGTTTCTGAGTTTGCTTCCCTTGTCGGCGTGGAGCGGCATCCAGGCAAAAAATCCAACTACCTCTTCGCTGATGCCCATGTGGAATCGATCAGTTGGAGCGAGGCCCAAGTGAGAATGAACCAATCCGGAAGCTGCTTCATCGATGCGACCAAATAAACAGCAACTCAATCCAAACCCTTACATCAATCCCTCTACCTCAAATCAACAACCCACCATAATGAAAAAATTCACCAGACACATCCTGCTCGCTGCCATGTTCCTTGCGGGCACTTCACTCAAGGCTCACATCAGTTACTCTGCTGGAACAACTAGGGATCTCGGCGCTTTCTCGGTGACGGGACTCGAATCGGCCGTGACCAAAAGCAACACCGTCACGGGTAACTTCGGATGGTCAAGCGGCACCGATTCCAATCTCGGCGACACACACAAGCTCCGCGGCCTACGTTTCACGCTTCTCAATACGGGTCTCGTCACGATCAAGGTCGAGGGCCTTGCCGTCGGTTCCGTCACGGCTTTGAGCAACCCGGGGTTTTCACTCTACAAAGGGTTCGCCCATGTTGCGCCCGCGCAACTGGACCATGACGATAGCGTGATCAGCGCGGCCTACAATGACGCCACTTATGGAGTTGGTAATTGGCAGGGTTCATTCAACGCACTCGGTAACTGGAAGATCGGCAACGATGACGGCGTCACCTTTGCCGACCTTTCATCCTTCACCTATGTCGGCAATGCCGCCGACGGGACCTCGGCCCTCTTCGGGGCCGTTCCCGGTATTAATGGCGATGGCAATGCCGATGGGACAGTGTCCGAAAGCTTTGTGCTCTCCGCCGGTGACTACTCCATATTTGTTGGAGGTGCGGAATACTTTGGTAGTTCCAATACAGCTGCGGGCGTGAGTGGTAGCAATTTTGCCTTTAATACCACCCTTTCTGTGGCGGTCATCCCCGAACCCTCCACCTATGCGCTTTTCGTGCTGGGAGCGATGGTCATGTACGGGATCCGTTTTCGCAAATCGGACCAGGGTCGATTCTGATTCTAGATCTAAACCTTAAAACATACTGTGAATATGATCCGCCACATACTCTTCGCGGCGCTCCTGCTGGGCGTCTCCATCCTTACCATCCGAGATGCCTTGGCCTGCGCCTGCGGATGCGGCACTTACACTGTTGGCACCGGATATAACTTTCCCGAAGGGGCCGGTGGCATGGTATGGACCGAATATGATTATATAGGTCAGAGCCAGAACTGGAGAGGGCTGGGCCCCTCGGCCGCCGCGAATAATCCCCACCAGCTGATTCAGACCTCCTGGTTGCAGGGAGGCTTCCAGTACTTCTTCAACGAGAAGTGGGGCGCCTCCGTGGTGGTTCCCTCGGCTAACCGGATCGTTCGGGCCCAGAGCGAGGACGGAATGGAGGTCCAGCAGGGTGAAGATCCGGTCGCACCCAAAACATTCACCAAACAGTGGTGGGGGATGGGGGATATCCGACTCAACGGCTACTACACCGGATTCTCTCCCGACATGTCGACCGGGGTGAATCTTGGGGTGAAACTTCCCTCCGGGCTATGGAACGAACCCGACATCGACCGGGACAACCAGATCGGGACGGGCAGCACCGACATCCTCTTCGGCGTCTTCCACCGGCACCGCATCACCTCGGATGATCAATGGAACTGGTTCGTCAACGCCCAACTCGATGCTCCCGTCGTCACCCAGGCAGGATACACACCCGGGATCCAACTGAATGGCACGGCAGGCGTCTACTACACAGGACTGAAAATCGGAAAGGTGAAGATCCGACCTCTTGGTCAGGTGCTATTCGTTAACAAAGCCTCCGACTCCGGCCCCGCCGCAGACCCCGCCAACACAGGCTACCAGCAGCTCTCCCTCTCGCCTGGCATCGAGTTTGACTTCAAGAAGATGCGCCTCTATGCCGATGCGGAACTTCCGGTGATGAACAATATGGTCGGCAACCAACTCATCGCTCCTTGCACGGTCAAGGTTGTTGCCAGCTACATGTTCTAATTGAAGGGGATTTGGGATTTTGGCGCGGGGTGTTGTTGCTGCTCGGTCGGCGTAGGAAAAACTACACCCTCCTTTGCGCGCCTAGCCCCGCATCCATTATCTCAGCGCGGTTACCGAGATGGCATTGCTCTCCATCCGGCCTTCAGCGTCTTCACCGTAATCCGATTCTCCTGTTTTCATTCCCAGCCGATTCACTAGGTTTCGGTAATGCCCAAGAAGGATTCAATTCCATCCCTACTCTCTCGACTTAGAGGGGGATGCTCGGCGTGTTGGGTGAAGTATGTTGTGGGGA
>JBAXXS010000110.1:0-4607 GCA_037127835.1 Verrucomicrobiota bacterium | reverse complement strand
CTCGGTTATGCAATGAAGCTGTTTTAATGCTAGGGTGCTGGTACCAGAGTCAGGCTTCGGCCTAGAAACTTTTATGAACCGCAAGGAATCCAAATGAACCGACTGGGAAGTTGCATTCTCAGCAAGTGCCGCATCTGATGCCATGAAAGTTGTTCTTGTTCATGGGTTTCAGGATAACGGGACCGTGATGGGGAAACTGGCGAGTCATCTTGCCGAACAGGGATACGAGTGTCTCGTTCCCACGCTGGATCCCCATGATGCCAGGGAAGGTCTCCCCATGATGGCCTTGCAGTTGCACGCCCTGCTGGAGGAGCAGTTGGCCAGCGGAGAACGCTTTGCGCTTGTGGGATTCAGCATGGGCGCCTTGATCGCACGCTATTATCTCCAAGAACTCGGAGGGCATCAGAGGGCGGATGCATTTTTCTCGATCAGCGGACCGCATGAGGGAACTTGGGCTGCCTATCTTCACTCGAGTGAGGGAGTGAATCAAATGCGCCCAGGGAGCACTTTCTTAAATGATCTGAAAACTTCCTCCCAGCGATTGGAGTCGCTGCCTATTACCAGCTATTGGACACCCTTCGACCTTATTGTCATTCCCGCTGAGAGTAGCCGCTGGTCCATGGGTGAGGAGGTATGCATCCCCACCATGCTCCACCACTGGATGATCTCGGATAGTCGCCTGATAAAGGATATCTCAAATCGACTCAATAGGATTAAGATCGGCTCGAAATGAATTTTACGAAGCTTTGAGACTTCGAAAGAGATCAACCGAATCCGGGCAGTTTCTTTGACGAGGCAATTTCCTGCGCATAGGTCTCCGAGGCATTGTCGCCCATGAAGTCCACGGCCTCGCGGGTCCGAGAGTAGAGTCCGAACCTGGGTGCGTAAGACCCCCACTCGTAGTTATCCATGAGCGACCAGTAGAAGTAGCCGATAAGAGGCCAACCCTCGGACTTCAATTCCTTCACCCCCGCAATGTGACTGCGCAGAAAATCACTCCTTAGGAGATTATCCCTCCTGCCGTAGTGACGGCGCGGATCAGAGCGGTAGGCGATGCCGTTCTCCGCGATCATGATCGGCAAGTTGAAGCGCTCCAGGATGGTTACGAAGAATGTCAGCCCCTCTGGCAGTAGTCGCCAGTCCCACCATTTGTTGGTGATGCTCTCGAGCAGTCGTTCATGGAACGGAGGAGGTATCGGCACATGCTGATGACGGTGCTTGTGAAACAGATCGTTCCACCGGGGCCAGCGGAGCGCGTGGGCGATGAACGGATCATAGTAGTCGAAGGCAATGTAATCGAGCGGCGCTTGATTGGCCTCTGCAGGGTCATAGAGAACGTCCAGGAGTTGCTTCCAGGCAGGCTCGGAGGTGTAGGAAAAGGCAACCAAGTGATGCAGCTTCTTCAACACCTCGCCCAACCAAAACCGGATCATCGGCCGGATGGGAAGCCGTGCCTTGAGAAATGCCTCGTCAAGCATCCAGGTCTGCTTCCAGAGATAGGACATGAGATGCTCCCTGGGAATGCCCCGAGAGCGCGCAAAGAGCAGGTCCATCCATGCCTGATCATTCCAATACAGATCACTGCAATAGTTGTTGAAGCTCACCATGGGGGCCAGGTCGCCGATTCTCCCATGCTCCCGGTAGAGACGGTGAATCAGCCTGTAAGCCAGGACATGCGCCTCCATCAAGTGAGAGACGCAGGTGATCGATTGTGCTGGATTCTTCTTTGTCTCCTTACCGATCGGGAACGAACCGTTGAAATAGCTGCTCGCGGCAAGCAGGTTAGGCTCGTTGATTGTGATGAACCACCGCGGCGGCAAGACGTCATACTTCTTAGGGAGCACCTCCAGCAGATACCCGACCGTCTTCTCAACGAATTGGAGATATTTTCCGATCGTTCCGCGGTCGAGCCATGCATCGATCCCGAGCCAGGCGGGATGGGTAAAGTGGTGGAGTGTCACCACCGGCTCGAGTCCCTCCTTGCGGCAGGCGGCAAGGATCTCCGCATAGCGCTCGAGCGCCTCCTCGTCGAATGGTGGCGGCGGCTCCTGACTGGGAAGTCCGTCGGTTGTGAGTTCCCTCGTTGGCTGGATCCGTTCCCAGGAAAGGCTTAACCGGAACGCATTGATGCCTAGCTCACGGCACCGCTCGAAATCCTCCTCCGCCCTGCTCCAGAAATCAGCGGCACTCCCTGCGGGATCGACCCTCTCCTCCCTCTCCGCCCAGGCCCAATTATTCTGAGGCTCGCCCTCGCCATTGACGCCCCCTTCGTGCTGGTAAGCCGAAGTCGACACACCCCACAGGAATTCCTCTCCCTCAGTCAGGCGGATGTTTTCCGGCCTCGGTTTTTGTCCAGGCCATGTGTCGTGAGAGGCAGAGCTCATGGATGCACACTCGTGTACTTTTGGAGGAAGGTCATGCCAACTTCGTTGTGTCTATTTGGACAGCCGTCTGCGGGCGGTTGGTCTCGTCCAGTAAGGTTCGGACGATGGTGAGGGCCGCATCTGGATGAGCCCATCTCAGGGCATGGATTCTCATCTCCTCAAGACGCTCGGGACACTCCAGGAGCTTTTCTATCTTGTAGGAAAGCGTGGTGAAGTCATTGCACTTGATGGCCATCCCCTTCTCAAGAAGTTGGTCGCTGTTGCGCTCCTCCTGTCCGGGGATCGGGGAGACGATCACCATCGGTAGTCCGGAGGCCATCGCCTCGGAAATCGTCAGCCCCCCTGGCTTCCCAATCAAGAGCGTTGCCGCTCCCATCCAATGGCTCATCTCCGTTGAGTAGCCGATCACCGTCACGCGGATCATCGGCGAGGGCGATGCGGCTGCCATGACTTCCAGTCTCTTCTTTAATTCCTCGTTTAGCCCGGCAAGAAGAACGATCTGAACCGGCCGCTTAAGCTCGAAAAGTTCTTCGAGAATGATCTCGGCAGGGCTCACCCCCAGTGCACCCGCTGACACGAGCAGAACTGGCAGTGAGGGATCGAGTCCGAGTCCGATCCGGACCGCTTGTTGTTCCTCCCGGCTGTGCTCATGGAACGAGGAGTCGATGGGAATTCCGCTTACCGTGATCCGATCACCCGGGAGTCCCAGTTTCTGCAGATGGACCTTCGTTTCCTCAAGCGCCACAAAATAGCGGTGGAATGTCCGCGAGAGCCACATCGCGTGGAAATCAAGATCCGTCACCACGATGGAGAGACGGGCCTGGAGTTTCTGTTCGGCTATGAGGTGGGAAATCAGTGTGGCCGGAAGAAAGTGCGTGCAGACAGTGATGTCAGGATTGAACGCCGTGATCTGCCGGATCAGGGGAGCCGTGTTCAGTCGGTCAAGCATCAGGCGCATCTTATCCGTCTTCCAGGGCTCGCCGCTTGTCTTGTACCACCACCCCAGAAACGTAGGGGCCTTGGCCACAAGCTGCGTGTAGAGCTTGGAATAGAAATCACGGAACAGTCGGTTCGTGTATTTCAGCGCATCGATTGAGCGAACCTCCTCGACATCGGGCATCCCCCTGAATGCCTTTTCCAAGGCCGCCGCCGCACTGAGATGTCCTGTGCCGGCACTGGCCGAAACAATCAGAATCCTTTTACCAACGGTCTTTCCCAGAGGCTTTCCAATAACGGAGCTTTCGCCGGGAAGCTCGCTATTGGCTGTGGCGGCAGAGTCGGTTGAGTGGATCATGTGTCGTCCCTTATTATTTAAAAATGTTGAATCCGAGAGCGGTCAAGTACCCGGACAACAGGACCCAGGGGATAATGCCCAGCGAGATAGCCAACTGGATTTTTCGGGGAGGCTCCCCCATCGCCAGGGCAAGGATCGCGGTAGCCTGAGGGCCCACAGAGACCGGAGCGATCAAAGCCAGTCCCCAGAGACCGAAGCGGTGCCAGATCCTCCAGAAGAACTTCGAGGGATCCGGCTTCGAATTGATTTTTAGCTTCCTTGTGATCCAGGCACGGATCGGTGCCCCAGCGACCAAAATCACCAGACCTCCGGCGCTATAGCCAAGCCATGCTGCCAGAGCAGCAATCCAGAGCGGTGAATGGGCGGCCACACCGGCGGGAATCGCCCCCACGAAGTAGAAAAACCCGAAACCGAAAGCTGTGAGAGCACCTGCCACGGAGACAAGCTACTCCGGAACGGGAAAACAAGAAAGGTATCGCAGGTAAGTCGATTGCTTAGCCTCCCTATGACACACGGGGGATTTGCATTCCTCAGTAGCGGGTGATAAGGTTCTTTCAACATCAGGAATGCTTCTGGGTAATACCAAGAGCTGCCAACCGAGGACGGAGAAATCCTACGGTGGCTGAATGACGAAAGTCGTTCGATGTGCGGAGGGAGAAATCCTCCGAACAAAAATCTCTCCAGGCTTCTTAAGCGCCTTCCCTGATCATCCGATCAAGGAGGCGCTTTTTTGTTGTCCGGGTTCCTGGTGTGCAACCCACACATCACACACCCATGAGCACAGCAACAGCCACCACCGACAGACCAGTCCTCTCCATCAGGACCACAGACAACCCGTTCCACCATTTGTGGAACAACAACGGCACCTGGTGGTGCCACTACACCGAGCACCTTCCGGATTTCACCAAGAGGCGTGTCCGCAGGAGCCT
>JBAXXS010000109.1:0-4641 GCA_037127835.1 Verrucomicrobiota bacterium | reverse complement strand
GTGGTGGCTACCGTGGTGGCGACGACCGAGGCGGACGTCAAGACTACCGCTAAGTCTACTAAATTTTCACCCAGTCCCTGAATGGGGACTTTTTCAATCAAAGGCCCGGGAGGAAACTTCCGGGCCTTTTTTAGCTACTTATGGCTGGATACCCTTTGCCGCCTTCAGGATGCCCGCGGCCTTATGGAGGGTCTCCTCCCATTCCTTTTCCGGATCGGAGTCGGCGGTGATGCCGGCGCCAACATGAAAGGAGGCTTCTCCATCGCGGATCATAATCGTGCGGATCGCGATGTTGAACTGACTCTCCCCGTTATAGCCGAAGTAGCCGATGGCTCCCGTGAAAAGACCACGCGGTGTAGGCTCCAGCTCGCTTATTATCTCCAGGGCTCTTTTTTTTGGAGCTCCTGAAATCGATCCTCCGGGGAAGCAGGCTGCCACCGCGGCAACCTGCGAGACGTCTTCCCGAAGCTTGCCCTCGACAGTCGAGACGAGGTGGAAGACCTGCGCGTAACGTTCCAGTTCGGCAATCCGAGCTGTTGTCACACTGCCGTATTCACAGATGCTTCCCAGATCATTGCGCTCCAGGTCGGTAATCATGATCAGTTCCGCAAGTTCCTTCGGGGATGATTGAAGCTCCAAGGCCTCGCGTTCATCGGCCGGGATCGCATCACGTCGGGGTCTTGTCCCCTTGATCGGACGGGTTGAGATTGTACGTCCGCTAATCTTGAGAAAGCATTCGGGGGAACTGGAGAGGACCGCCTCGTTTCCAAGTCGGAGGTAGGCTGAATGAGGAGCTGGGGATGCTTCGCGCAACGCCAGATAGAGAGGCCAGGGATCACCTCCAAACCGAGCGGAGAAACGATGCGAAAGGCAGACCTGGTAGATGTCTCCCGCGGCAATGTATTCGCGGGCCCGGGATACTATCCTCAGATAAGACTCCCTTCCTATATCCGACTGGAAGTCCACGATTGGAAGTCGGGCAGGAGGGGCCTGTATGGAGGTTGGCTCGCCAGGGTTTTCTCTCCTCATTGTTCCTACAGATAGGATCTTCGGGGCATCGTAAAAACCGAAGCGGAAGGACCCGTCGAATCGGAAGTAACCGATGGCAGCTCCATCAGGTGCCCCGGTTTTTCCGGGCGGCCGCTTTCTTGCCGCGAGTTCCCTTTCGATAAGGTGCCAGTCCGAGGTTTCTCCCTCGAGGATCAAGTCTGGATCCGATGTCAGCAGAGACATTTCCTTTGAGCCCTCCAGCGAACTATCCAAAGCGGAGTCCAGCCAGACAAAGCCGTTCCTTGTCCGGAGTTTGGTTGCAATCTCTGGAAGGCATGCTTTTTCATGCGATGTTGCAATGGAGGAAAGAGGCTGCGTCACGTTCATGCTCGGCACATCTTGCCATCACCTCGCATTTTTGGTTCTTTGACAAGAACTTGGCTCTCAAAGAGCTTTTCCCTTATTCCTATCTTCTTATGAAACACCGCTTCCTTATCTGCATATTGATCACCTTGGGAGGCACTGCCGCCTACGCGCAGGATCAGGCAACAACGAATGCCCCCTCACTTTTTTCTCCAGCCCCCGCTGCCGACCCGGCGTCCACTACTGCCGCACCAGTCGATGCCGCCACCTCTGCAATAAATGCTCCTTTGCCGACTGCCGTCGATCCACTGGCCCCTGCGGCCAACTCCGGGGCCGGCTCTCCTGGACAGAACCCCCCCGCCAGCGATCCGAACTCCCTCATCCCTCCTCCTCTTGAGCCTCAGCAACCCTCCCCGATCAATTCCGCGGGGAATGAGGAGAAACAGCGTCAGGATCAGAAGGCCAAGTATTACGCTGCTAAAGTAAAGGCCGACAAGGAGGAGACGCTTTCTGCTCTTCTGACCAAGAGCGACAAGGCAAAGAGCGACGAGACGAAGCGCGAAACCCTCCGCGAATACTACGACTTGCTCGCTAAGCGGATGAAGAAGATCGACCCTTCGATCTCCGATTGGATCGATACGATGCACTCAGCCTATCTTCGGCGCCTTCAGCAGATCCGCGTTGAGCCGAGTATTCCTTCAGGTCTTCCGCCTTCGGTCAATGCAGCCTCCGGTGCCTCTGCTTCGCCGTCACCCACAGACGCGCCTGTTCAGCACAGAAAGAAGAAAAAAGCAGACTCTAATAACAACTGACGACTAGGTTTGTTCTTTTAGCAGTCTCACGCAAAACCATGCAGGGGTTGTTCTATCTCCTGCCGGGGTTTTTCATATGGGGTCTCCTGCTCCCATTGCTGACGCTCTGCTTGGCACATTGCCTCATTAACATGAGGCTTCTGAGGAGGTTGAAGCCGACGCCGTTTGGGGAGATGGGGGGAATCAGGTTTCAGGATGTCTCCGTACTGGTGCCGGCCCGCAACGAGGAGCTTAGGATCCGCGACTGCCTTGCTTCACTGATTACACAAGAGCCCCCGGTCCGGGAGATCATCCTGCTTGATGACCGGTCGACCGATGGAACTGCCTTGATTGCCCGGGAACTCGGATTCCGCGAAGAGCCCGGAAGCCGTCTTCGGTTGCTTCGTGGTGAAGAATTGCCCGAAGAGTGGGTTGGTAAAAATTGGGCCTGCCATCAGCTTTCACAGGCTGCGCATTTGGAAAGCGGTCATTTACTATTTACTGATGCTGACACGATTCACTCCCATTCATGCGTTCGGACGGCGCTTGACCACGCCGTTTCCACAAGGGCCGATCTTCTTTCTCTCTGGCCGGATCAGATCACGGGCACTTGGTCTGAGAAACTGGTGATCCCCCTGGGCTATCTTCTCTTCATGGCTTTCCATCCGTTTCCGCTTCTCCGGCTTCTACAAGAGAAGCCGGAGCGAGCGGGGCGCTGGGGATTCACACGGGCGCGGTTGGCTGCGCTTGGGGCGGCAAACGGACAATTTCTTCTATTTCGTCGCAATTCCTATCAGGGTCTTGGAGGGCACGAGGCCCTGAAGGATCACCTGGTCGAAGACATAGCCTTCGGTCGGAAGGTGGCTTCACGAACCGGTGAGGGAATGCGCCTAGTTAATGCCGATGGTATCGATCTTCTCAGATGTAGGATGTATTCCGGCTTCCCAGAACTCTGGGAAGGATTCTCCAAGAATCTCAGGCCTGTCTTTGAGGAGTCTCATGTCGGATTTGCGCTCTTCGGAGTAGTAATTTTCAGCCTCTTCCTGTTCCCGTTTCTTCTGCTTCCCTTTAGCGGATCTTTACTTTTAGGAGCTTGGATCGCCGTGATCCTGATCATGGGAATGCGATTTATGATTACGAAGCGTTTCCGTAGCTCATGGCTCGGCTTCATTGCCCATCCGTTCGCAGTGATCCTCGCCCTGCTAATCGCGCTGAATAGCTGGAGGCTCTGCCAAGGTGCTGGCGTGAGTTGGAAGGGGCGCAACTATTCCGGGAAAACACGTTCCTCTTTTAACTGAGGCGCCTATTATTTTTCTGACGAGCGCATGAACAAATCTGAGCGCATGGAGTCCTTTGTTCAGGGTTTGGAAGCGAGCCGGGCATCCGGATCCTTCGATGCCTGCTACCTCGGCTATTTCGAGTGTTTCAATTCCCAGCGCTACTATGAGGCTCATGATGTATTGGAGCATCTCTGGTTAAAGGATGGCCGGGACGCGCCCGATTACGCGTACTACAAGGGCCTGATTCAACTCGCTGGAGGATTCGTTCATCTCCGCCTCCAGCACCTGCACCCAGACCATCCGAAGTATGGCCGCAGGTTGCCTCCCGCGCGCCGACTTTTCCTTCTGGCTGAAGCGAATATTGCCCCTTATGGCCCCTGGCATCTTGGATTAGATCTTGAGCAGGTGCTTTCTCTCTGCCGGCAGATGATCGGGCTTTTGGAGCAATCCGAGTTTGCCGAAAATCCCTGGACTTCCGACTTCTCTCCAGTGCTGCCGAATCCCGTTGTTAGAAAAGGCTCCGATTGAGCACAACTTACGGATAATTTCATCAGCGTGTTCCGTTCCTCTTACGCCCGCATCAAGAATCCGCGTCTCGCTCTGGCCGCCGGGATCGCCTTGGCGGTACTCCTCCAACTCTGTGGGGGATGGATCGATCCCTATACGACGCAAGTTATTCTCTTTGCCGCCATCAATGTCATCCTGGCCGTCTCCCTGAATCTCGTGATGGGGGAGACCGGGCAATTCTCCCTCTGTCATGCCGCCTTCATGGCGGTCGGTGCCTACACCTCGGCGCTGCTGACCGGCAAGGCGCTGCCGGCATTGCTTCCCCATCTCGCTTGGACAGGGACTTCCTGGGCCTCGCAGCTGACATTTCTTCCAGTGCTGATAATCGCAGGCGTGATTGCAGCCTTTGCGGGCCTGATTGTCGGAGGGCCGTCGCTTCGACTGCGCGGGGATTATCTGGCCATGGTGACCCTTGGTTTCGGCGAAATCATCCGAGTCCTGCTTCAGAACACCGATGCTGTCGGCGGAGCTCGCGGCATGGAGGGAATCCTTCCGGCGACGAACCTCTTCTGGGCTATAGGGTTTGCCGCGGTGACCCTCTACTCGATGATTGCCTTGGTTCGATCGACCTACGGCCGGGGATTTCAGGCAGTGCGTGACGACGAAATCGCAGCTGCGTCGATGGGAATCAACACGACGCGGTTCAAGGT
>JBAXXS010000108.1:0-4792 GCA_037127835.1 Verrucomicrobiota bacterium | reverse complement strand
CCTTCATGATCTGCGCCCTGCGATGCCTGCCTCTTTTGGCCCTTTTGCTGCTGCCTGGATGTGCTCTCTTTGAGGAGGGGGCGAGCCTTTCCAATTTCCACACAGTGGTTCTGGATCCGGGTCACGGGGGCTATGACAACGGGGCGAAGGCTGTACGGGGCCTGAGTGAAAAGATGCTGACGCTCGATGTGGCCCGACGGGTGAAACCCCTTCTCGAAGCCCGCGGCTATCATGTGGTCATGACCCGCACCACCGATGTCTTCATACCGCTGGGTGGGCGAACCTGCATTTCTAACGCTCACTCGGATGCCGCCTTCGTGAGCATCCACTTCAACTCTGCTTCACGGCGGGCCGCTAATGGCGTCGAGACCTATTATTACAATCCGCGCTCGGCACCACTCGCCTCGAACATCCTGCGGGAGATCGCAACCTGCTATGGCTCCCACAGTCGCGGAACGAAATATGCCCGTTACTACGTGCTCCATCACAACCTGCGTCCGGCTACGCTTCTCGAGCTGGGGTTTGTCTCCAATGCGCAGGAGAACAATCTCCTCCAGAACCCCTCCGTCCGTCAGCGTCTTGCCGAGAAAATCGCTGCCGGCATCTCCCGCGGCCACGGCGGCCATGCGCCTGTATCAGTGGGAAGCTAAGGAACCGCTGATTAAATCGCATGAAGGCCGCTTGTTCTCTTTCCGCGGCTCTTGCCTTTTGTGGTGAGGCTTCAAGCCGCTCTAATCCGGCTCTTGGTTGATCCAGTCGGTTGATTCCAAGGCCCGGTAGTCACAGCGCCAAATGCACCCCTGAAAGCGGGTGATAGTGCCATCCTCTTCGAGATCATCATCGCCGACGCAGCTGGCCACCTGCTGACCGCACTGCAGCCAGTAGAAGATCAGGAGGACAACCATCCACCTGCGGTGGCGCCAAAGAGCGATGGTAAGTCCGGGAATCAGAATCATGTACCAGTTCATTACCCAGGCCATGCTCTTGATCATTATCCAGAAAGCCATGCATGGAAGGGCCTGGGGGAACCTTCGCAGAAAGGAACCCCTTGCTAGAAAGAGCCCGAGAATGATCAAAGGTGCTATGGTGACTACCTCGTTCCAGACAAGTCGGAATCTGGAGATATCCTCGAAGTGGTCGATGACTCCCTTTTTCCAGAAAAAAGGCCAGTAGAAGGGATTGAGGAGGTTCTCTTGATTTTGCAGAGGGAGTAGCCAGAGATCATGCCGCCAGAGATAAAAGGGAATAAAAGGGAGGAACGCTCCAATAAAGCCTCCGAGGAAGCCCGCTACGGCTTTTCGCGGCTGGAGATGACGGCGGAGAAAAATCTCGTAGAGCAAATAGGGTGTGATCAGTAACGCGAGCTGTTTGGTCTGCAGCGCAAGCATAAAGGAGGCTCCTGCCCAGAACCATTTTCCGCTTCGGGCAGAGAGAACCGCCAGGACAACGAAGAAGGTCACCATGCTTTCGTACTGTCCCTCGTGGGAGGTGTACCAGACAGTCACAGGCGCCGAGAATACAAGGAGACCCGCCCACCAAGAGGTAGTCCTGGCAATCAGAACGGAAGATCCAAGGTCGAAAAGCGTGAGGGCAAGCTTCACCCAGAACAGACCAGCACCCAGGCCTCCGAGAATCGCAAAGAATAGCAGTGCCAGCGGGGGGTAGATGTATCCGATCTCCGTCCAGAACTGAGACCAGAACTCATGGGGAAACTGCCAAGGCTGCAGCCAGTAGAAGGCTGCTGGGTTCTCCCAGAAGTGGGAGGTGAATCCCAAGTGCCTGTAGAGATCGGAGGAGTCGCCCGGCGCCTGCGCGCAGTAAGCGAGACGGATCAACAGCGTGATAACGAAGGCGAGAATGAAAAACACCAGGGCCTTCCCGGAGAGCCGCCTTCGGACCAGAAGGGCCATGCTGTTCATGAACGGGTGGGAACTTTGCCACGGGAATGTCTGCGTCACTTGTGTGGGGGAGGGAAAGTGACAGCAGCATAAAACAGCCCCTAAAGGATGCCATCTGATTCGGCGCTTCCCAATACCAACGGGAAAAGCCTATATTCTGCCCCCCAATCTCAATCTTTATGGCGGATCCTATTCTCACTTTTGGCCTTCCTTCCGGTAGCCTCATGGAAGCGACCCTCTCGCTCTTCAAGCGGGCGGGCTTTTCCATTTCCGGAACCAGCCGCTCTTACCGCCCGCTCGTGGATGATCCGGAACTGCGTCTTCGTATGCTGCGCGCTCAGGAAATCAGCCGCTACGTCGAGGGCGGATTTCTGGATTGCGGCATCACCGGGCGCGACTGGGTCGAGGAGAACGGCTCCGATGTCGAGGTGCTCGCAGAGCTTCCCTACAGCAAGGCGACGGCCAATCCCACCCGCTGGGTGATCGCGGTTCCCGAGGACTCTTCCTACAAGTCGGTCAAGGATCTGGAGGGCAAGCGTATTGCCACCGAGGCAATCGGCCTCACCCGCCGCTACTTCGAGAGCCACGGGGTGAAGGCGGAATTCGAATTCTCCTGGGGTGCCACCGAGGTGAAGGTCCCTGATCTGGTTGACGCGATCGTTGACATCACGGAGACCGGCTCCTCGCTTCGCGCGAACAATCTCCGGATCCTCGAGACGATCATCGAGTCCTATCCGGTCTTCGTGTCCGGTAAGGCCGCCTTCGAGGACAAATGGAAGCGGGAGAAAATGGAGAAGATCGCCCTCCTCCTTGTCGGTGCTCTCACGGCACGGGACAAGGTTGGCCTCAAGATGAACCTCCCCCGCATAAAGTTGCAGAATCTCCTCGACGCACTACCCGCTCTCCGCAATCCTACAGTTTCGCCTCTGGCCCAAAACGACTGGGTGGCTGTGGAGACTGTCATCGACGAAAAAATCGTCCGGGAGATCATACCGCAACTGAAGTCACTCGGTGCCGAAGGCATCATCGAATACCCTCTGAACAAAGTCGTCTACTAAAGCGACTCAGACATACCATTCTACGCAAGTAGTCCAGAACCGAACAAAGCCCGATGGGATCAATCAAAAAGAAACGCAAAGCCAAGATCGCAAAGCACAAGCGCCGCAAGCGCATGAAGCTGAACCGCCACAAGAAGCGCCTGCGTTATAAGTCCTAGTAAAACTAGGCCCCTGTTTAGGGCAACACTTCGCCAGATAAGCGGCGGAGAAAATTTCAAGAGAAGGCTTCCGAAGATCACTTACGGAAGTCTTTTTCGTTTTGGAGAGATCCATGGTATTGAAACGAAGTGATGGCTGAATTATCTCGCGCGAAGACGTAGAGACGCAGAGGGGTTTTAAAAATGTGGTGGCCTCAGGGCATGCTTCTAATACGCCCTCTTAATCTCTTTCCCTACATCCTTATAAAATCATCCATACTATCTCTGCGCCTCTGCGCCTCTACGGGATAAATTTGTAACCAGATCTGATCCCGTTATGGATTGGAGACGTTTGTTTTATGCGCCTATATCGCGGCGGAGTTGCTTCCCCTCAAAGGCAATCTTGTCGGCGGCCGAGTAGGCTTTCTGCCGTGCCTCCTCAAGCGAAGCACCGAGAGCCGTGACGCCGAGGACGCGTCCTCCACTCGTGACAACCTGACCATCTTTCAAGGTGGTGCCGGCATGGAAGACAACAACATCAGGATCAGTGGAGGCTTCCTTGATACCGGTGATGACTTTTCCCTTCTCGATCGACCCGGGATAGCCGCCGGAAGCCAGCACGATACAGACCGCAGCACGCTCGTCCCAGACAGGGGTCGTTTCGGATAGATTTCCATCAATGGTGGCCTCGATCAGATCGAGGAGATCGCTTTTCAGGCGGCGCATCAGAGACTGAGTTTCCGGATCGCCGAATCGGCAGTTGAACTCCAGCACCTTCGGTCCGCTCGGTGTCATCATCAGTCCAGGGAAGAGCATCCCTCGGAAGGGAAGGTTGTCGGCTGCAAGCCCTTCTACAAAGGGTTCCAGAACTTCATGCTTGAGACGCTCCTGCATCGCGGCATCGACGACCCCGGATGGGCTGATCGTTCCCATGCCGCCGGTATTCAGTCCCTGATCTCCCTCTAGGGCTCGCTTGTGATCCTTGGCATCGGGAAAGAGGAGATAGTTTTTCCCATCAATCAGCGCATGGAGTGAGCACTCTGGCCCGGTCATGAACTCCTCGATGACCACGGTGTTTCCTGCATCGCCGAAGACCTTCTCGATCATGATCTCACGGATTGCTCCCTCAGCTTCTATGTGTGTCTGGGCGATCACCACACCCTTGCCGAGAGCCAGTCCGTCGGCCTTGATGACCAGAGGATAGCATGCGGCGGCGCAATGGGTCAGCGCCTCCTCCGGGTTGGAGAAAGCGGCAGAACTTGCTGTCGGTATCCCATGACGAAGCATGAACTCCTTGGCAAACGACTTCGAGGATTCGAGTCGGGCGGCGGCAGCCACAGGCCCAAAGACCCGAAGGCCCTCTTTCTGGAAAAGATCGACGATCCCCGCGGCGAGTGGGTCATCGGGACCGACAAGGGTCAGATCGACCTTTTCCGACTTGGCAAGTGCCAGAAGGCCGGGCAGATCGCTCGCCGCGATCGGATGATTGGTGGCAAGTTCTGCTGTCCCTGCATTCCCAGGGGAACAGAGGAGATCTGTCACACGCGGGCTCTGAGCGAGCTTCCAGAGAAGCGCATGCTCACGGCCACCCGATCCGATTACGAGAATTTTCATCGAGTTAAGATGAATGGTGCACGCGGCGTCTGTCGAGAGAGAGAAGCGTGAAGGATGAAACCTGAAACCTGAAGAAAACACCGGC
>JBAXXS010000107.1:0-4870 GCA_037127835.1 Verrucomicrobiota bacterium | reverse complement strand
GGCCAGAATCCCATCAGTTTCGAGACCGGCAAGATCGCCAAGCTTGCCGACGGAGCCGTCGTCGTCAGCTCCGGCGAGACCATCGTCCTCGTGAGCGCCGTCTCCGCCACCTCCGTCAAGGAAGGCCAGGATTTCTTCCCCCTCACCGTTGATTACAAGGAGAAGGCCGCTGCCGTCGGCAAGTTCCCAGGCGGCTACTTCAAGCGCGAAGGCCGCCCTAGCGAGAAGGAGATCCTGACCGCCCGCATGACCGATCGTCCGCTGCGCCCTCTCTTCCCGAAGAACTACTTCTACGACACCCAGATCATCAGCATCCTGCTCTCCGCGGACGGCCAGATCGACCCGGACATCCTCTCCATCAATGGAGCCTCCGCCGCCCTCTGCGTCTCCGACATCCCGTTCGAGAAGCCCATCGCGGCAGTCCGCGTCGGCCGCGTGAATGGTGAGTTCGTCGTGAACCCTACCCACGCTCAGCGTGAGGATAGCGATCTCGACCTGGTCTATGTCGGCGACGGCGAAAACGTCATCATGATCGAGGGCGCCGCCAATGAGCTCCCAGAAGAGGATTTCAAGAAGGCTCTCGACTTCGCTCGCGAGCAGACCCGTCCGCTTATCGCCGCCCAGAAAGAACTGATCGCCAAGGCCGGCAAGCCAAAGCGTGAGTTCACCCTTCTCAATGTCGATGAGGGAATGCTCGAGATCGCCTACCAAGTCGCCGGTGACCGCATTGAGGCTGCTCTTTACACCCCGAGCAAGGTTGCCCGTGGCAAGGCCGTCGGCACACTCCGCGAGGAAGTGAGCGCCAAGATCATCGAGAAGTTCCCCACCGCAACGAAGTTCGAGATCTCACAGGCGTTTGATTATCTCCAGAAGAAGGCGTTCCGCGTCAGCATCCTCGACAAGCAGAAGCGCTGCGACGGTCGCGGCCTGCTTGAGCTTCGTCAGCTTACCAGCGAGACGACGGTTCTCCCACGTGCCCACGGTTCCGCGCTTTTCGCCCGCGGTGAGACACAGGCCATGGCATTGGCAACACTCGCCACTTCCGACGAGGCCCAGATGATCGACGGATATGGTGGCGGCGAGACGACTAAGCGTTTCCTTCTCCATTACAACTTCCCTCCTTTCAGCGTCGGTGAGACCGGCCGCTTCGGAGGTCAGAACCGCCGTGAGATCGGCCACGGAGCCCTCGCCGAGCGCTCGATCTTCCCGGTCATCCCGAGCCAGCAGGAGTTCCCTTATGCCCTCCGCGTCACCAGCGAGGTCATGGAGTCCAACGGCTCCACCTCGATGGCCTCGGTCTGTGCAGGCGTTCTCGCTCTGCTCGACGCGGGTGTTCCTCTCAAGCGTCCCGTCGCAGGTATTTCCGTCGGACTTGTCTCTGAAGATGATGGCAACGGTAAGCTCACCCGCCACACCCTCCTCACCGACATCATCGGCAGCGAGGATCACTTCGGCGACATGGACTTCAAGCTCTGCGGCACCGAGGTCGGTGTCACTGGATTCCAGCTGGATCTCAAGCTCAAGGGCATCAGCCATGAGCTCATGTCCGTCGCGATCGACGATGCCCGCAAGAACCGCGGGCTCATCCTTGATCACATGAAGCAGACCCTTCCCGCTCACCGTAGCGAGATGAGCAAATACGCTCCTCGTATCGAGACCGTGAAGGTTCCTCAAGATAAGATCGGCCTCATCATTGGCCCCGGTGGCAAGACCATCAAGAGCATCGTTGCCGAGACCGGCGCTGAGATCAATATCGAGGACGATGGCTCCGTGAATATCTACTCCAGCAACGGAGAGAGCCTGAAGCGCGCCAAGGAGATCATCCTCGGCATGATCAAGGAGATCGGCATCGGCGAGATGTACCAAGGCACCGTCGTCTCCATCAAGGAGTTCGGCGCCTTCGTCGAGGTTCTGCCTGGCAAGGACGGACTCGTCCACATTTCCGAGCTTGCCGACATGCGCGTCAACAAGGTCGAGGATGTCGTCAAGGTCGGCGATGTCATCTGGGTCAAGTGCATCGGCGTCGATGACAGGGGCAAGGTGAAGCTCAGCCGCAAGGCCGCGATGAAAGAGCGCGACCAGGCTGCGGGAACTGGCGAAGCTTCATAAACACAAGTTCTAAGCTGAGGTAAACTCTCGCAAGACACTCATTAAGCCCCCGGCGAGGAAACTCCCGGGGGCTTTTTTGTGCAGTGATAGCGTGACCATGAAGGGAGGAAATCCATAGAACGGAATTGTGATATTATTGTAGTTTCGAGTTTCCAATGAGTTAGTACTTTCAGCGTCTTTCCAAGACATCTTGCCCCCGAAAACCTCACATGAAAAAAAGCCTGTTTCTTGCTGTCATCAGCCTGACTGGCGGCCTGACCGAAATGTGCTACGGGCAAAGTACCAATAGTTTACCTCCAGAACACATTTACGACGCACACCCATTTTCACGCCCCAACGTTTTCAAGGTTGGCGACAACTCCACCAACGACGCCTCCTCAACGAATGCTCTGACAACCGATCAGGATCATCATAACCATGCCTCCACGCTGCATTTCAGCGAATACGACAAACCGCATTCCATAGCCCCCCACGCACCGGGCATCGCCCACGCTTCGGGGCGGTATCTATGGGATATGGAGAGATCCTGGTGGAACGGAAGCAGTGCTTTTGGAAACTGGTTTGGACTCGGATTTCCGCTGAAAGATCACGGGTTAACGGTCAGCGGTGAATTCAAGCAGGTCTATTACGGATTCGCGCAGGGAGGTATGCCCAACACTCCAAAAAACCTTTGGGTTACCGAGGTGAAGCTCAGGGGGATTTTCGATTTCGAGAAAATCTTAGGAGACTACGCCAGAGGATTTTCTTTTGTCTCCAATTGGCGTTACCGGAACCGCGGTACAGATCTCCAGAATGTGATGGGCGCTCAGATCAGTCAGTTGTCAGAGTCAGCCCAATCAGGTATCGGGATGCGCATCATGACCCAATATCTGCAATGGCAGTCCGATGGCTCCCAGGATCCATCGCTTGTCGTTCACGCCGGTTGGGAAAACCCTTACGAATACTTCCTTCAACAGCCGCTCTCTAAACTCTACGAGTTGAACTGCGTCAATACTTCAAAGGGAATCGGAGCAACGCTGGGTAACGGCATCTCGGTCGCCAACCAAAATGGTACGAAGGAATACAGTTTCAGAACAACAGGGGTTCCCTGGACCAGCAGCTACGCTACCTGGGGTGGGACGCTGAGGGTGAAGCCCTCGTGCATCACTTATATCCAGAGCGGTCTTTATGCGGCCATCTCCCGGACGGATGTCAACCCCTCGATCTACAGGCCCACGGATGTCTATCCCTACACGGCTGTCTCGCCCCAGTATGTCGGCACCTACAAATCCACCGGCAGAGTCCTCAATTCGGTGGGTGCCAATGGACAGCCCAATGGGAAAACCACAACACAAGGATGGGTTGCCACCCCTGCCAACAATCACGGATTCTTCATGCAAGGAGCGCCCAAATTCAATCCGCAGACACAGAACATTGGTGTTACCGGGGCGGATCCCGGGATGAACGGAAACTACACCTCCAACGGCATCTACACTGTCAACGAGGCGGGTTGGACCCCGAAATTCGGCAAGGATCAGCTCGAAGGGAAATATGTCTTCGGCGGTTATATCTGGGGCCAGCCAAACTCATCGTTCACGCCAACTTCCTATTCCCCTTACGCGACCACAAAGCCGCTTTCCAGCCTCATCAACCAGTGTCAGTGGGGACTCTACTGGCAGGCCGACCAGCGTCTGACCGCGGTTAAGCTGGATGAGCCGGACACGTTGATTGATGCGGCCCCCGGGGCCAAGATCAGCAAAGTGACTAAGAAGGGACTCTACAGCATCAATATGGCGAGCTACACGCCTCCTCAGAACAACCTACTTCCGTTTTACGCTCATACCGGCCTTGTCTATCGCGGGCTGATTCCAAAGCGTGATGAGGACATGCTTGGCTTTGTCGCGGCATTCGCAGTCTACAGCTCCTACTTCAATGATTATCTGAAGTCCCAGAACGAGGCTCTTTATAACTCTTACACCAGTGCCTACAACGGAACGGTGCCCGATGGTCCGACCAAGGCCACGCCTCCGAATCCCAATACCGGGCAGCCTCAGACAACAGACGTCAAAGTAAATGGCAAAACAGTAAAAGTGCCTGTTGTGAATACCTACTACGCTTATAGGCCGATGTTCTCCCACACGGAGCAGCTTGAGGCATTTTACAGCGTGCAGGTAAACAAGTGGTCTGCCATCAAGCCGTACGCCCAGTACATCATCAACCCGGCCGGCGACGGCACTCTTGAGAACGAGTGGATTCTGGGTGTGCGTTTCACTGCTGCCTTCTGATGCTTCTTTAGGTTGGTTTCAACTGGTTATAGAACACCCCCCTCCCGCGGTGCTCATCGAGCGCCTAGCCTACCGGCCTCTGCTGAATGAGCCCAAGCTGGCCGTGCTGATCACCTCGATCGGCGTGTCATTGCTTCTCTCCTATGGCGGTCAGATTCTCTTCGGTGTGAATCAGAAGGCGTTCCCGGATCTTCTGCCTCCGATCCGCATTGCACTTGGGGAGGGGGTCACAATTTCCGGAAATCATCTCTTGGTAATCGCCGTGACGCTGGTGCTTCTTGTGGGTCTTCGGGAGATGGTGCTGCGAAGCCGCTTTGGCCTTGTGCTTAGAGCCCTCTCTCAGAACCGTG
Source organism: Verrucomicrobiota bacterium (assembly GCA_037127835.1). Lineage (GTDB taxonomy): Bacteria > Verrucomicrobiota > Verrucomicrobiia > Chthoniobacterales > UBA6821 > UBA6821. The sequence goes on along the minus strand of JBAXXS010000107.1, from coordinate 147 downwards.
ATGCGGCGGCCCTCATGAGAGTGAATAGCACTGCGGTGATCTCCCTGACCTTTGCCGTTGGTTCAGCTCTGGCCGGTGCTGCCGACGTACTTTACGCCATGAATATCCATTCGATCGAACCGCTCATGGGAACACAACCAGGCATTA
>JBAXXS010000106.1:0-4936 GCA_037127835.1 Verrucomicrobiota bacterium | reverse complement strand
CATGTTAATATTTCGAGAAGAGTGTGAGCGCTTGAGATGTCTGCTCAAGCGTTGGGTTTGCGGAACGCAGCGACTAGCGGTTCATCCAGATGGTACCAATCCAACCTTCCCTTCCTTGAAGCGGGCGTGTAGGAGATTCTAGATGAAATGCGTCATTCTGGCGGGGGGTCTCGGCACTCGTATCAGTGAGGAAACGGCCTCCCGTCCCAAGCCCATGGTCGAGATCGGTGGGAAGCCTGTTCTCTGGCACGTGATGAAGATCTACTCATTCCATGGAATCCGCGACTTCATCATCTGCGCCGGTTATAAAGGATATGTCATCAAGGAGTACTTCGCGAATTACTTCCTCCACATGTCCGATGTCACCTTCGACATGGAGAAGAACTCCATGGAGGTTCACGAGAAACACGCCGAACCATGGCGTGTCACCATCGTTGATACAGGTGACAATACCATGACCGGGGGTCGTTTGAAGAGAGTCGCCAACTACGTTGGTAATGAGACCTTCTGCATGACCTACGGAGATGGAGTTGGCAATGTTGATGTAGCCGCTTCCGTTTCTGATCATAAGGAATCAGGTAAAATTGCTACCGTAACAGCCGTTCAACCCGCAGGGCGGTTCGGGATGTTAGACATAGAGGGTAATTCGGTAGTCGGATTCATAGAAAAGCCGGAGGGAGACGGGGGTTGGATTAATGGAGGATTCTTTGTGCTGGAGCCTTCGGTTTTCGACCTCATTGAGAACGACTCTACAATTTGGGAACGTGAACCGCTTCAGCGGCTTGCATCCGAAGGTCAATTAAATGCCTTCCATCACAGGAATTTTTGGCAACCCATGGATACCCTTCGTGATAAGCAGTATCTGGAGGAACTCTGGCATGGAGGTAACGCACCTTGGAAAACGTGGTGAACCTGATTCAAGCATTTGAGGGAAAGAGGGTCTGGTTATCGGGTCACACTGGCTTCAAGGGATCTTGGCTTTCAGAGTGGCTTATTCAGCTTGGCGCAGTTGTTCATGGCTATGCATTGGCTCCCGATACAAAACCCTCTCTCTTTGATCAACTCGGCCTGGCTGGAAGGCTGGAACATGAAGTGGCTGATATCCGTGATGGAGAGGCTGTCAAAAAATCTCTAGTAGCCTTTCATCCGGACTTCGTTATTCATATGGCGGCTCAGCCCCTCGTTAGGCGTTCCTATGCAATCCCCGTCGAGACCTACGAGACCAACGTCATGGGAACGATCAATGTGCTGGAAGCACTCCGAGGTGTTTATCATCCCTGCGTAGCCGTAGTCGTGACTACAGACAAGTGCTACGAGAACCATGAATCCGGAAGAGCTTATGAGGAGGGTGATCCCCTTGGAGGTCACGATCCCTACAGTTCCAGCAAGGCCATGGCCGAGATCGCCACGGCGGCTTATCGTAACTCTTATTTTCAGAACGGGCCCGTGCACGTTGCCAGTGCCCGAGCGGGAAATGTCATCGGGGGAGGGGATTGGGCCGAGGATAGAATCGTTCCCGACGCAATGAGATCGCTGGATCAGGGAGAAAAGATAGCCGTGCGCAATCCATCGGCGGTTCGTCCGTGGCAGCATGTCCTGGAGCCGCTCTCGGGTTACCTGACTTTGGCTGCATTGATTGCAGCTGAACAAACAACTCACAACCATCAACCAACAACAGCAGAGCTTTGCTCTGCTTATAACTTCGGCCCAGTTCCTGAGTCCAATCGCACGGTCTCCGATCTTGTGCAGGAAATTCTGAAGCACCGCCAGGGCGAGTGGACTGATGCCAGTGATCCTGCCGCCCTACATGAAGCCACCCTCTTGAATCTTTCCATTGAAAAAGCGGACCAACTATTAGGGTGGAGGCCTCACTGGGGCTTTGAGGAGACTATTTCAAAGACAGTTGCCTGGTATGCACGGGTTCATACCGGAACCGCTTCAGCTTTGGAAATCACCCGGTCTCAAATTGCGGAGTATGTGGGGGATTTACCATGAAGAGCATGGAGATCATGAAGGGAGTAGAGAGTGATTTGGCTTCTCAAGTGATTGGTAGTGCTATCGAAGTCCACAGGCATCTTGGGCCAGGCTTGCTCGAATCAGCCTACGAATCTTGTCTTTGCAGAGAGTTTGCGATCAAGGGCATCCCGTTCACGCGCCAAGTTCCCCTTAAAATTCAGTACAAGGGAGAGTTGGTTGATTGTGTCTATCGCATGGATATTATTGTAGGAGGTGCCCTTCTTCTTGAGTTGAAAAGCATGGAATCCGTTCTGCCTATCCATCAGGCACAGATCATCAGCTATTTGAAACTATCAGGTTTAAAACAAGGACTGCTGATTAACTTCAATGTGCGGATTCTAAAGGAAGGGATCAAAAGCTTCCTAAATTGAAACTCTTCATGCCCTCCATGGTAAAAACTTCCTTTCTTTATGAATAAATCCCTTCCTGAACTCAAAGCCGAGATCCTGCGCTTAACGCGAGAATATTCCACTCTTGCCCATGCCGCGCAGCGTCCTGGCGCTGATGGTGCCCGCCCTCCTTTCATCCCCGGCGAGACTTTAGTTCCTTACGCAGGCCGCGTCTTCACGGAGGACGAGGTCGAGGCGGCTGTCGGTAGTACGCTCGACTTCTGGCTCACGCTCGGCCCCGAGGGGGAGGCCTTTGAGAAGGAACTGGCAGCCTTTCTTGGGGTGAAATACTCCCTGCTGGTGAACTCCGGATCCTCCGCCAACCTGGTGGCTCTTGCCACTCTTACCACCCACAAGCTTCCTGATCACAAGCGGATCATTCCCGGTGACGAGGTGATCACAGTTGCCGCAGGATTTCCTACAACCGTCGCACCGATTCTCCAGCTGGGAGCCATACCTGTTTTTATCGACAACGATCCGACCACGGGAAATATCCGTGTAGAGCAACTAGAGTCCGCCTTCTGCCAAGGAAAGACCAAGGCTGTGATGATCGCCCATGCGCTGGGCAATCCTTTTGATGTCGCCTCCGTTCTGGAGTTTTGCAGGAAGCACGATCTCTGGCTGGTCGAGGATAATTGCGATGCCCTCGGGTGCACCTACTCTATGCCGATCGATAGGGCCAAAGCCCTTGGATTCACAGAGAACTCTCCCGGTATTCAAGTGAACGGCACACACATTACCCGTTACACCGGCACCTGGGGAGACATCTCCACACAGTCATTCTACCCTCCCCATCATCTGACCATGGGAGAGGGAGGTGCAGTGAATATCGTTTCCCGTCCGCCCCTTAAAACCTATGCAGAAAGTTTCCGTGACTGGGGCCGTGATTGTTGGTGCCCCTCGGGCAAGGACGACACCTGTGGCAAGCGTTTCGGATGGAACCTTGGCGAACTTCCCCCGGGTTACGACCACAAATACACTTACAGTCATCTCGGCTATAATCTGAAGCCTCTTGATCCCCAGGCGGCCATAGGACGCAAGCAACTACAGAAGCTACCAGCCTTTATCGAGGCTCGGGCCAAGAACTGGGATTATCTTCGTTCGGGTCTTGCCGATCTGGAAGATGTCATTGAATTCAGCCTCCCTACCCATGCGACCGCATGGAATAAGCCCTCGACCCTCGACTCTCGACTCTCGACATTCTCTTGGGATTCTTCTGGAAGCACGACTCATTGTTCCTGGTTCGGTTTCATGCTGCGGGTAAAGCCTTCCGCTGCTTTCAAACATACCGATCTGGCTCGTCATTTGGATTCAAATAAAATCGGCAACCGGATGTTCTTCGGCGGGAACCTTCTCCGCCAGCCGGTCTTCGTGCAACTCCGTAAGGATCGCCCTGAATCCTTCCGTGTAGTTGGCGAGATGACCGGAGCCGATGCCATCATGAATCAAGCTCTCTTCCTAGGAACTTACCCAGGCCTTACCAAAGAGATGATGGACTATGAGATTGAGACCATCCGTACATTTGTTAGAACACGGTGAAAAAGATTCACCATGGAGAGCATAAAGAACATGGAGACGAGATCAGAATGGCTCCTTCTAGTCTCTTCATGACCTTCATGGTAACTATCTCCTGATCCCATGTCTTTTCCTCCACTTCCCGAGGAAGATCTTGAGCATGTGCTCGAGCACACGCGCCCTCTCTGGGAGCAGTTGCGTGGAGGGAGGCTCTTTGTTACCGGGGCCACAGGTTTTTTCGGCATCTGGCTTCTCGAGAGTTTTGCCTATGCCAATGAACAGCTCGGGCTCGGGGCAGAATTGGTAGGCCTCTCCCGTAATCCTGAAGCCTTTTACGCCAAGGTTCCCCATCTTGCCTCTGAGTCATCGATCACATTACATCGAGGGGACGTTTGTGATTTTAAGTTCCCCGATGGTGAATTCACCCATGTGATACACGCTGGCACCACATCGAGTGCCCCGGTGCCTCCCTCAGAGATGTTGGATACAATTATTCGGGGTACGCAGCGCACGCTTGATTTTGCTGTGGCTGCAGGTGCTAAGCGCCTCCTCTTTGTCAGTTCTGGAGCAGTCTATGGAAAACAGCCTCCGGCGATGACCCATATCCCCGAAAACTACGCGGGTGCTCCCGACCCGATGGATCCGAATTCAGCCTACGGAGAAGGGAAAAGGGTGGGGGAACTCCTTTGCGCAATTGCTCACAAGGAGCATGGTCTCCAGACGACGATTGCCCGCTGCTTTGCATTTGTTGGCCCAGGGTTGCCACTTGATGCTCACTTCGCCATTGGGAACTTCATTCGGGATTCCATAAAGGGAGAGTCGATCCAGGTTAAGGATGGCACCCCGTACCGTTCGTATCTCTATGCGGCCGATCTTGCGATCTGGCTTTGGAACATTCTCTTCAAGGGAGAGGCCTGCCACCCCTACAATGTCGGCTCGGATCAGGAGATCACGATCGCTCAACTCGCCGACAGCGTGGCCTCTACTCTGGGAGGGTCGCTTCAGCCTTCAACTTC
>JBAXXS010000105.1:0-5005 GCA_037127835.1 Verrucomicrobiota bacterium | reverse complement strand
TGCTGCCACCCTCATCGTTTTTTCCCACGCTCGCTCCAAGGTCTTTGTCGTAATTGAAGGTTTTTGATCCCGCCGAGTGGTTTTGCGCTTTCCGGGTCCAACACCAATATTGGTGATCCACATTCAATAGAGCCTGCGCGCCGTTGACATCCCAACCGGTGGCGGCCAAACGCGTGTCCGAAATGGTGCCATACGAGTTACCGTTCGTATCCACCACCGCCCAGGCATCAGGCGAGAAAAAGTTCCAGTCGCCGTTCGCATCTTTCGGCACATTGGGCCAGCGGGCTTCCAGCATCGGCCTGCCATTAAAAAACAGTTGCGATACGGAGGGCTCACCGGATTTCTTTCCTCCGGCAGGCTTCTTCCCTCCTGCGGATTTTTTTCGTCCCAAAGGCTTCGTGTCGAACGAGGCGACATAGACACCTGTCTGCGGCGTTGCTTTCCATTCCAGCTTGAGAACATCCAGGCCCGAGATAATCGGCTTCTCACTTTTGTAACGCGTCAGGGTGATGGGCGCACCCTCCGTGCCCGACTTGCTTGTCAAGGAGACTTGCTCACGATAGGTGCCCTCGCGGAGGAATATGGTGTCGCCGGGGCCGGCCTGGTCAAAAGCGTGCTGGATCGTCTGAAATGGGGCGACGAGCGTGCCGGCGGCTTTGTCGTCGCCGTTGGTCGCCACGTAGAGTTCGGCGGCGTGCAGCACCGCCGTCGGCATGATAAGGAGGAAGGCGATAGCGGTAATATTCTTCATGGCTAGGATTGATAAAGGTGCGTCGGAAGTTCTCTACATCAGCGCGTCTTTTTTGATGGATTTACCTGCTTGGAAGAAAGAGGCGAGGGCACGCCCGGGTTCAATCCCAAGCCTCCTTTTGAAAAGTTCCAATGTCATCTCCCACCCGATACGCGTGGCCGCCGCGTCATAGCGGATTCCCTCATCTCGGGCGAAGGCGTGCGCCGTATTGAACTCATGCCAGGTGAAGTTCCGCTCTTTCTCAGTGAGAGTATCGTAGATGCGTCGGCGTCCTTCGGCGGGGACATGGGGATCCTGGCGGCCAAAGATCAGAAGCAACTCCGCCTCAATCTCGCCGCTACGGGCCAGCGTGTCATCGTCCTTGCCCCTGCCTAGCGTTCCCGAATGAATGTCGGTCGGGAACCAGCAGGCGGACGCAGAGACCCTCGTGTCCAATGCGGCGCGGAAGGCGAGATGGCCCCCGAGGCAGAAGCCGATCGTCCCGACGCTCTTCCAGCGGTAGTCAGGTCGCGCCATCACCATATCGATCAGTGCCTGTGCATCGGAATCGAAGGCCCTCACTGGCTTCTCAAACTTGAGGAAGTTACCCCGGTCCGTCCCCTCCTTGTCGTAGCAAAGGACAGTGCCGGGAGCCTCGTACTCGTGGTAAACCTCTGGCACCAGCACCTCGAAGCCCTCGCATGCTAGACGCGCTGCAAGTCTCTGAATCGGTCCCGTCATCTGGTAGATCTCCGAGTAGAGGATCACGGCGGGCCAGCTTCCCTCCTGAGGGATGAAACGATGCACCCGCATCGGTCCGGTCGGCGTGGAGAGATCTAGAAGGGAGGGTTCCTGTAGGGTCATTCGGACTGAATTAATCTGGAACTCAGGAACTCAGGAAGAGAGAACTAATGGATCCATGAGTAATCCAATCATTAAGGCAGTTATTAGAACCAAGTTCCGGCTCACCTCTTGCGACAAGGCCTCGGGGAGTATCCGGAGCAACGCTGACGCCTATCTGAGGCTAGCGGATCGCTTCGGGGCAAGCGAGGGCATGGAACAAGTGACCGTGCCCGCCATGATCGGCGTGGATCCGGAGATGCGAGGTTGGTCTTTCTTCCAGATCCTGGAGCACAACGCGATCGTCAACCGCAGTATCGCCGCCACGGTTGAGGCTCTCGCCCTCGGCAAGGAACCGATGGGAGCCGCACTCATTAATCCCAAGAGTGATGTCCTTCCGAAGGGACTGTCAGGACCAGAACAGATCGCATTGTTCCGTCTATCGGTTGACGACTATCTGGGCTTGGTCGCCAGATTGCCTTCCCTGCGTGGAACCGCCGAGACTATGCACCCTGTCTTCGGCTCCTTCGACGCCCACAAATGGCACTGCATGTTCGGCTTTCACCTTGGTCTTCACCAGAAACAGGCGGAAAAGGTGCTCTCACTCCTAGGTCGTTAGACAATTCTGGAGCACTCGACTCTCGTCTCTCGACCCTCGACTGCATTCTTTTAGATTTGTTCTCCATGCCCCTGATCCTCTCCTTCACCCAGTCATGGTTACCCAAGCCAGAAGAGGGCTTCCGCCCGGGTTCGGCTGACATTTCATGGAGCAATGACCGACTGATGCTCGTTGCCGATCTGATCGATGAGGAAGTCATCACCACGGCAACGGCTAATCAACAAAGACTCTGGGAGCATGGTGATGTGGTGGAACTCTTCGTTCAGCGAGTCGGCGAGAGCGGTTACCGAGAATACCAAGTCTCTCCGAATGGCTTCAAACTTTCACTCAGCTATCCTGATCTCACAGGTGTTATAGCAGTGCGTTCGGGCGAGCGACAGATTGATGAGTTCTTCTCTCGGGATTCATTCATAGCTCGAGCGGAACTTACCGCTACGGGATGGAGGGCTCGCTTTTCCATTCCTCTCCCAGGATCCTTCGGAGAGAGGATCCGGGTGAGTTGCTGTCGCTACGATGCCGGCGCATGCAGATTCCCCATCATCTCCAGCACCTCCCCTCACCCAGTGCGTGATTTTCACCGTCCGCAGGATTGGCGGGAGATGATTCTCATGGAAGAGTGATCCATGCGTCCACGCACTCCCTTCCGCAAGAAGCCGGACAATGAACCGGTACCAGGCGGTCCCGACGACGCTCTGAGCGGCCTGGTAGAGCGCGTCACCTTCCACAACGAGGAGACCGGTTTCTGCATCCTCAAGGTGAAGGTGCAGGGTCGCAAGGAACCGGTTGCCGTCCTCGGTTCCCTACCCTCCGTGGCGCCCGGAGAATGGATCACAGCCCAAGGTACCTGGGAGAAGGACCGCGATCACGGCATCCAGCTGAAGGCTCATACCTTGAAGACCCAGCCGCCAACATCGCTCGAAGGCATTGAAAAATACCTCGGCAGCGGGATGATTAAGGGAATCGGTCCGGTCTATGCCACCAAGCTCGTAAAGAAATTCGGGGACAAAGTCTTCGACATCATCGAGAACCAGTCGAAGCGTCTCCAAGAAGTGGAGGGAATCGGACGGGAACGCCGCCAGCGGATCAAGGATGCCTGGGCAGAGCAGAAAGTGGTGCGGGACATCATGCTCTTCCTCCATGCCCACGGACTCGGGACGAATCGCGCCGTCCGGATCTACAAATCCTACGGGGTGGAGGCGATAGAACTAATCAGGGCCGACCCCTACAGATTAGCGCGTGACATTCACGGGATCGGTTTCCATTCAGCAGACAGTGTCGCCGAGAAGCTTGGCCTGCAGGCAGACTCGCTGCTCCGAGCACGCGCAGCTCTGGAGCATCTTCTCGATCAGGCCACGACCGAGGGGCACTGCGCCCTACCCCGCCGTGAACTGCTGGAGGGCGCCATCCGGCTTCTGGAAGTCGAGGAAGAGATTGTCGCGCAGGCCTTCGAACGACAACTCAAGGACGAACGGATCATCTCCGAGAAGATCGAGGGGGAAGAGATGATCTTCATGCCCCTGCTACGTGATGCCGAGGAGAGGATTGCCAGACAGCTCAGACGCCTCTCTGCGGCCAAGGAACCTGAACCGCCGATCGATGTGGAGAAGGCGATCCCCTGGGTTGAGGAAAAAACAGGACGCAAACTCTCCCCTAGCCAGCACGAGGCGCTCAAGATCGCACTGCGTAGCCGCGCCGTTGTGATCACCGGGGGACCGGGCGTCGGCAAGACGACTCTGGTACAGTCACTCCTGAAGATTCTCACCGCCAAGAAGCTCAAGTGCATCCTGGCAGCCCCCACAGGTCGCGCCGCACAACGGATGGCGGAAGCCACGGGGCTGGAAGCCTCAACGCTCCACCGACTCCTAGAGTTTCAGCCGGCACGAGGCGGCTTCCAGCGAAATGCCTCCAACCCCCTGGAAGGCGATGTTGTCGTCATCGACGAGGTCTCCATGGTGGATGTTCCTCTCATGAGCCGACTCCTGGACGCCCTCCCTCGCAAGGCCCGTCTTATCCTGGTGGGCGATGCCGACCAGCTACCCAGTGTCGGTCCGGGACTAGTCCTGGGAGACATCATCCGCAGCGGAATGATCCCGGTAGTTCACCTCAAGGAGATCTTCCGTCAGGCCGGTGACAGTCGCATCATCAGCGGAGCACATTCCATTAACCGCGGGGAGATTCCCGATATCATCGAGGCGCCGAAGGATTCCGACTTTGTCTTCATCGATCGCGAGGATCCCGAGGAGTGCGCTGCAACTCTGGTCTCGATGGTCCGCGATCGATTACCCAAACATCTCGGAGTCGATCCGATCGAGGGAATTCAGATCCTCAGCCCGATGCACCGCGGTAGCCTCGGTATCAAGGAACTGAACCTGCGCCTCCAAGCCGCACTGAATCCTAAAAGCGAGTACCGGGATGAGTACCAGGCCTACGGCAATCTCTTCCGGGTAGGCGACAAGGTTATCCAGACCTCTAACAACTACGATAAGGAGGTCTTTAACGGCGACATCGGCCGCATCCGCTCCATGGATCGGGAAGAGAAGCAGTTGGTCGTCCGCTTCGGAACGCGCGAGGTGATCTACGAGTTCAATGAGCTCGACGAGCTGGAGCTGGCTTATGCCATCACCATCCACAAGAGCCAGGGTTCCGAATTCCCGGTGGTCGTGATTCCACTAGCCATGCAGCAGTACCTCTTGCTCCAGAGAAACCTGCTCTACACCGGTGTGACCCGCGGAAAAAGGATGGTCGTATTGGTGGGCCAGAAAAAAGCGCTCGGTATGGCTGTCCGAAACGAGTCAACCCGCCATCGTCATGGCGGG
>JBAXXS010000104.1:0-5074 GCA_037127835.1 Verrucomicrobiota bacterium | reverse complement strand
TCCCAAGGGGTCCCTAGGGGTGGGTCATGTTGGCCGCGACCACCCACTCGTCAAATTGCTCCGGACTTAAATAGCCGAGCGCAACGGATGCCTCCTTGAGGCTGGAATGATCCTTGTGAGCCTTCTTGGCAATCTGAGCCGACTTGTCATAGCCGATATGTGGATTCAGAGCGGTGACTAGCATCAAGGAATTCTGAACATATCCAGCAATCACTTCACGATTTGCCTCAATCCCCGTAATGCAGTGCTCCGTAAAGGATCGGCAGGCATCAGAAAGAAGTCGGACCGAATGGAGAAAGTTATGAATGATAACCGGCTTGAAGACATTCAACTCGAAGTTCCCCTGGGAAGCGGCAAAGCCGATTGCCGTGTCGTTCCCCATGACTTGAACGGCCACCATGGTGACGGCTTCACACTGCGTAGGATTGACCTTGCCGGGCATGATGGAAGAGCCAGGTTCGTTTTCAGGCAGGGAAATCTCCCCGAGACCGCAACGTGGCCCCGAAGCGAGCCAGCGGAGATCATTGGCAATCTTCATCAGGGAGGAGGCGAGTGATTTGAGCGCTCCACTGGCAAAGACAAACTCGCCGTGCGAAGAGAGAGCCATGAATTTATTCTCAGCAGAGACAAAGGGATAGCCGGTGATCTGAGCAATGTGGAAAGCAGCTGTCTCACCGAACTTCGGGTGGGAATTCAGACCGGTACCGACAGCCGTGCCGCCAATGGCCAGAGACTCGAGACCGGGAAGGCTCTCGGCAAGACGAGCCAGATCGGCGTCGAGCATCGCAACATAACCCGAGAATTCCTGGCCCAAGGTAATCGGAGTGGCATCTTGGAGATGGGTGCGCCCGATCTTGATGAGATCTGCAAACTCCAGAGCCTTGGCATGCAGGGCTCCTCGCAGTGCTTTCACCGCAGGCAGTAGGCGCTCAAGAACGACCGTCACGGCCGCGATATTCATAGCGGTGGGGAAGGTGTCGTTAGAGGACTGCGACATGTTCACGTCGTCATTGGGATGAATGGGCTTCTTCGAGCCCATCTCACCCCCAGCCATCTCGATGGCACGGTTGGAGATCACCTCGTTGGCGTTCATGTTGCTCTGTGTGCCACTGCCGGTCTGCCAGATACGAAGTGGGAAGTGCTCGTTGAGTTTACCCGCGATCACCTCATCGGCGGCGCGAACGATAAGGTCGCACTTATCTACAGGTAGCTTGCCTAGATCCCTATTAGCGAGGGCGCAGGCTTTCTTGAGCTGGCCCAGAGCCTTGATCAGCTCCGGCGGCTTGGTGTCGTTGCCGATGTCGAAGTGGATCAGCGAACGGGCGGTCTGAGCGCCATAGTAGCAGTGATGAGGGACGGGAATAGCCCCCATGCTGTCAGTCTCCGAGCGATGGGTCGCCGGATCGGCGGTCGGAATTTCGTGGCCGCTCATTTCGGCAGAAGGTCGGAAACCATCGCCTTCTCCTCAAGCAGTTCGTTCAGGCTCAACTGGAACTTGGCCTTGCCGAACTCACCGAGATCGACTCCTTCCACAATAGAGGCCGTGGTGCCGTTAGAACGGATCGGGAAGGAGCAGATAAGACCTTTCTCGACGCCATAAGATCCATTGGAAGCGATAGCGACACTGTGCCAGTCATCTGTTGATGTCACCTCACGAATGGACTGGACGGTCTCGATGGCGGCATGGGCTGCGGAAGCTGCGGAAGAAAGCCCCCGTGCTGCTATGATCGCAGCTCCGCGCTGCTGGACATCCTTGATGAAATCATTCTCGAGCCAAGGGCGGTCGGGAATGTATTTGCTGACAGGATCTCCGTTGATCAGGGCATTCTCAAAATCGGGATAGAGCGTGCTGGAGTGATTGCCCCAGATGGCAAGCTTCGTAATGTCCCGGGAATGGCAACCGCCCTTCTCGGCTAGGGCACTCTTGGCACGATTCTCATCAAGACGAGTCATAGCATGCCAGCGATCCTCGGGAACGGAGGGGGCGTTCTTCATAGCGATCAGGCAGTTCGTGTTGCAGGGATTGCCGACCACAAGGACATTGACGTCCGCAGCGGCGTTCCGCTCGATGGCCTGCCCCTGCCCAATGAAGATCTTACCGTTGATGCCGAGGAGATCTTTGCGCTCCATCCCAGCCTTTCGGGGAACGCTACCGACAAGAAGGGCCCAGTTGGTGCCGCTGAAACCATGATCAAGATCGGCAGTCGCCTCGATCGACTCAAGGAGAGGGAAGGCGCAGTCGTTGAGTTCCATGACCACACCGGCCAGGGCCTTCATGCCGGGTTCTATCTCGATAAGGCGGAGAGCGACCGGCTGTTCATACCCGAAGACTTGCCCGGAGGCGATGCGGGTAAGGAGTGAGTAGCCGATTTGTCCGGCAGCGCCGGTGACGGAGACAACGAGTGGTGATTTCATGGAATACTGATACTAACCGAATCGATTCTGCAGAGAAATGAGAAAACCCGTTATGCCAAACGGCATAACGGGTTTTCTCGGGCGGGGGGGAAACCCTTAAAAACTTAGAGAGACTGCTTGAAAGCCTTTCCAGGTGTCAGGCGAACGCTCTTGGAAGCCTTGATCTGGATAGCCTTGCCGGTCTTAGGGTTGATTCCCTTGCGGGCCTTGCGGTTGACAACCTTGAAAGTACCGAAGCCAATCAACTGAAGGCTCTTGTGCTTCTTAACGAGGGCCTTGATGCTTTCGATGACGGAAGCGACGACCTTCTCGGCGTGGGCCTTGGAGGTATCTTTGCCGAGGGCTTTCTGGACGGATTCAACGAGGTGGACTTTGCTGCTCATGGATTGTTGGGTTGGGTTATTATGTTTGTTATGTCGTGTGACACTACTGATCCAAAAAAAACCTCCTCTTGCTGTCAACTCCCATTGTGAGAAAATCGCAAAAAAACCTTATCATAACCTCATGAACACTCATCCCGCAGACGACCCTAGGATCGACCATTCTCATCCGGAACACCTTGACTACTTCAAAAAGATCGTGGCCGAGCACTTGGACCTCAGGCCCCTGGTCCATTCCGATGCCTACGTCGCACCAGGCGCATTCCTTGCCGGAGCTGTGCAGTTGGGCGCTCGGGCCAGCGTCTGGCCCCATGCTTCGTTACGTGGTGACATCGCCCCGATCGAGATCGGCGAAGAGAGCAACGTGCAGGACAATGCCGTGATCCATGTCGCCACAGGACTTGGCGTCTCAGTGGGGCGACGAGTCACTATCGGGCATGGTGCTATCGTCCATGCCTGCACGATTGGTGACGAGTCACTGATCGGCATGGGAGCCATCATCCTGGACGGTGCTATCATTGGCGAAAAGTGCCTCATCGGCGCCCATGCCACAGTACTCATGAATACCGTCATCCCGTCTGGATCCATGGTGGTGGGATCGCCTGCCAGGATCGTTCGTACTCTGAGTAGCGAGGAACAGCAGGGACTCGGCTCCTGGGCGGATCATTATTTGATCGTTTCCGCGGAATACAAACGCCGAGGAATCGTCCATCCAGACTTTCCAGCCAAAAGCACAGACGATCAATAAGCACAATTGCCTAGATGCGTAACAGTTCATTCTGGAACATAGTGAAACCGTGAGTCAAATGAGCCCTAAAGAGGTCGTCCAGATTGATATCAAGGCAGTGATTCCTACGACTAGTGGGAGCGCTGTGTTCCTAGGCAACGATCAGAAGGTATTCGTCATCTATGTTGATCCCTTAGTCGGCAACGCCATCAGCATGATAATTCACGGAACAAAGAACGAACGTCCCCTGACCCATGATCTGTTGGGAATGGTGCTTGCGGGTTTTGGAGCCAAAGTAGAGCGCGTGATCATCAATGACCTCAAGGGGGCCACCTACTACGGACGGATGATCGTGACCGCTGAGAATGAACTCCAGCAACGCAAGGTGCTGGAGTTGGACGCACGCCCAAGCGACTGCCTGGCCATGGCCGCTCAGCAGAAGGCTCCCATCTATGCTACGGGCGAAGTCTGGAATGAGGTGGAGGACATGTCTGAAGTCCTCAAGAAGATGAGTAAGGAAGAAAAGGATGAAGGTTGAATTATGAAGCATGAAGTATGAAACCCGGCCAAAAATTCCGGAGAGGCCACAGATAGCCTCACTTTTTCATCTTTCATCATTCTGACTTCATCCTTTCGGCTCACATCCTTGGCACCGTGATACCTCGCTGCTTCATGTACTTGCCGGCGCGATCGGCATAGCTCGTCTCACACGGTTCCGTCGCCTCGAAGAAGACGACCTGAGCCAAACCCTCGTTGGCGTAGATTTTAGCCGGCAGTGGTGTCGTGTTGGAGATCTCCAAGGTCACATGCCCCTCCCATTCAGGTTCGAAGGGAGTGACATTCACGATAATGCCGCATCGGGCGTAGGTGGACTTACCCACGCAGATCGTCAGGACCTCACGGGGAATGCGGAAGTATTCCACACTACGTGCGAGAGCAAAGGAATTGGGCGGAACCACACAGACATCGGTCTTCAAATCGACAAAGGACTTCTCGTCAAATTCCTTCGGATCGACCATGGCGCTGAAGACATTGGTGAAGACCTTGAACTCATCCGCGACACGGAGGTCGTACCCATAGCTTGAGAGACCATAGCTGATTACGCGCCCCCCATCTTCAGAGGCACGAATCTGACCGTCGATGAACGGTTCGATCATTCCTTGTTCCAACGACTTTTGGCGAATCCAGCGATCAGAGCAGACAGACATAGTGCGGTCTATTTAAGCGGATCCCCGATAACCCGTCATCGTAAAATCTTCAAAAGTAAGAAAATGAATATGGAACTCATGAATTCAAGAACTGCAGATGGGAAAAATCCATAGAACCAACTATTGAAACCCTGAAATCTTCCACGTTCTTGAGTAAAGAGTTGGATCAACATTGATTGGCTTCCTGAGTTCATGAGTTCCATATTTTCCCGGTTCGGTGTTTTTCTTTGGTAGCGGCGTTAAGTCTTTCGTAAAACTTCCCTTATGCTGAATTACCTCTGGCTTGGCCTAATTCTCTGCGGCGTGGTCCTAGGCGTCCTGACCGGAAAGACCGAGGCCGTGAC
>JBAXXS010000103.1:0-5223 GCA_037127835.1 Verrucomicrobiota bacterium | reverse complement strand
CGCGGATTTCAAATCATCACTTCCCAAAGAGGGAAGTGGAGCGGGCGAAGGGATTCGAAGGATTCCGAGACTGAAACTGGCCGTTAATAGTTCTTGTGAGTATTTTCACTCATGGTAGTGAGTATTTTGTATGATCCGTAAAGCCATTCACGATACCCTTCTGGAAAGACTGTCCGAGAAAAGACGATTCGTTCAGGTCTTGGCAGGCCCTCGTCAGGTCGGGAAGACCACTGTCGCAAGACAGGTCATGGAGAAGCTCGACATGCCCTCTCATTATGCCTCCGCGGATGAACCGGCCCTGAAGGGGCCCGAATGGCTTTCACAACAGTGGGAAATTGGTCGTCTCAAAGCCAGAAATGGCCATGGGTTGCTAATCCTGGACGAGGTGCAGAAGGTGCATGGATGGTCGGAATCTGTAAAACAGCTTTGGGATGCCGATACACACAATAAGGTGCGACTGCGCGTGGTGCTCCTTGGTTCCTCACCATTGCTGATCCAAAGCGGGTTGACCGAGAGTCTCGCTGGAAGGTTTGAGGTCATCGCAGCTCCCCACTGGTCATTTTCAGAGATCCAGCAAGCGTTTCGTTGGGGGGTGGAGCATTTCATCTATTACGGTTCCTATCCCGGAGCGGCTCCCTTGATCTCCCAGCCGGATCGTTGGCGCAGATACATCTTGGATTCGCTAGTGGAAACGAGCATTTCACGGGATATTCTCCTGATGACAAGGGTGGATAAACCGGCGCTTCTGCGCCGTGTCTTTCAATTGGCCTGCGATTACTCAGGACAGATCCTTTCCTACCAAAAGATGCTCGGGCAATTAACCGATGCTGGAAATACCGTGACTCTGGCCCATTACCTACAACTTCTCCAAGGGGCGGGAATGGTCGCCGGGCTCTCGAAATTTTCTCATGGGAAGGTGCGTCAGCGTGGTTCCAGCCCCAAACTTCAGGTGCTCAACACCGCCCTGATGACGGTCACCTCGGGAATGAACTTTCAGGATACCAGAAAGGACGGCGATGCATGGGGGCGTCTCGTGGAGTCAGCAGTGGGAGCGCACCTGCTTGGCGATACACTGGGTAAGGATATCGAGGTGACATACTGGCGGGACAGAAACATGGAAGTTGATTTTGTTCTGCAACAAGGGAAGAGCATCGTCGGCATTGAGGTAAAAAGTGGTCGTCGCCGGGAAGCTCTCAACGGGATCGCGGCATTCCGCAAACAATTCAACCCGCTACGGACCCTTCTCGTCGGTGGGGATGGCATTCCGTTAAAGGAATTTCTCTCCACACCAGTCGATCAGTGGTTAAAACAATAGGTGCCACAAAATCCTGTCCAACGAACTGGTGGAGCAGCTCTTGGAGATACACCTAGGGGCATCGGATTTTCCTGACAATTCCTGACAAACTGGAAGCAACTGTGTGTAACTCCAAGTAAGTCGGGCAATCTTTGTGATCGCCCGTAAACGCTGTATTTATAAGCTTAAAAGGGTAAATACCATTCCAAGGGGAGTGGAGCGGGCGAAGGGATTCGAACCCTCGACATCAACCTTGGCAAGGTTGCACTCTACCAACTGAGTTACGCCCGCATCGACTAGCGATTTCTAACGCTACGAAAGAGATGAAGCATGGTCAAGGGGAGATTTGTACTCTTCCCCAGGATCCCTTCAGAGACCAAAAAACCGGCGTGGAGGATCTCCCCACGCCGGTTGAATGATTGAGTCCTGTGATTAGTTCGACTTGGGTGATGGGCCTGACTCCCCCTTATGCATCTTGTCGAGGACGGGTTGGATTGAGGGATCTGCCTTCAGCAGCAACTCATGACTGATCTGCTCGAGGGATCCATGCGCGGATTTTTTGGCCTCCTTTGTCTGTGCATCCTTCACCGCTCCTCGGGCCGCGACCAGCTGAGGGTCACTCTTGATCTTTTGCATGGCGGCCTTGAGTTGCTGGCGCTCAGCGTCCGTCAGGCTGTCAGAGGCACCGGCACGATGATGGGGTCCTTTTTTCTTTCCCTCTACCCCTCCGGAGGAGTTAGTTCCCTGAGCGGAGTTGGTGGATGGTGCGTTTGTGTTCTGATCCTGAGCCTTCAGTGTCGGAAGGGCGCCAAATGTTATGAGGCCCAGCGAGAGCAGGGGGATGAGGATCTTATTTGTGGTGTTGGTTGATGTATTCATCATTGGTAAAAACACCCCCTATCAAAAAAAGTTGCAACCTTTTTTGATGATCCAAGATCCCAAGGGGGCAGAGCTCTCAAATAAGTCGTCAAAAGGGACGCGGCACCCGGTTTCGTGATTTAGGTGTAGAATTTCCTCGGGAAATCCATTAAGTTTCTTCCAGTAATATCTTCGTAGAGTTTATTAACTCAATCAACTCGAGGGAGGATTCCTTCATGGTTCGTTAGCCAAGCGGTTAGGCACGGGTCTGCAAAACCTGTTAGACTGGTTCGACTCCAGTACGAACCTCCACTTTTTTTGATACAGCGCCGCTGCTAAAACTACCGGATGGGAACTGTCCGGGCGCTCACGTTATCGATAGTGATCCCGATCAATTTCGCGGCTTCCAATCGGCACTGCTCCATCTGCCCCTCGTATTGTTGGGCGATCGCTTCAGGAGTAGAGAAGTTGGGCTTATAATCGTAGATCCGGGCTTCCACGCCTCTACCGCTCTCCTTACGAATATGGACACGATCGAAGATGCCGCTGATACATTGACCATCAGCCCCTTGATTTTCACGAGCATTGTCCTGATTTTTTTCCTACGGCTGGATTGAGGGAAGATCAACAAAAACAGGTAATCGCTACTCTCGTTCTCAACGTGGAGCACGACTCCGACAGCTACACCTTCCCCTTAACCTTCTCCTTGGCTTTTGCTTTAACCTTGGCCTTAGCCTTCACCACGGCTTTCCCCTTCTTGGAGGCTTTCACTGGCTCCTTCTCCTGTGGAAAGACATTCTCATCGAACCAGGATTGGCCTTTCAGGGGGTCGAGTATGAGCCTCAGCTTGAGAGGCATCTTGGCTAGCAGCTCCTTGTAGCGGAGTCCGGCAGACTTATAGGGCGCAGGGGCAAGAGTGATGTAGACATCCTGCTCTCGCATGAGATCGTCGATGCTGGAATCGTTGATGTCGGGATCCTCGATATCGAAATTGGTCTCGATATTTTCCTGGATGCCGCAGAATTGAAGGATCACCAGACGGATGACCTCGTGGGTCATTTCCCTATCGATGACCGGATGAGGATTCTGAATCAGGCGACGTCCCTGAAGGGTATTTCTGACCAGCCATTCCTTCACGAGACCCATGTCTGTTTCGTGTTTTGCCTCGGAGTGCACGCGTTGGAGCTCTTTGAATCCGGCGGTCCAGCCCCGCGTGGGTGAGGATGCGGTGAAGAAGCAGCGAAGGACCTCGTGTGGAGTTTTGTAGTAGGGGTGCCCCTCGGTGATCTCTTTCACATATTGCGTGAAGACCGAGCATGCACCGCGAATACCTTCGTTCCTAAGTATCTCCGCGACCCTAGCATCCGAGTGACTCCGCCCGACTGCGAGCAGCAGGCCCGCGCTCACGAGCGACACAGCCCCATCGAGAGCGCCCTCGACCATGACTTCCGAGGTGATGCCGAAATGCTTCCTGGAAAGTTCGACCACGAGCGAGGAAAGGTCCTCGACAATCTCTTCGGGACAGGCCCCTCCATCGCGGAGGATATGGAGAGCCTTCGCGAAAGGTGAGCGCGTGTCGGCGACCTGAAGCGACTGAGAACCTTCCGACATGGAACCCTAGAAGGTCAAAAACTCGGCTTCCTTTTTCTCTTCCGGGGGGCGTGTCTCCGCCGAGATATCCTGGAGAATAGACTGTGTCACACGGATGAACTTCTCTCCCTCGGGGGCCTCCGCGCGGTAGTACTCCACGAATTCTCCGAATTCCTTCTGGCGTAGCTGACGCAGGCTCGTGAGAAGGCCCTGCCAGGTGCCGTGACCCGGTTGGCGATCAGTCGGGGACTCGATCATTTCGTGGAAATCTTTGCGCCCGACGCAGGAGATTAGCACAAGTCTGATTCCGTGGGGGTGATCAAAGAGCGCGCTGAGCATTTCGTATTCGCGATCGGAGTCATCGCTCGAATAGACGATCGGACAGAGGAAGCCCTCGACATTCTCCTGGAGCTCGTAGAGAGCGGCTTCGAGATCCTCTTGGGAGAGAGAGCCGTAGAGCCCGCCCCATTCCTCCGCCTTGCGATCCAGAGCGCTGGAGAATTGCTCTGCCGTGATGAAGGCGCTGATGAGAGAGGGTTTGGTCATGTCGTATTCATCGGACATGACAATGATCTCAGGGATCGTAAGATCTCCTACGATAAGGGCGAGTTGGTCGTCACCGTAGTCGTTGCCGATCGTGGTGAGTTGTTTCTCGGCGGCGCCTGCTCCCTGCTGGAGGGCTTCGCGGACAGCAAGAGTGTGAGGGTTATTCTGCGTTGTCATCGTCTTTATCTTCTTTGTCGTCTATGTCGTCTTTATCGTCTTGTTCTTCTATTTCGTCTTTGGATACCACGGCTGAGGCCCAGGATTGCTCGGGACTATGGAGGAGGGTGAGTTGGATGGAGATCCAGAGCAGCTCAGGGTACGAATCCTTGAGCCAGAGGGCTTCTTTCTGGGCCTCGGCAGAGATTTGCAGGATGCCGGCGGCACGGATTCTTTCGATCGCGTTATCGGCGGAGGTGGAGGGCACGGCGAGACGCTTAATGAATCTCAGGTCGGTCGTCTTGATCGCCGCATAGAACGCGGCTCCTAGATAGGCGTGCAAGAGGGGATCATCGGGATTCACTACAATCTGGCGAACGATGTCTTGGATGGAGACCCT
This sequence comes from Verrucomicrobiota bacterium, assembly GCA_037127835.1. Lineage (GTDB taxonomy): Bacteria > Verrucomicrobiota > Verrucomicrobiia > Chthoniobacterales > UBA6821 > UBA6821. The sequence continues at coordinate 379 of JBAXXS010000103.1, read as the reverse complement.
CAGCTGGGAGGAAAACTCCGCGAGCTTCGCCAGAGCCTCCTTGTCGGTCGTGGCACGGGTGAAGTGTCCGGAGATGATCTCCTTGTATTCTCGTATGGTCTTGGCGTTCATGCGTTGCAGAATTGGTGGGCTAGCTGTGAAGAGAGTTTTTTCAGGTCCTGAACCGGGCGACGCTTGAGCGATGCATCGTACTCCATGCGCTTGGCGGGATCCGAGAGTGCCGAGTAGGCTTTCTGGATGGCGTCGAAAAGGTGCGGGTCCCCACCCTTGTCGGGGTGATGCTGCATGGCCAGCTTGCGGAACGCAGATTTGATCTCATCGGCGGATGAATCGAGCGAGACATTGAGAGCCTGGTAATGAGTCATAGAGAAAGCCGCGG
>JBAXXS010000102.1:0-5276 GCA_037127835.1 Verrucomicrobiota bacterium | reverse complement strand
CCCGAAGACCCCGTGATGTGCTTCGGCTTCCTTGCAGAGAGAGGCATAGAGTCCGCCTGCTGCAAGGAGCGTCTCGTGATTGCCCCTCTCCACGATCCGACCCTGCTCCAGCACTAGGATCTGGTTAGCATGGCGTACTGTTGAGAGTCTATGGGCGATCACGAAGCTGGTGCGCCCCTCCAGCAAGTGGGCTAGTGCCTCCTGGATCAGTCGTTCCGTGGTGTTGTCGACGCTGGCTGTCGCCTCGTCGAGGACAAGGATGGGAGGGTTCTTCAGCAGGGCGCGCGCGATGGAGAGGCGCTGTTTTTCACCGACGCTCAGCTTGACTCCGCGTTCGCCGAGTTGCGTGTGAAGTCCCTTGGGAAGACGGCGGATGAAGGTTTCGGCATTCGCGGCGGCCAGCGCCCGCCACATCTCCTCTTCAGTGGCATCGGGTTTTGCAATGAGCAGATTGTCTGCTGTGGTCCCGTTGAAGAGGAAGCTCTCCTGCGTCACCATGGCGACGGAGCGGCGGAGTTCGCTCAGGGGAATCTCACGAATCGGAAGGCCATCCAGCAGGATCTCTCCCGAGCTCAGCTCGTAGAATCTGCTGAGCAGATGGACAATAGAAGTCTTTCCTGCCCCGGTGGGTCCCACCAGCGCGATCATCTCTCCTGGCTTGGCATGGAGAGAGATGTGGTGGAGTACAGCAGTCCCAGCTTGATATTCGAATCCCACGGACTCGTAACGGACATCGCCCTTCAGGGAGATTTCTTCGGCAAGCGCAGCCGGATTCCTCCAGCCCTCCTCCAACGGAGCATCCAGAATCGAGAAGACCCGCTCACTGGCCGCACGTCCCGATTGCAGGAGCTGGTTGAGGGAATGGAGGCGTCCGACCGGTTCGTAGAGATAGCGAGCCAGAAGGAGGAATGCGACTAGGACGCTCAGCTCCATCGTTCTATGGAGAACCTGCATCCCTCCCACAGCTAGGATAAGGATCATGCCCGCATTCCCAAGGAAGTTCATTGTCGGGCTATAGATCGCCCAATAGCGCATCACGATGAGGGAGGCCTTCTTGAGTGCTTCGCTTGATGCATTGAATCGTGCGTGTTCCCTCTCCTCGGTGGCGTAGGTCTTGATCTGGCGGATCCCATCGAGGTTATCGTGCAGAAGTGAGTTCAGGGCCGAGGTAGCCTTGCGGGTGGCACGGTAGCGCTTTCCGGCAGTCAGCGTGTAGAAGAGCGCCCCGAGAGCTAGGAAGGGAACAGGCGTCAGGGCCGCCAGCATGAGGACCATGCTGTAATGCGCCATGAGGACCAGGACGATAGCGATCTGGATCAGAGCCACCGTACCTTGCTCGATCCCGTCGATCAGAACGCGCTCCACGTTGGTCACATCCTCCACGAGCCGGGTCATGATGTCGCCGGTCGCGCGGTTGTCGAACCACGGAAGGGGCAGCATCTGGATCCGTGCATAGAGATCGCTCCTGAGGTCAAAGATCACCCGTTGCTCGAAGTGATTGTTCAACAGGATACGGAGGCAGTTCAGAAGATCTTGGGCAAAGAAGGCCGCGAGTCCCATGGCGAGGAGCGGAACCAGCCTTTCCGGGTGATGCTGCTTGAGGACAACCTCGATGACCTGCTGCGTGACGGCAGGAAAGACCGCCACCATCAGTGTGCCGACGATCGCACAGAACATCGTAGCCGCAGCCATCCAAGGATAGCGGGCGGTATAACCGAAGACCCGGAACAAAATGCGCATTGGCGTTTATACCAGAGAGAGCAACCCCTTGATGCGAGCACCTAAGATATGGCTAAAAATCGCCAATTCTTGGCCGCGGTGACCAAGAGGTCAAAAATCGCCAGAGGCGCAATTTTTACTGCAAAGACACTGATTCTGGATGGAGAGCAAGGCGGCCAATCGCTGCCGCAGTACTCCTACGGCAAGTGAAGGCCAACGCAGCTGAGCGCCAAAATCAGAGGCTTTGGAAAGTTGGCACGGGGGTTGCTTATAAACCCTTAGCGCCCCCAAAGGGGTGAAACAACATCACCAACCCTATGATAAAAACAACAACTTCCATGTTCCGATTGCTCGCAGCTATCGCCTCACTGGCGCTGCTCGGTGCCGTCACCTCCACCCTCCACGCCGAAGACTCTCCTGCGGCGGCAGTTGCCGCCACCCCGGCGCCGACGCCTGTTGCCTTTACCAATGCACCTGTGGCAGCCCAGACGGCCTACCTTCAGGCTGCCCTCACCAACGGCGACCCTACAGCAACCAACATCGCGCCAACTGCCATCGCCGGCCATAATGCTTGGATGATGGTCTCCTCGGCCTTCGTGCTGATGATGACCCTGCCGGGTCTGGCCCTCTTCTACGGAGGTCTGGTCCGCTCGAAGAATATCCTCTCCATCATCGCGATGTGCTTCGGCATCACGGCCATGGTCTCCGTGATCTGGTGGGCTGTAGGATACAGCCTTGTCTTCGGCAGTAACTTCGCCAGCCCCTTTCTGGGCGGCACCGAGAACTTCTTCTTTAAAGGCGTCACCTCCGATCCCAACACCAGCTATGCTTACTGGGTTTCGCAGAATGTCTTCGCGATCTTCCAGCTGACCTTCGCGATCATCACGCCGGCATTGATCTTCGGCGCCACGGCTGAGCGCATGAAGTTTTCAGCCATCATGGCCTTTGTCTTTGGGTGGATGTTCATCGTCTACTTCCCTCTCGCCCACATGGTATGGGGCTCGACCGGTCTCATGAACGGCGTCTGGAACGCAACGGCCAAGATCCCCGCGATCGACTTCGCCGGCGGCACCGTGGTGCACATGTCTTCGGGCTGGTCCGCGCTTATCCTCTGCCTGATCCTTGGCAAGCGCGTCGGACACGGCAAGGAGCCAATGCCTCCTCACAGTTTGGTCCTCACCTTCATCGGCACCGCCCTCCTCTGGGTCGGTTGGTATGGGTTCAATGCCGGTAGTGCCGTAGCAGCTGATGGTGTGGCCGCCAACGCTTTCACAACCACAACGCTTGCGACTGCCGTCGGCGCGCTCACCTGGCCTCTCATAGAGTGGGTCTTCCGGGGCAAACCGAGTATTCTCGGATTCTGCTCGGGAGCTGTTGCGGGTCTTGTCGTTATCACTCCTGCCTGCGGATTCGTGAACTCCTGGGGTGCAGTCATCATCGGCGTGGTAGCCGGCGTGGTTCCCTACATCATGTGCACCGTCGTGAAGAATATCTTCAAGTATGACGATGCGCTTGACACCTTCGGCATCCATGGTGTGGGAGGAACTGTCGGAGCTCTAATCACTGGCGTTCTCGTTGATCCGACTGTGAATGCGAATCTCGGCGGCGCAGCCGCCACTGCCAACGGTCTTGCCAAGGCCATCGCCGACCACACACTTGTCGTCGCCCAGGCCAAGGCTGCGGGCATCACGATCGCTATGGCGGTTGTCGGAACACTGATCCTTGGCTTCCTCGTGAAGCTCGTTATCGGTCTCCGTCCATCGGTCGAGGCGGAACACCAGGGTCTCGACATCACCGATCACGGTGAAGAGGGTTACAACCACTAATTCAAGAACCCAAGAAGTTCCAAACCCAACATCATCAACACCTATGAAAAAAATCGAAGCAATCATCAAGCCTTTCAAACTCGAAGAAGTCAAAGACGCGCTCCACGAGCTGGGTATCGAGGGAATGACTGTGACCGAGGTCAAGGGATTCGGCCGCCAGAAGGGACACACCGAGATCTACCGTGGCAGCGAGTACACGGTGGACTTCCTGCCCAAGATCAAGATCGAGATCGTGGTTGCCGATGGCGCCCTGGAAGGGGCTGTCTCTGCGATCGTCAAGACTGCCAAAACCGGAAAGATCGGTGATGGCAAGGTCTTCGTCCTCCCTGTGGAGAATGCGATCCGTATCCGTACCGACGAGGCTGGGGACAAAGCAGTCTAAGACTCTTTAGATTGTTACCAAAGAAAGGCGGAGGCTTCGGTCTCCGCTTTTTTTCGTCTCCAGTAACCAAAAGCTGAAGGAGGCGATCGGTCCAAAGATCGCGAATGATTATGAAACACTCGCTTATGGAAAATGATTTGGATAAAAAATCGCAATCTCTTCTCCATCATGTCCCATTCTCTCCACCGTCTCCTATTAACTTGCCTTCTTCTTGCATCCTCGTTCTCCGTGAAGGCGGCACCAACCCCCGCGGTCCCCTCCCCAAGCGCCAGCCCTAGCCTCGAGCAGCGCATGGACTACGCCGATGCGGAACGGAGTAACTCCGACCCATTGCCCACCGGGATTGCCCCTTCAGCCTCTCCCGCGCATACCGCCTGGATGATGGTCTCTGCGGCGCTGGTTCTCTTCATGACTCTCCCGGGCCTTGTGCTCTTCTATGGCGGCCTGGTTCGTCAGAAGAACGTCCTCTCCATGGCCGCCCTCTGTCTTGGCATCACTGCTCTCATCACCGTTATCTGGTGGGCCGTCGGGTACAGTCTCGTCTTCGGGAAGAGCTTCGCCGCTGATGGAGCCTCCGGCTTAGCCCATGTCGTCAGTCCTTTCCTCGGGGGAACGGAGTTCTTTTTCCTGAAGGGGGTGAACGGCTTGCCGAATACCGACTACGCATTCTGGATTCCGCAGAATGTTTTCTGCATTTTCCAACTCACCTTCGCAATTATCACTCCGGTTCTAATTTTCGGGGCCTCGGCGGAGCGGATGAAGTTCACCGCGGTCATTGTCTTTGCCTTTCTCTGGTTTTTCCTCGTCTACATCCCGCTTACCCACATGGTCTGGGGTGCGACAGGCCTCATGAACGGCGTTTGGAATCCGAAGGCGGCCGTCCCGGCGATCGACTTCGCGGGTGGCATGGTAGTTGAGATGGCCTGCGGTTGGTCAGCTCTCGTCCTCTGTCTCATCCTTGGAAAACGCCGCGGCTACGGCCGTGAACCGATGATGCCTCACAGCATGGTGCTCGCCTCGGTCGGCACGGGCATTCTCTGGGTCGGCTGGTACGGGTTTAATGCCGGAAGCGCTCTCGCCGCCGATAGCATCGCATCCAACGCATTTCTCACTACCACGCTTGCGGCAGCCACCGCCTCCCTTGTCTGGCCCCTTGCAGAGTTTCTTCAGCGCGGCAGGCCCAGCGTCCTGGGCTTCTGTTCCGGCGCGGTGGCCGGTCTGGTCGGGATCACTCCTGCCTGCGGCTTTGTGGATGCTGGAGGCGCCGTGCTTGTCGGGGCTGCCTCAGGCCTGATCTCTTATCTGGCCTGCACGACGCTCAAGCGGGCTTTTCGCTACGACGACACGCT
>JBAXXS010000101.1:0-5350 GCA_037127835.1 Verrucomicrobiota bacterium | reverse complement strand
CATCTCCCCTCACCTCATGAGCCACTGCTGTCATCACGATCACCATAAGACGGCAATAGCTGCCGTATCATCTGCCGCCGAGGACTCACTTTACACCTGCCCAATGCATCCGGAGGTTCTCGCCGACCGCCCCGGTGATTGTCCGAAATGCGGAATGCCCCTAGAGCCGCTGATCCCATCATTGGCAGAAGATGATGACGCAGCGCTGGTCGGTAAACAAACGCTCCTTGGTGCGCTTCTCGGACTTCCACTTCTCGTGATCGCCATGGCTCCGATGGCAGGCCTGCACCCCCTCCCGGAGAGACTATCCGGATGGGTGGAGATGGCCCTCTCTCTTCCCGTGCTTTTCTGGTGCGGTGCCCCGATCTGGGTCAAGGGGTGTCGCTCCTTTGCCGGAGCTCAGCTCAACATGTTCTCCCTCATCATCCTCGGAACGGGGGCAGCGTTTCTGCAAAGCGTAGCGACCCTCCTGCTGGGGGGAGCCGCACACGGTCTCTACTTTGAGGCCGCCTCGACGATCATGATCCTTGTCCTGTTGGGCCAGTGGCTGGAAGCGAGGGGTCGCGCGAGCGCCGGATCATCGCTTCGCGAACTGCTCGATCTCACTCCACCGAAGGCCCTCCTCGTAACTTCCAGAGGCGACCACGAGGTTTCTGTCTCGTCACTCCACTCGGGCGACATGATCCGTATCCTTCCGGGAGGAAAGATCCCTGCTGACGGGACGGTCACCGAGGGATGGAGTTCGATTGACGAGTCGATGCTTACCGGCGAACCGCTTCCTGTCGAAAAACAGGCTGGATCACGAGTCTCAGCGGGTACGCTCAATCGCCAAGGCAGCTTCCTCCTCCGGGTTGACTCCGCTGGAGCAGGCACTCTCCTTTCCGGGATTATCGCCACTGTGGCACAGGCCCAGCGCAGCCGAGCCCCCGTCCAGCAGCTCGCCGACAAGGTCGCCTCTATCTTTGTCCCGATTGTCCTCGGACTCTCGTCCATCACGCTGATCATTTGGATCCTACTCGGCGGCGGCTGGTTCATGGGTCTACAATCGGCCGTCTCCGTCCTCCTCATTGCCTGCCCCTGCTCGCTGGGACTAGCCACACCGATGGCACTCATGGTCGGCATTGGTCAGGCAGCACGACACGGGATCCTCGTGCGCGATGCCGCATCACTCCAGAACCTCTCCGTCGCCACCCTGCTCGCTCTCGACAAGACAGGAACACTCACCGAGGGAAGGCCGGAGCTCTCCGGTATCCATCCCCTCACACCTTTTACGGAGACCGATCTCCTCTCCTTAGCCGTATCTGCCGAACGAGGCAGCGAGCATCCCCTAGCCCGTGCAATCATAAGAGCAGCGGAGGATCGGGGCCTGGAACCTGATCAAGCCACAGATTTCATGGCCTGGCCTGGAGGAGGGATTTCGGCGCGCCTCGGTGATCAGGAGCTTCTGGTTGGAAGTATCGCTTTTCTGCGCGAACGGGGAGTGCCTGTCGCAGATCTGGAGAAGATCGTTTCCGAGTCTGCTTCCGGTCTGATCGCCATTGCTTTGGAAGGAAAACCCTCCGGACTGCTTACCGTTCAGGACACGACCCGTCCCTCGGCTCCTTCACTGATTGCAGAACTCGGATTGCTAGGGGTCACGGCCGCCATGCTCACAGGTGACCGCGCGGAGACGGCCGGTACGATTGCCGATCTCCTCGGCATCACACTCTGGAAAGCCGGATGTTCACCTCAAGAGAAAGCGGAGCAACTCCGCTCCTGGGCCTCCGAAGGGTACCGCACCGCCATGGCAGGCGATGGAATTAATGACTCTCCCGCGCTGGCTGTAGCCTCGGCCTCTATAGCCATGGGAGCCGGATCCGACATCGCCAAGGAAACCGCAGGGATCATCCTGCTGCGCCCCTCGCTAGAGGGGATTGTCGGTTCAATCCGCTTGAGCCGCGCCATTCTGAAAGTCATCAGGCAGAATCTCCTCTTCGCCTTCGCCTACAACATCCTGGGCATCCCAATCGCGGCAGGAGCACTCTACCCGTTGACCGGCCTCCTGCTGAGTCCGATGATCGCAGCCGCCGCCATGAGCCTTAGCTCCGTCTCCGTGATCGCGAATTCACTACGGCTACGGAGAATCAGAATCTAATACATCAGGAGATCGCGCGGAGGCGCAGAGACGCAGAGAGTTTTAATCAAGAACCCAAGAAACAAGCCGATGGGAATCGGCGCGTAAGACCACGACGAAGGCCTGGGCCGACGGGCGGCACAGCTTTGCGGGATCAAAGTGCCCTTAGCTCAGCAAATAGCGCCTCAGGCTCCGCAGCCAGCAGGCGAACCTGATCATTCCTATGATCCAGCATTGCCAAGTGATGCTTGAAAGGAGTACCAAGATCTCAAGATTCGCTCCCCCATGAAAATGAAAGTTTTTATCTGCGCTCGTGAATCAACTTCAGTTCGTTTCCCGAAGCAAAAGTGATGTCGTTCTAAAATACGTTCTCCACAAAAATGAACTCAATCGTTACAGAGATCGAACTCGTCGAAAAAATTATTGGGAGCCACAAAGAGCACATGGGCGACCAATTTCTTCCATATAAGAATCACGTTTATCGAGTGCTTAACTTCTGTTTCATGTTTCACGAGCCGTCCTCTGAGGAGGCCGACAAACTTGCAATTGCAGCAGCATTTCACGATCTCGGCATGTGGCCAGGCGATCAAATTGACTATCTCGACCCTTCTGTCGAGCTGGCACGGAAGTATCTCCTACGCACGAAGCGTGATGATTGGGTCGAAGAGGTTTCACTTATGATCGAGTTTCACCATCGATTTAGAAGATGCCCGAAAGAATTTCCCCAACTTGTCGAAGTAATGAGGCGAGGAGACTGGGTTGACGCTACAAAAGGCTTTCGGCGATTCGGGCTGAAAAAAACTGAGATTCGGCGAGTGCAAGACACGATCGAGAATCTTGGATTCCACGACAACCTGGTGAGAATTACGAAAAAGGAGTTTTGGAAGCGACCTTTCAATCCCCTTCCAATGATGAAATGGTAGCCGAAAAGTGGAGAGCAAATTGGATGCAGGCAACGGCTCGAACGGCATCTGTCGTGTCATCGAAGCTTCCCTCCGCCGCGCTATGAGCCTCAGCTCCGTCTCCGTGAAAGCGCATTCACTGCGGCTTAGGCGGTCAGAGTTGAAGCGTTAAAGGATTGCGCCCTATCTACTTAACCAAGAAATTAGCCGTTACCTCTTCTCCGTTCGCCAAAACCTTGAAATTGGTCACGGCTGATTTTTTTACTATGACCATTCCTTGAAGATATTGATCGGGAGGAACTGTTGTGCGTGCTAAAACCTGCGAAATAGATCCAAGAACCTGATTTAACCCATTGGCAACCGAGTTGATTTGGCTTGTGGTGTTTGCCTGAATCGCCTGATTAGCGGCAACCTGTTGCGCTGGGTTGTATGTAGTTGCCGAGCCGTAATATGTACCCGAATAGCTGCCATTGGGTGTGTAGCCGTTATAGCCTCCTGATGCCGATGTATAAGTTGGCTGTGCAGCGGCAAAACTCTGCGCGCCTTGGCCCATAGCAATACACGCAGCAGCAATTGCAGCCCGTGTTCTCGCCTCCCTTTCTAGTTCTTCACCAGTATAAATCCGTAACTTTTGCCCTTTCGCATTTGTAGCGGAAATATTTGCGAGACTGAAGTCACAGGTTGATTTGGTTTTGTTGTGGTACAGAAGCCCAAACGCAACTCGCCCCCCTCCGTATTCACCAAGTCCCTGCATACCAACTCCTGCATTATCACCATTCTTCTTAACTCCAACCACTAAGGCATTGCCATGATCGTAGATTACTTTTTGACCCGATTGTGGTGTAACTTGAATCGACGAGCAGGCGCTTATGGCAAGCGAGGCGATGGCGATTGAAAGTAGATTCGGGATCTTCACGATACTGATTGTATAACCATGTGGTTATTAGTCAATTTTCCTCTTGGGCTGGATTGTAAAGCGTGGTGCTTACCCCACGTGGGGCCAATACGTTTTCAACCGTTATGCGCTTTCAGAAGCCCATTGCCTTGATGTTCGATAAACTCCCTATCCGCAATATGAAATTCATACCATTTACATAGTCCGTGTGGATTTGGTTATAAGCACACGTCAAAAGCCGTTTAAATATCTACCCGCCAGATCGCTTATTTGAAGGTATTCTAAAGTTTTTGCAGAAGACTGTAGGAATAAATCCCCGTCGCGTGGCCGTCCGCCCAACTCAGCTTAAGCCCATAGCCGCCAATAAATTCATAACCCTTCAACTCAAAGCTCCCGGGCTTGTAATTCCTAGAGGGAGCATCACCGCGGCCCATCACATCGGGTTCGCCACAGCAGACGGCACACGGGCAGGCACGGCGCAGCATCTCCAAAGCAAGAAACTGCTCAACGCCATCCGACCAGGAGAGAGCGAGTTCACTCCCGAAAGGAGCGACAGTCTTGAGAGAAAGAGGTGAGCAGCTCATCTAAATGGGTGAAATGCTAAATCCAATGCAGAAGAATTATTACCACAAAATACACAAGAATTCACAGAGGCACCTTCAAGGAAGGCACAAAGATTCGGCGAAGACACTCCTCTCATTTTGAGCTTTTTGCATCTTGGGGCTATGACTCAAATTCATCTGCTTTAGTCTAGGATTCATAGCGAAGACGCTGTTCCAGAAACTTAGAGAGCAGGGAGATTGGCAGTGTCAGGGCCAGATAACCGAGAGCCAAGGGAAGATAGCTCTCCAAGGTGCGGTAGGTAGCGGAGTTCACCTGCTGGGCGGCGAGCGTGAACTCACCGATCGCGATAATCGAGAGGAGCGAAGAGTCCTTGATCAACGATGCGAACTGCCCAGTCAGCGGCGGGAGGATCTGCCTGAGCGCCTGAGGAACAATCACGATCCGGTAGGTCTGCCATGGTGTGAATCCGATGGCCCGTGCCGACTCGAGCTGCGAGGCAGGAATGGACTCAATCCCCGCACGGATCATCTCAGCTAGATAAGCTCCGCCGAATAGGGAGAGGATCAGGATTCCGGCGACTAACCTGTCCTGAAGTCCCATGCCGTTAGCAACCACGTAGTAGAGAAAAAGGATCAGGACAAGAAGTGGCATGCCCCGCACCACATCGATATAAAGAAGCGCCGCGGACCGCAGAGGCAAAATACGCGAACGGCGGGCAAGAGCGGCAACGATGCCGATCAGCGTACTCAGACAGAGCGAGAGTAGGGAAATCACGATCGTCAGTACCCATCCCTTCCAAAAGACATCCCTGTATTTCCACACAGATTCCCAGGAGCCCCGGGAGAAACCGGCAGCCCAACTCATCACGCCGAAGCA
>JBAXXS010000100.1:0-5360 GCA_037127835.1 Verrucomicrobiota bacterium | reverse complement strand
GTGCCACGTCCGAGTTTCTGGACATGGAGTCGACCCTGCTCAAGGTAGACGCGGTTTAGATCCGTGATCTCAAGCTCGCCCCGTGGTGAGGGCTTGAGATGTCGCGCCACCTCCACGACATCGGAGCTGTAGAAGTACAGGCCGGGAACGGCGAAGTGGCTCTTGGGATGAGATGGCTTCTCCTCCAAGGAGATCGCCTGTCCCTTGGCATCAAACTCCACCACTCCATAGGCGGAGGGATCCGCCACTTCATAACCAAAGACGGTAGCGTATTCTGTATCTCCATTTGCCTCGGCCAGCGTATCGGTGAAGTCATGGCCGTAGAAGAGATTATCCCCAAGGACAAGTGCCGCAGGTGCCCCTGCCAGAAAATCGGCCCCGATCAAAAAGGCCTGGGCGAGTCCTTCGGGCTTGGGCTGCTCGGCATACTCAAATCGTACCCCGAATTGGGATCCATCCCCCAGCAGTCTGCGGAACGCCGGCAGGTCATGCGGTGTGGAGATGATCAGGATTTCCCGGATGCCAGTGAGCATGAGTACCGAGATCGGGTAGTAGATCATCGGCTTGTCGTAGACAGGCATGAGTTGCTTGCTGACGCCGAGAGTGAGGGGATGGAGACGTGAGCCGGATCCACCGGCGAGAACGATGCCTTTGCGATTCATAGGAAGGAGGTGTTTAGCAGTTTAGACTGAAGGCTATTAGGAGGTGAAAAGGCTGAAAACTAAAATTGGACAACTGAAATGCGCCCAGCAAAGGCTAACATCAAGAAATTCATAACCTTCCACTTGTAGCAGCTAGATGCTCCCAAAGACGGGTGGAATTTCACGCATCAGCGAGCGAAGGCTGTGACCCTCGGCTTGCAGTTGATGATCAAGCTGCTCGTCAGGTAGAGATGACTCCAAAATCCGTTCCACAAGGGCTCGTTTACCGCGAAATCTTTCGGCATAAGGATGCTCAGGATTCAACCAATGAGCCAACAGGCGTGACCGCACGGAAGAATTCCAAAGCATGCGGCCATATTCAAGACGTGCGATATCCTGATAGTTCGGGTATTTGCCCCAAATGCTCATAGCCGACATCAAGACAATCTAGGCTGCGATCTGATGAGCTGCCGAGCGAAGGATTTGATTACGATAGAGATCCATAACAGGAAAGCAGAGTTCATAATCACCCCAAACAAGATCCCCGTATTCTATTCGGAAAGTTAAAAACTTTGTCGGCTCCAAAAAAGAGCGAATCTCTGGATGGGAGGATTCCTCGAGGAATTCCTTAAAACTCACGATCTGGCTGAATCCATCATCAAAGGAGAGACGCAGGGAGTATTCGCCTAAGTTTTCAGCGCCAACGATGTTGATGAAATCTTGGTTCATTTCAGTCGTGTTGTAATTTTTTCGGTCTGCACCGTCTTGTGCAATACAAAATACTCAATCCACTTCTGAACGATGTCTGCTGATTTGGCGGACACAAGTTCCTGAAAGATGCGAAGCTCCTTGTCATCTAGTAGAGGACGACCCTTTTGAGCCAAGTAGCGAATTTCGGTGACTTGGCCTTCTACCAAAATTAATTCAGCCCGACATTCCCTACCTTGGCATTTTCCGTGAACATGAACCGGATCATGCTCATTGGCATAGAAAAGGATCGTCAGTCCGAAATATTCGTACAGCTTTGGCATTCTGACCCTAGGCTGCGAGATACTGCTTGGTTACCCAGTCCTTGTAGGCGCCTGTGGTGATATTCTTCACCCACTCTTGATTGTCCAGGTACCACTGGACAGTTTTACGGATGCCGGTCTCGAAGGTCTCGGCAGGCCTCCAACCGAGCTCACGATTGATCTTGCTGGCATCGATCGCATAGCGGCGGTCATGGCCTGGGCGATCAGTGACATAGGTGATCTGCTCCGCGTAGCTCTTGCCATCTACTCGGGGTGAGAGCTCATCCAGGATTGCGCAAAGCGTGTGCACCACGTCGAGGTTCGGCTTCTCGTTCCAGCCCCCGACATTATAGGTCTCCCCGACCTTACCCGACTCCAGCACCCGGCGTATCGCGGAGGCATGATCCTTCACGTAGAGCCAGTCCCTCACCTGCTGGCCGTCGCCGTAGATTGGAAGAGGCTTGCCGGCCAGGGCATTGTGAATGACAAGTGGAATGAGCTTCTCGGGGAAATGGTAGGGGCCATAGTTGTTCGAGCAATTCGTCGTCAGGACCGGTAGGCCGTAGGTGTGATGATAGGCGCGTACGAGATGGTCAGAGGCCGCCTTACTGGCCGAGTACGGACTATTAGGCTCGTACTTCTTGGTCTCAGTGAATGCGGGATCAGTCGGTGATAGTGATCCATAGACCTCATCAGTGGAGACATGGAGGAATCGGAAGGCTCCCTTGGACTTATCGTTCAGGCCATTCCAGTAAGAGCGGGTGGCCTCGAGTAGTGTGAAGGTGCCAACAATGTTCGTCTCAATGAACTCCGCCGGCCCATGGATCGAGCGGTCGACATGCGACTCGGCGGCGAAGTTCACGATGGCCCGTGGTTGATGCTCGGCAAGGAGCTTGGCCACCAACGCCGCATCCCCGATATCTCCGCGGACGAAAATATGGCGGGGATTCCCCTCCAGCGAAGCTAGGCTCTCGAGATTTCCCGCATAGGTCAGCTTATCGAGATTGATGATGGAGTCGCCCTCACCCGCGATCCAATCGAGCACGAAGTTGGAGCCGATAAAACCGGCACCGCCGGTAACGAGAATCGTATTATTCATATAGAGATGATTTGAGGTGTTTAGGGCATGCTACCGCACTTGGCCAAAGCCGGCGGCAATGATCATAAAGACACAGACACTAGGTCGGAGAAGTCCAATCGTACGAAAGCGATACAATCTTTCATTCCATCATGAATTTCGCCAGATGACCACTCCGGAGACGGAGGGAATCCGGAAGCTTGATCTCGCGCAAAAAGGCGAAACTACAACAAGAATTCACAGGGATGAAGTAGATGAAAGGGATGCCGCCATTGGATAGTTGACCCCTCATCCCTTTAACTTACGCCTTCAGCCTTTAGACTTACGCCCTTCCTGACACCCACCATTCTCTCCATCTGGCAGGAGCCCACTTGGAGGGAAGGTAAAGCATAGCAGCGAGGGCCACAATCCAACTGAAAGCCCCTAAGGTCAAGCAAAGCGAGTACCAGCCTGGAGCTTTAAACTGGAAGACCACCTCATGCGAGCCAAACGGGACGTAGGTTGAGAGCAACGCGGCCTCGGCACGATGCACCTCAGTGGGCTTCCCATCGATCATCACGGTCCAGTCGGGATGATAAGCCTCCGAGACTACCAGCCAACCGGAGGCATTTGGCGGAAGTTGGTAGGTCATGCGCTGATAGTCGTCTATGCGGTTGCCCGTTAGAGGCACACGCGCGAAGGGCTGTCCTGACTTGCCCTGATACTGCCCCAGAAGTTCGATCTGGTTGGCGCCTTTGGCCATTCCGGCGAAGCCCGGCATCGATTGGTCGGGCGTGGCCATCTCCACCGTGGCGATGTTCTGATTCAGAAGCTGCAGGGTGGCTGGCGCCATCGCGTAACTGTCTGGAGGGAGGGCCACAAAGTCATGAGCCAGAAATGCAGGATAGAGAACTCCAGTATTTGCGAGAACGGCAAAGTAGCGATTCTCAAAGACCACCGGGTAAATCGAACGGAAAAAATCCTGCATCTGCTTCGGTGAGAATAGGTCCTCCTTATCAAGCAATATGTAAGCTACGCCAGCCACATTCATGTAGCTCCTCAACGAATCGCCCGATGCGTTGCCGGCCGCCTCCAAATAACGGACCCACTTAAGTTGGAAGTGGCGAAGCAGCGATTCGCTATCGATAGCACGTCCTGCCTTCTCGGGAAGTGTGAGATAGAAATAGCGGCCGCTGAGAGGATGCACACGTCCCCCGATAGGGGCTGTCTTCAGGAAGGCCGCGGCCTGATCATACTCCGTGAAGAGCTGGCGATCCATGCCGCGTGTCCAGTAAGCAGAGTGGATCGGGTAGAGCTCCACCAGCATCAGAAGACCCACCGCGATTGCAAGCGGCTTGCGCCATCCCTCGCTGATCACCTCCGTGAAGAGAATCCAGAGGGCCATCCCCACCGCGGCTGCGAGACAGCAGAATCCACCCACGCTCCAGAATGACTCTGGCGCGCGGATATCCTTGAAGAGCGGGAATAACTCGGCGATACGGAATACTGGCACCGCCAGTACGAACAGTGTGATCAAGGCGGGCCCCCATGTATTCTTAGAAAGCAATTGCGAAGCCGTCCGATAAATCAGCCACCCGATCCATATTAAGGAGAGCCAGAGAAGGGGGATCGAGGTATCTGGAATGCCTTGGGAGGTTTTGAGAGTATTGATATGCCCGAGGAGGATCCCATCTGGACCGGAGGCGAACCAGATCGAGAGCAACCAACATGCGGTCAGAATGAGGAACCAACGTCCCAGTTGAGTGGCTCGCCATACTGCGAGAGAGGAAAATGAGAGCGCAAAAGAGAGCGCTGCCAGCGGGATCAACCCGATCTGGAACATCTGCGCATCCCCCATCAGTTCTGGACTCCCGCGTGTCAGAAATCCCCAGAGATCGATCCAGAGTAGGGGAGTCTTGAACGCGTAGTGATGCTTCCAGCCATCGAGCGGATCAAAGAGGAATCCCGCCGCAAAGCCAAACTCTCTCGCTGCGGGAAGGAGGATCAGAATAGCAGCGGCACAGGCAACCAAAATACTCCAACCATACCCTATCAGCGCCTTCCTGCGATTGGGACGATTCAGGCGCAACACCTCCAATGTCCACAACAGGAACATCGGGGACATCACAACTGCGATCTTGGTGTAACTAAGGGATGCTGCGGAGGCCACCAAACCCAGAATCACGATCTCACGCGGAGAGGGCCTTTCGGCGATGACAAGAATACCTCGCAGAATCAGCGGAGTGAATACAAAGCAGAGTCCCACGACCCAATGTTCATAGATACCAACGGCCACATGGAAAGAGGGCAGTGTAATGTAGACTATTGATATCCAAGCTGCTATAGAGCGATTGGCTCCCAGGGTTCGTGCAAAAAACCACATCGAGAGGGCGCTTGCCGGGATGTAGGCAAGGATCGCAAGCTTTGCTGTCACCAAGGAACCCAAGAAAAAAAAGGGCTTCAGCAAAAATGCTAGTGGAAACCAACCGATGGCCATTGATCCATAGATCATGGCGCTGTGCCCCAGCATGAAATTCGGCGACCAACCGTTGACAGGAGCCCTTAAGATGTCCCAGAACTTTCCGGTATCACCAAAAAGCTCCTCTCGAGAAGGACTCTGGAAAAGCCAACCGACGCAGATGGTCAGGAAAA
>JBAXXS010000099.1:0-5382 GCA_037127835.1 Verrucomicrobiota bacterium | reverse complement strand
CAGCGCGGCCAGCGGACCGAGCAGCAGGGCGGTGAGTGTCAGCATCAAATTTCGTTTCATTCGATATGTCCGGTCATTGCCAATCATTGGAAGCAGGGCGGTGAGCAGGCGGAGCAGGTTTCTTTTCATCGTGCGGCCTTGCGCTTCTTTTCTTTTGCGGGCGCGCCGGGCTCCGGGCCATCGCTATCGCCGCCGCCCCCCTTGCCCCACAGCGGAGGGACGAGCGTCGCGTTCCAGGTGTCCCATTGCGATTGAAGTTCCTTCATCTTGTCGGGCATCGCGGCGGCGAGATCCTTCGATTCGCCGATGTCGTCGGCGAGGTTATAGAGCTTCGCGGCGGTGACGGGCTGATTGCCCTTGCCGAGATTGGTGTCGGCGTTGCTGTCGTAGCGGACGAGTTTGAAATCGCCGGAGCGGACCGCCATCTGCTCGCCGAAGCGCCAGTAGAGCGTGTCGTGCGGAGTTCCCGTTTTTTCGCCCGACAGAAACGGCATCAGATTTACGCCGTCGAGTTTCCAATCAGGCTTCACGTCAACCCCCGCGACGGTGAGCGCAGTGGCGTTGAGATCGAGCTGGATCGCGGGCTTTTCGAAGACGCCCGGCTTCACATGGCCGGGCCACGAAACGACGAACGGAACGCGGATGCCGCCTTCGAGCGTCGTACGCTTCGAGCCGCGAAGCGGAGTGTTGAGCGATCCGTTGACCGTGACGCCCTTCATCGTCGGCCCGCCGTTGTCGCTGATGAAAATCACGAGCGTGTTCTTATCGAGCCCCGAGTCGGCGAGATACTTCCGGACGCGGCCGATGTTTTCATCCATCGCCAGCATCATCGCGTCGTAGGTCTTGCGCTGGTTGTCTTCGATGCTCGGAAATTTCGCGAGCCGGTCATCCGTCGCATGCATCGGCGTGTGGACGGCGTTGAAGGCGAGATAGAGGAACCACGGCTTGTCCTTGTGCCGGTCGATGAACGCAATCGCTTCGCGGCCGAACGCATCGGTCGTGTAGTCGAGTTCCTTCACCGGCTCTTCGCCGCGGAGGATTCCGCCGGCGTCGAAGTAGCTGTGCGATCCGGCGAGGAAACCGAAGAACTCATCGAAGCCACGCTTGAGCGGATGCATCTCCGGCTTCGAGCCAAGATGCCATTTGCCGACGATCCCCGTCGCATAGCCGGCAGCCTTGAGCCGGTCGGCGATGGTCGTCTCCGTGAGGGGAAGGCCATGACCGCCGGGGGGATTAAACTCGTGGCCGAAGCGCTCCTGATAACGGCCGGTCAGCAGACCCGCGCGCGTCGGCGAACAATACGGCCCGCTCACATAGCCGCTCGCGAAGCTCACGCCCGATTTCGCCAGCGAATCCAGATTCGGCGTCGGAATGTCTTTGCAGCCGTGAAAGCCCACATCCGCATAGCCCATGTCATCACCGACAATGAAGAGGATGTTCGGTTTGGCTGGTTCGGCTGCGTTGATCACAGCCAGCGGCGCCAGCAGAAAGGTGAGAAGTGGTAGGGTGTGTTTCATAGTGATGATTGAGCGTTGGAAAACAGTGTTGTGGTCTCCTTTTCGTTGCCAAGCGGAAGGCCTTCCAGGATGGGATCTTTCCCTGGAGAATCGAACGACAGGGTGCAGTTTTGGTTCGACGGAGTCTTGAGAGGCTCTGCTTGAGTGGAAGAGATCCCTAATGAGAAAGCGAGGGTATGGAGCGCTAACGTCCAGCATAATAAAATAAGTGATCTTCTTTTCAATGTATTCCCGTTTCTGATGAGGGGTTGAAGTGGTCGGTTCGGAAGGGATACGCGGGCAGCGGCGCCAACAGTAAGGCGAGAGTGAGGAGGACGAGGCCTTTTTATTATCGGGCGAAGAACTCCTCCAGCAACACCGGCGGTGCGCAAGAGGCAGACAAATTGTGCAAAGCAGGGTCAGAGAGCAGCGGAGGTTGGAAGTATGATTCCTCCATTATTGCCAGTGATGAAGAGTTATTCCCGCGCCCAAACCGCCTATTTCTCCCAACAAGCGCTCCACTTCCTTTTGCCAGAGAACCAGATTGGGCATCCCTTTTGAGGTGGTCGCGGTCTGGGGAAAGAGAATATAGGTGACTGCCACCTCCTCGACGGCACCGTTTTTTCCCGAAGCCTTCGGATTGATCGCTTGGGCGAGCAGTTGGGAGGCCTCACCGATTTTCTCATTAGGCCCTGTATCGCCGATGATTCCCGGATAAACCTTGCCGCCGCTGATAACGGCCACAAAATCGCCCACCGCTAGGCTGAAAGGCATTTTCAATTTGTCGATCCAAGTCTGAGGCACCACGATGAATGGATCCAGTTGCGCAGTTAAAGAGCGCCGAGCTCGCAAATCCCCTTTGTACACTTTCACCGTGTGGGTAAGACTCTGCACACTTGCATCAAGCGGTTTCCAGATCGACCGCCAAAAATCACTCTTGTCCGTGGCTGACTCCAGTTTAATCAAGTCGCGGAATTCCACCAGTTTGGCAAGAGTCCGGTCATAGTATGGCAAAAACGGGTTGACCACCGACTCACCTTTGGACATTGCCCACGAATAGGCGAGGATCGGCTGAAACGTGCGCGAGACGCGGGCATCATCATAATCGGCTAAGCGCGGTAGGCGCACGGGGTCTGTCCCGTCGGTATCCACATCCATGTCGGATTGGAGTAAAATCGCTTTTCTGCCACTCACCGGGTCGGCGAGATTTAACACGGTGGCGCAATCAAAGTAATCGTGAAGGCTCATCGGCCCCTCCTCGATCGTCGCTTTACTTTTGTCATCGTAAAGGGATTGAAATCTTGGAGAAACCTCTGCGGAAACCAGGAGTTCTGGCAATTTCGGTAGGATCATAGTCAAACCGGGATTTAATTTCTCCAAGTCCTCGATTTTCTGCAAAGGCCTTGGACGGAACACGGTGGCTGCTCTTGTGATCCTAAGATAGGCCGGGGTAACGGGATCCTTGATGGCCAATGGGATGGCCTCCCCCACGACCCATTGCGGCAACCCATTCCATTCCCCTGCCGGAGCTTCGCTGCGAGCCGTGCAAATACTGAGCCCGATGGAGAAGCAGCAAACAATCTTAGAAAATAGCCTAAGTGTCATCGGGAGCTATCATCCTGTAGCCTTCTACTTTAACGAGAAAAAAATCACTGACTTTCGGGACCCTCGGCCGTGGCGCGGGATTGTCCGGTCAACGCGGCGAAACACGCCAGCATGTCCACCTGGCAAATTAGTTCTTCGGATACTGCAGATCGGACACCTCCCGGCCAGCGCGTGAGATAAACGGCAGGCGCGTGCCGCCCTCAAAACACCAACCTTTCGTGCTCTTCAGCACGCCATTCAACAGGTGGCCGTTGTTCTCTTCCAAGGAACCAATGCCGTACACGTTATCCGGACCGTTACTGCACACTATTTACCTCTTTATTTTCTAATCAGGGAAACGCTAATTTAATCAACTGCTTCCCGCGAAGTGATGCTATGCGGGATAAAGAAGAGATGGTCAACTTCTTCGGACCGATAGAGTCCTCAAAGAAAACCGAGACTCGGGCTGGCGGGATGATCCTCCCTTCGGGAGGCTCTACGGTAACGACTTCGTATTTCATGAATGCGCTGTCGCGCGGGCAGTCGAATCACATGTGTTGCAACCCATTGAGCTGCGACCACTCGATCAATGTGAGCCAACAGGGATTCCACTGAGTATCACTGGTCTTTCACGTCTCTCTGTGGTGATTCCGTAGCGATTTGATCCCCCTGTGAATTTTTCCTCACGATGATTCTTTTGAAGACCTCACCAAGACGTGATTTTTCTCTAGTCTTGGGCTTATGCCACTCAACTATGTCTGCTGGAAGCATCTTGATGAATGGTTTCTTCTGCATATTTCGATGTGGTCTGGACCCTGTGCAGACGAAGCCAAAGTTGATTTCTTCTGCACAGGGCATTGTCAGTGTCTTCACCCCCCGATGAAGGTACCGCAAACCATAAGCGAATTGCATCCTCCCATTTAGACCCAGTCGTTCAAGCACTGGATAGTTACGATCTTGTCACGGAGAGCCATTTGACTCCGCTAGAGAACCGATGAAGGTTCTTGCTCATGATCGAAGAGCAGACCGACGAAGTTCTGGTCGATTCAGCGATCTCCCTCTTTTTAAGGGAGAATAGATCATCGTCTTCCGAACCGGATCAGTATGCATCCACTGTTGAGCAGTTGGAGGGACGTCTCTATGTGATTCTCAGGAATTACAACGGAATTCTTGCAGTCTACGAAGTGGTCGGTAGCGGTGTCTTGAAGAAGGCAAGCAAAGTTCCCAAAGCGTTGAAGGATTAGTCTCCATAGCGATTCCCTCGCTCTTTGGGAAACCCAGCTACCCCACCATCCCTCTGGAAGCTCTTCAAAACGAAAGAGTCCTCTAAGAAAACCGAGACTCGGGCTGGCGGGATGATCCAGGGCAACAAAAAACCCATCCCCGATGAAGGAGATGGGTCTTCGGTGTTAGTCTGAAAGATCTTTAAGCGGTCTTCTTCCTCCGCAGAACTATCAGCAATGCAATAGCTCCGATGCCGAAGAGGGCGTAGGTGGAGGGTTCGGGGACAACCTCAACTACCCCATAAACTGGTCCAAAATTATTTCCCGAAGGATTTCCTGCATATGGATAGGGACTATTGTACACATCATTCCAAGTTCCTGGAGAAATAACTCCTCGATTGTTACCGGTCCCAATATTTGAACCATACATTAAAACGTATGATTCATTACCATTGTGATTGTCTGGGGAGTAGACAGACCAGTTTAGATAGTTAATAGGGGATCCAGAAGACCACACCCATGTTCCTTGTTGAGCTATACAATTCAATCCTAGCCATAGGAATCTATCTGTTCCTTGATAATTGGAAAACGTATTGAAAACCCATTGATTTTCAGCGCTGTTAGTAATCGTGGCCAAATGTCCTCCCATTAATACAGCTTGGGCTTCTGCATCTGTCCAATCACTGTTTTCTAAAAGGTAAAATGTGTGTCCATTATCTGGATTAACAATCCCTGAAGATAGCACTCCAACAAGTTGAGCCGAGGCACTGCCAATTAGTCCAACGGCAACGAGTAGGGATAGGATGGTCTTTTTCATGGGTGTGTATGCGGAATAGAACTCAGTCTGTTATCTATTCAGACTGCAAACAGAGGCAAGACAAAAAAAGTATAATGCAAAATCGTCACAATCCCCCACACCTCATCTCCCCAATAGCGATTCCGTCGCTCTTTTGGGCAACCCAGCTAACCCACCACACCTCTGGAACCTATTCAGACCGAAGGATTCCTCAAAGAAAACCGAGACTCGGGCTGGCGGGATTCGAACCCACGACCTCTTGAACCCCATTCAAGCGCACTAC
>JBAXXS010000098.1:0-5411 GCA_037127835.1 Verrucomicrobiota bacterium | reverse complement strand
GGTGAAAATCATCGCGACAACATCACGCCTCCCGAGATTCCAGATAATCAAGCCGATCAAGCCGGTAAAACCGATGAGGCCTTATCTCCCGCATACGGCCACGGCCCCTTCACGCGACCTCTCCCGAGACCAAGCGGCTGCTGGGCGGGCTGTGTCCGAGATCCCTGCTGCCTGACAAACCGCCCAGACCGTAGACCAAAAACCTCTTAAGCGACCTGCCGGCGATAGGCCACGCTCAGAGCCATGAAGCCGATCTGAGCGAGGGGGAGTACGATGCTGTACCGTATTCCAAGTACCCCAAAGGGTGACCTCCACGAAGTGGGTTCGTGTAGGCCCAGTCTGATCAGGAATGCTGAGCCCAGTCTGTTGTTAGGGGGATTGTCTGTTCTCTAACTGAAACAGCGCGAGGGATTCGCGCAAAAATCGTTAAGGATATTATAGAAATCACCCAAGTGGATCCCGTCAACAAGGGCGTGATTGACCTGTACGCCAATGGGCATCACAAGTTGCCCACCCTGGCTGAAATACTTGCCCATCGAAATAATCGGAATGGAAGAGTTTTGCTGATCGAAGGGATGCGTGATCGCGGTGAAACTGATCCATGGGAGATTTGAGATGAAGAACATGTGGTGTTTCTCTCCGGTATCACAAATCGGGTGTTCGCGTGAGCGGCGGATCTGCTCTTGGGCATGGGGGCGGTACTCGGCGAATTCATCGAAATGAAGGGAATCGCAAAAAGCGAAGGTTCGATCCTGCTGAAGGATAGTAAAGCCGGGATGGACGCGCTCAAACTCACGGATATTCCCGTCCACGATCCGATGGCGAAATTCAGGGACGGCATTGACTGCCTTTGACAACAAAAAGCTGAAAGGCACGAAGAAACCATGGGCCAACTCTTTTACGAAGGGCTTGAACGCTGTTATATCGACTAGACTGGTGATCGAGTAGGTGGGGATATCCCGATCTTTGAAAGCGTTGAAAATCTTGCGTCGAGGGTAGTTCTCAAGGTCGATAACCCTCCCCCTAATCTGTTCATCAGATAGGAAATTACTATTTGGCACTTCGGGATTAATTCCTGGTTGCCCTACCGAAAACTCCTCCTTCATCGTTGGGAGTTACCTCTATCCCCACGAAAAGTCAACGTGGCGACAGCGATGCCTGCTTCGCGCGGTTCATCCGGCACGACTCTTCGTTGAACAACCTCTCTATGTCCAGCAGCCCGTGGTGGTCACCCGTCCCCAAGTCGTGCAGGCCCTACTCGTCAATGACAACTTCGTCCCCTGCTACTTCATCAACAGCAACTACTACCCCGCAACCTCCATGTAATAAGGGCGACTAGCCTTTGAGTAATTCGAAATCTCTGATTCCAAGCAACCTGAAGCCCGCATCAAATGATGTCAGCCGAATAGCGCAGGCTTCCGATGTCGCTGCCAACCAGGCATCCGTCCAGAGATTCGGACTAGCTGTGCGACCGGCAACGATCCTGCGGAAATGTAGCTCATGGGCGCGATCCGGCACAGGCAGCCAGAAAGTACGTGGATCCTTCTCAAAGGAATCCCAGGCAGCCAGTGCCTCATCCGGTGAAATGGGAGATCCCTCCATGGCCCCCTTACTCGAGAGCAGTCTAAGAATACTCAGTCTCACGGGGAGAGTAAGGCCTACGGATTCTTCACCCTTTTTCTCCCACCAGCGCCAAGCAACGGAATGATGGGCATGGTTCTCGACCAATATGGCGAAAACCACATTCACATCCACAAGGGTCTTCATCGTAATTTACCGAGTTCCTCTTTCTCTAAGAGTTCAGCTAATTGTGCATTGGATCTGACAGGGATACGTTTCCCGCCGACAGATCTTACTGGTGGCAAGTCCATGCGTTGTCCCCGAGAAGGAGGCTGACTAACAGCCCTCTTAAGCGCATCGGTAAAGAAGTCTTTGAGGGAGATACCCTTTTCAGCGGCGAGGCTCTTCACCACTCGGAAGAGAGGATCTGGAAGGTCGATCGTGGTTCGCATACATAAATATGTTCATATTGGAGGTGCAAAGTCAACCGTGAGGAGAGAGTCGATCCTCTTTGGCTTCAAAACAGGACTTTCTGCCAATGGTCGTTTCCATGAATGAATGGTTCCTTCAAGTCATTCATCGGTTCTAGATCAGGATAGATAGGGCCTCTGAGGGGCAGGGTGGGTTGTCATCAAGCAGGTGATGGGCGTAATGATTGGCCATGCCAACGACTTCCACATCAGCGATTCCGTAGCGTGTTCGGAGGAGCAGCTACCCAACCATTCCGCTGGAACCTCTTCAGAATGAAGGAGTCTGGATCAAGGCAAAGAAAAACCATCACCGATGAAGGGGATGGGTCTTCTGTGAGAGTCCGAAATTCTTTCAGCAGTCTTCTTCCTCCGCGTCACCATCAGCATTCCGATTGCTCCGAGTCCGAAGAGTGCATAGGTGGAGGGTTCGGATAGGTATCGTTCATGGCGCTAATCACTTGATGAATTATGGTGGAGTTTTTTATTCAACAGAGAATAGATTCTAGATTCCAAATCATGAAATCGTTTTCCCTACTCCCCCTGCATTGCGCACTCCTGCTTGTTTTCACAGTACTTACTCTCCCTTCTCATGGAATCCATGCAGAAGAATCGATGGACAAGATGTGGGGCGATAAAGCAGTGAAATTAGCCCAGAGCGATCCCTCACGTTTCGCCCTTCTGGACACACACTACGGTATGTTCATTCACTGGGGCCTCTATTCCAGTCTCGGCGGGGTCTGGAAAGGCAAGACCTACTATGGGATCGGCGAATGGATAAAAAACCGACTCGTGGCCAATATTCCCACGGATGAGTACATGGAGATTGCCAAGTCATTCAATCCCGTGAACTTCGACGCCGAGGCAATCGCCCGGACGGCCAAGGAGGCCGGAATGAAATACATCGTGATTACCTCCAAGCACCACGAGGGCTTCGCGATGTACCACTCGAAACATCCCTTCAATATTGTTGATGGTTCCCCGTTCCATCGCGATCCCATGAAAGAGCTTGCCGAGGCCTGCCGAAAAAATGGTCTCGGTTTCGGTTTCTACTACTCTCATAATCAGGATTGGACGGCCCCCGGAGGCTCCGGAGGCCCTACGAAAAATCCCGACGGCACCCCTGCCACGTTCGAGCAGTATTTCCATACCAAATGCCTGCCCCAGGTGCGTGAAATCTGCACTCAGTATGGCCCCCTCAACTTCATCTGGTTCGACACTCCCGGCTCCATGCCCGAGGAATATATCCGGGAGCTTGCCGCGGAGGTCCGGAAACTTCAGCCCAACGCGCTTATGTGCAGCCGGATCGGTCAGGGTCTTGGAGACTATTCCTCCCAGGGAGACATGGACATTCCCAATAGAAAAATTCCTAAATATTGGGAAACCTGTGACACGACCAATGACTCTTGGAGTTACTCCTGGTATGATCAAAATTGGAAAACGCCCAAACAGATCCTCAGAGGCCTTATCTCGACCATCGCCCGAGGCGGCACCTACCTGTTGAATGTGGGGCTCAACGACAAAGGGGAGATTCCCCGTCACCCCGCCGATTACCTCGTGAATGCCGGTGATTGGATCAAGCGCTATCCGCAAGTGATCTATTCCGCCGACCCGTCACCCTGGACTCATGCTCAGCCTTGGGGGGACGTGACCAGTCGGGATAACGCGCTGTATCTGTCTGTCTTCGAGTGGCCATCGGACGGACACCTCTATCTCCCCGGTCTTAAGACGGAGATCAAGAGTGCCTCCATTCTTGCCCAAGGCAAGAAGCTCCCGGTTGAATGGAGCAAGGGAGCCGAATCCACAGATCTTCACCTCCCACCGATGCCGACAGACCGGCCGGCTTCAGTATTGGAAGTCAACTTTGCCGAGGCTCCCAAGGTCGATGACACTCTTGCGATCTTTCCGAACTGCGTGACTACACTCTTGGCCGAATTCGCAGAGGTGAAGAATGCCGTGAAAAATGACTCCCGCTGGATGGAGAAGTTCGGTGAATGGAAACAAATTAAGCAAGTTTGCAATTGGAAGCCGGACGGCGAGGCGATCTGGAATGTCAATGTCCTCCGTGAAGGCGACTACGAGGTCGACCTGAACTACCGGAGCACCGGTCGGTGTGTCTGGCGCATCATGACCGACGAGGGATACAAAATGCAAAATCAGCAAAATGGCTCAGGGGTGCTTCACTCCTACAAGTTTGGAATACTGAAGTTTACTAAACCCGGCATGCACACCGTCAAGGTTTCCTTGGTGGAGGGTGATCCCCTCAAAACGGATCTCTCCTTTATCTCCTTCACTCCCGTTGAGTAACAGTCATTAGAGCATTCGCTTTTTTAGCGGCTTATCGCTACTTTTGGCTTTTATAGGAGCGCCTGGTAAGGGGCCAGACAAACTTCCGCTCCCCCAATCAGGTCGTATTTTTTGGGAAA
Source organism: Verrucomicrobiota bacterium (assembly GCA_037127835.1). Classification (GTDB taxonomy): domain Bacteria; phylum Verrucomicrobiota; class Verrucomicrobiia; order Chthoniobacterales; family UBA6821; genus UBA6821. Next base: position 958 of record JBAXXS010000098.1, on the reverse strand, counting down.
CCTCTAATAGAAACGGGGTGCCGGTGCTGGTAACCCTGTGGATCACGGACCCGGAAGAGGTGCCTTTTAGCCGGGGGGGGTAGCCTTAAAAATGCACGGTACACTTTTCTATTAACCTCCCAAAAATCCACTAGAGCTAGTGTTTAATGGAGTGGACCAGGAAGGACTCGAACCTTCAACCAATTGATTAAGAGTCAACTGCTCTACCATTGAGCTACTGATCCATGATCCTGTAAAAAACAGGTTTTAAGTTTTAACCCAAGATATCCCCTCTGCAAATTGAAAAGTGCAAAATGTTTTGATTCGCAGTCCACACGGGCGAAGATGAATTGAGCTGATAGCGGCAATCCTTGTCGCTATCTTGTTATTCTCATTTCATACGACTTTTCTCATGCGCCGATCGAAGCCTTATCTGTGGCTTCGCTCTCTGCTTCATTCTTCTTATCTCAGGGTGTGTGGCACCCGGTTATCCCTACGTTTACCCACCCTATGGCAACTCGCCCTATGGAGCCGTTGCTCCTCTTAAGGGCGCTATGCTTCAGTCGGTTCCCCCATCCTACCCACAGGTATACGCTCCCGGAGTTGCTATGACTGGACCGGGTTATCAATATCCCTATGTCTATGCTCCGGCTCCGGCCCTGATCGCTCCGACCTTCTTCGTGGGCGCGGGTAATGGTTACTGGTATGGCAATAGCTTCTGGCCTTATCGCTCTGGCTGCGCCTTCTATGGAGGTCGCTACTACGGAGGCTACGGCACGAACTATTGGCGGCGTGGATATGGCAGCTGGCAGGGTGGTAATTACCATGGGGGAAATCAGAACTGGCAGGGTTACCACGGCGGTAACTGGAACCGGTAATCGTTCGAACCGACCGGCTCTCGGGCCTGTCTTTTCGCTTGCCGGGGTGATGGCGCGCCGCATTACTTGTGGGCTGCATGGATACGAAAACCCTGGCCGAC
>JBAXXS010000097.1:0-5526 GCA_037127835.1 Verrucomicrobiota bacterium | reverse complement strand
GATCAAGGAGCGTGTTGAGCAGCAGTGTGCTCATCGGTTTAATTCCTGCCTCCTGAATCTTTACCATGATGGAACCGAAGGGATGGGATGGCACAGCGATGATGAAAAGACCCTCGGGCGTAACCCCTTGATCGCCTCCGTGAGTTTTGGTGCCCAGAGGGTTTTTAAATTTAAGCACCGGGAATCCAAGGAGGTCGTTTCCGTACTTCTTGAAAACGGCAGCCTGCTTGTGATGAAAGGCGAGACCCAGCATCACTGGGTTCATACCATGCCCAAGACCAAGAAAATCACCACGCCCCGGATCAACCTCACCTTCCGTTTTTTTAGTGGGAGTACCGCCATCCAATCCATAAACCACCCTTAGAGTCATGCATGATGTGGCCATCATCGGCGCGGGATTAAGCGGCCTTTCTGCGGCTCGCCACCTTTCGGCAAGCGGTCTGGATGTGATCATCCTGGAGAAGAGCGGTGGTCTGGGTGGACGTGCCGCGACTCGCAGAGTGGATTTGCCCGATGGATCACCCCTGCCTGTCGATCATGGGGCGCAATTTTTCACAGCACGGGATCCCCTTTTTAGGAGACAAGTCGATGAGTGGCTTTCCAAGGGGATCTGTTTTGAGTGGGCAACCGGATTCCACACGTGGGATGGAGTTGCGCTCCATCCATCCGACAAGCAGTGGGAGGCCCCGCGCTATGCCTGTCGTGAGGGAATGAGTGCCCTGGGCCGTGACCTCGCCACAGGGCTGCATGTGAAAAAGGATTTTCGTGTCGGTTCCGTGGTCAGGGAGAGGGAAGGCTGGCTTCTTTCTCCCATGAATCCCGCTTCTGAAGATCCCATTCATGTCCGCGCGCTCTTCTGCTCGGCACCAGTTCCGCAGTCCTTGGAACTCTTCCGGGAACACCTCGCAGAGGAAGAGAGAAGGCTTCTTGGAACAATAGCCTTTGGACCTTGTCTCGCCGTGATGGCCTTTTTCAGCGGCACGCCAATCATTCCTGATTGGAAGGGCATTCAAGTGAGAGATCCTGAGTCGCCAATCTCTTGGATCGCTTGGGATTCCTCCAGAAGGCCGCAGGGCAGTCCCTCGGGATCCTTTGTTTTGCATGCCTCCGCGGAATTCAGTGCCCGGGAGGGACTCTCCACGGAACAGGGGAAGAAAGCGGCCGTGGAAGAGCTACTACGAGACGGGGCTAGGATCGCTGGGTCATGGATGGGTAAACCTTCCTCCACGGTCGTTCATCTGTGGCGCTATGCCATACCCTTGGGGGCTGGCGTTGAGGGTGGATTTCTACGATCAGCTAACGACGACAAACTCTACCTCATCGGGGATGGTCTTCAGGGGGGGCGTGTTGAGGGAGCCTGGCTCTCTGGACTCAAAGCAGCCCGGGATTATCTTATGAAAATTGGGGGGATTTGATCTCGCATCGAAGAACCCGGCCTAGAAAACTAAGTTTCTTATGAAGACAATCCTTATTACCGGGGCTTCGACAGGGTTTGGGCGTGCCATTGCGAAAAATGCCTTGGAACGGGGCAATCAGGTCGCGCTTGCCGTCCGCAATCCGGAGAGCGTTGCTGATCTGGTCGGGGCTAACCCTGCGAAAGCCCATGCGGTCCGGTTCGATCTCACCAAGCCGGCCGATGCCGACCGTGCCGTGCAGGAAACGCTTCAGCAGTTCGGATCACTCGATGTACTTATCAATAACGCCGGATACGGCCTGCTTGCCGCACTTGAAGAATCTACTGATGAGCAACTTGCCCGTAATCTCGAGACCAATTTCACTGGTCCGTTCCGACTGATCCGTGCAGCTCTTCCGGTGATGCGCGCGCAAAAGAGCGGTCGGGTGATCACCATGTCAGCCATCGCCGCTTATGCCAACCATCCAGGATTCGCCGTCTATGGTGGGGCGAAGGCGGCTCTCGACGCCGCATGCGACGCTGCAGCGCAGGAGGTGGCCACGCTGGGCATCAAGTTCACGCAGGTGATCCCTGGGCCATTTCGCACCGATTTCATCGGACGTTCGCTCGATCAATCGCCTCGATTGCCTGACTACGAGGCAAGCGTGGGAAAATTCGGGGGATTTCTCTCCAAGATGGATGGCAAGCAGCCCGGAGATCCGGATAAAGCGGCCGCCGCGATTCTCGATCTCCTAAATGAGGAGAAGCCCCCCTTCCGTTTTGTCATCGGGGCATATGGCAATAGCACTTTTGCCAAAAAAATCTCCTCAATGGAGGCCGAGCTGAATGCTTGGAAGGAAAAAGGCCTGCCGACGGATTTTACACAGGGGGCATGACCAGAGTGATTTATCGGGTTGCTTTTTGAATGACTGGATATTCCATTGAACCTGAATCTAGGGGGGATGCGGAAATCAGATGACAAGGTGAAGATCAAAATCCATGCCGATCAGATTTCGGTAGTGATCCGACTTGCGTGGGAGGATCGGACTAGTTTTGAGGAAATCAAGGAGCGCACTGGCCTCGCGGAACGGGAGGTAATCGACATCATGCGTCGCGAGTTGAAGCCCTCCAGCTTCGCCCTATGGCGGAAGCGTGTGGGTGGTCGGGTGACAAAACACCGGAAGCTTCTGGAGCGACGGTTGAAGCCTTCTAATGATGAGGGCTTGGAGTGATAGAACACTTCGGGAGTCTCGCAGATAAGTAATCGATCACGGGATCAATAACAGCTGCTTTAGGACGGAGGGAATCCGCTCCTTCAATTTGAAAAAACCATGGGTCGCGTGCGGCCAGAATGCCTCATCCCAAGAACGCCGTATTTTTCGCAGAGCAACGCCCTCCTTCGCCAGCTCCGAGAGCAATGGGTCGATCACGCTGAACGTCGGGCCAACAGGGGGAGTCATCATGCTAAGAGAGAGTGCTCCGTATTCTCGTAGGAGAGTGTGCAATCTTGCTGGCATGGACTTCTCGCTTCCTTGGAGACTAAGGACCGAGCACTGAAATTCAGCCGCCAATCGATTGGCTGCTTCCTCCAGTGCCGTGTGCTTCCATGCCACAGGGAGAGCTGCAATCCCTGGATAAGCCTCAGCCGTCTCGAGAAGGAGGATTCCCGCCACGTCGCTCCGGGGAATTCCCCAATCCTCCGGGTAGAGATCCTCCTCGGTGATTAGCAGAACTGTTTTTTCGCCTGAAATATGTTGATCCGGACGAGTCAGCGGGATCGGCGGGTGATTTGTGAAAGACTCCGACAGTAGTGGGACATCCTTGGCCAGAAGTCCGTGCGGGGCATAATGCCCGTTCGTGAATCGTTCGATATTATCGGCAGTCGCCTGATAGACCTTTCCTTGAGTCTGTAAACCGCAGACCCAGCGCCACGAGAGGGTATTGGAAGCCGGATCTCCGTCCAGAAGGTGCCTCATGAAGAAGTCAGCCCCCAGCTGCCATGGCAGACGTAACGTATGAACCCAGATGCTCGCAAACCACATCCTGACATGGTTGTGAAGGTATCCGGTCTGACGGAGCTCGTTGGCCCAGGCATCCAGGCAACCGATCCCTGTCATCCCACGTTCTGCTTTTTGCACCCGATCGTTCAAATCAGGATCCTCTTGCATTTGGACTCTAAGCGTTTGAAGCGCCTCAAGATACTCCGACCAAACCGAGGGCCTCATCTCTAGCCATCCCTTCCAATAGGTGCGCCAGCAGATTTCCTGAATGAACTTCTCAGCCTCTTTCTGAGAATGATGTTTAAGAACTGCTCCGACGATTTCAGCTTCCGTGATCAACCGGTGACGCACGTAGGGAGAAAGCCCCGAAACACAACCGGGAACAAAGTTGCGGCCCTGCGCATAGCTCGTGCCTGCATGGGGTAAAAAACGCTCGAGCGTTTGCAGTCCCTCCTCACGCGTAGGATTCATTGAATCAACACTCACGGATTATGCGGTGAGCAAAAACCGCTCCGGCACTCCGCAAGCCGCTCCAAGGATGCTGCCCACCACGGCCCCGCGGTGGCAGCTGTCACCTCCGACCATTGCATTGGCGATGATCCCCGCCGAGAAGTCGCGATGGTATTTCCAGACGAGATAGAGTGATGCAGGCATCGCATCGGCAATGTAGCAGGCGGGGCTGAAGCGTGATCCGATGACATGCTCGTCAGGCTGGTGGAGCCAGGAGTCGGATTTGTTCCCTGAGATCCAGTCACCCGCCTCCAGCCGTATCGCCTCGTGAACTTCCATCCCTTCAGTCACCTTCCAGAGAAGGCGGACCAAGGTGTCGGCTGCCCGGAGAACATTGGCATGGGCATGAGTTAATCCAACATGCTCCTTCACGATCATTCGCAGTTCCGAAAGCCCAGTCCCCTCCAACGCGGCGCAGAGAGCGGGCACGGTGGCAAGACCCCCGATGTGTTCATCACTGATGCCGCACTTACTAGGCTTCTTCCCCTGTGAATAACGCGTGAAGAACGCCCGATGGTACTCCTCGACGTAGGTGTCACGATGCCAGCCCGGCTCGAGCATCCGGGCAATGTAGCGCTCAAGCCAGGCATCGGGATCGTAACCACCTCTTTCCTTCACGAATGCGAAGAGTTCTCGGGCGAGTCGGTAATTCAGGGTGTTCTCCCCGGCCTTGAGGAACTGATGATAATGGATCCCGCGCTTCCCCCAGTATTGGGCCTGATCACGGAGGATATCCCCCTTCTCGTTGAGCGCATGGTATTCGGACCGCCAGAGAATGCTGCCCGAATGGGGACTCTTGGGCTCCATGAAGCGATCCACAGTTCCATAGTCCCGGTGGAGTGCCGCCGTGTCGTAATACCAATGGACAGGCATCGCCAGAGCATCAGCAGCAAGCGAACCTTGGTAAGCTTGGATCCAACGCGAAACAGCATTCATAGGATCAAGAGATTATAGCGCTTGGGATGATCAGCAATCGGGAAGGAAGAGTTCCGGTTGGGCTTCGTCGATCTTTCTGCGAAACAGGGATCGCGTCTTCGTAGTGGATTTTCGTGGTGTTGCCGCTGGCCGGGGTCGTGTTGATTTTGGACCGTTCGCCCGCATGATGCTCCAGAGGTTCGCCGGATCGATAATGGCGGCCGGATATCCGTTTCTGTTATTGAGTGCAGGATGATGCAGCGCCGTATCGGATAGATCCCGGAGTTCCGGAACCCAGCGGCGGATGAACTCTCCATGGGGATCTTTCTCCAGAGACTGCTTGATCGGATTGTAGATGCGCGGAGGTGAGCCGAGGGTGGTGCCGGCCTGCATCTGGATCTGGCTGTAATGGATGCCCGGCTCGTAGTCTAGGAAGGTGCGGGCAAGATGAGGGGCGAAAGGCCGCCAATCGAGATTCAGCGCATAGGAGGCAAACGAGACAAGCATGGCCCGGGCACGGAAGTTAATCCATTTCGTGGCATTGAGCGACCGCATGCAGGCATCGATGAAGGGGTAGCCCGTCATCCCTTCAGACCACCGCATGTAGGAATCTTCATCCCACCCATGCAGGGTCTCAGTAGCCGGATTGATGCACCGCCACTCCATCCAATGAAGGCGCTCGAATTTCTGCAGAAAGTGATCCCGCCA
>JBAXXS010000096.1:0-5827 GCA_037127835.1 Verrucomicrobiota bacterium | reverse complement strand
AATCGATCAGGATGCAAAGTCGTTGGCCCACTTTCGGGGCGAAAGTCGTTTTAAGAAGACGTTCCAGGCTGAAGGCAGGAAAGGTGCGGGCGGCAATCTGCTCGGCAATCGGGAGTGTCATTTAGTGTGCGGGTTTCTTAGTTAAGGGATTTAACTATCTGACTAGATTATTTGAATCACGGATCTTGAAAAGGGATTTTATGAGTTAACAATACATGCCGTTTGTGGTGACCAAATTGTGACTGCGAATTACCTTGTCATTTCAACGGGGGCGGATCATTGAAAGAGCCTATGAAACAACTCAGTCACCTCTGTTTCGTCCTAGGACTCGCCTCAGTCCTCGCCTCCATCGCCATCTGGTATTATGCCGGCGGCAAGGATGTGAGCTTTGAGGTTCGTACCCATGGCGAACTCTTCGGGATCTTCGTCGGCCTCTGGGCCCCGACCTTCCTGATTCTCTCCAACCGTCTTGCGCGGTACGCCGAGGGAAAATAGTCTTCAGCTCTCCCAGAGTGCAAATTCACGAAGAAGGCCGGGTCAATGACCCGGCCTTCTCTTTTTTACAAACTATCCCGGTGGATCCAATCAACTATCAACGCATCCGCCTCTGGTCAGGCATCACCTCCATCGGCGCCAATCTTGCGTTGATCTGGGGGCTCGCATCCTTGGCGCAGCGAAAGCCAACATGGCTACTCCCCGTGTCAGGTGGAGTGCCACGTCTTGCGGAAGGGCGATAGCTTTCGCAGTAGTCGGGATGGCAGAGAAAAGACCCTCCTTTGGTTACTCGTCGTTCTGCCCCTGGAACCATGGGTGGGGAAGGGTCACCTAGAAGGGCTTTCTCACCCTGTGAGGTTTTGGGCCCGGTGGGATCACAACAAACATGGCCGGCTTTGGCCTCCTCAGCAAAGGCATCGGCGCAATAGATATCGCTACACCAGTTCCACACATTGCCTCCCATGTCATAAAGCCCGAAACCATTTGATGGTAAAGTGCCGACTGGCGAGGTGCCGGCAAAACCATCCGAGGCATCATTATGGTAGGGAAATTATCCGGTCCACCGATTCAGCATGGAACGCCCCTCAGGACTCTCTTGGTTACCCCATGCGTAGCGCTTACCGTTGACTCCGCCCCTGGCTGCGAATTCCCATTCAGCCTCGGTGGGGAGGCGTTTCCCAGCCCAAGCCGCATAGGCTTTTGCATCCTCCCAGGCAATGTGCACCACTGGGTGGTTCTCCCTGCCGATGAGGTTGCTGTCGGGTCCCTCTGGATGAGACCACGAGACGCCATTGACCCATTGCCACCACGCAGACATATCACGTAAATCCACAGGCCCCGTGGTTGGATGAAAAACCAACGACCCGGGCGCAACGGTCTCGGCGGGTGGCTTCGGCGTTTCTGGCGGCACTTGTTTTTTTAATTCCTCCCAATCGACGGGCCGCTCGCCAACGGTGACATAGCCGGTGGCCTTCGCGAATTTTTTCAAATTCGGCATTGGTGACCGCATGGATGTCCATGAAGAAGGGCTTTACCTTCACATGATGAGCCGGCCTCTCGTTGGGTAAAGCATACGGAGCGTCTGAGCCCATCAAGAAGTCACCACCGGGGATCAAAACCATACCGCCGGATGGTGCAGAGGGATGACATCCCAGCAATAAGAGCACCCCCAGCATTAAGAACCGCAAGGAGCGAATCATTCTGAAGCTAGTTAGCGTAGGGGCCCGAGAGCTTGAGGGGTTGCGAGGATTCCCCGCTTGTCGAATTCCTCCATGGCACGGGCCGAGACGAGACCATCTGTGACAAGGGCCACTTGTTTTACCCTCGGATCTTCCTTCGCTCTTTTCAGGAGGGCATCGGTGCGGGACTCAGCTGCTGCACTCCAGAGAATGAGATCTGCGCTAACTGGTGTGACCAAGGTGCCGTTTGCATCTAGTGCGGCGAGCACGCCGTCGATCTCACTTATGGGGACAATGGAGACAATGGGGGCGATCTCTTTATGGTGTTTGAGTAAAATTTGCATGATTTGCATCTGATCAAGAACCTCCTCTTGGGTTGCGGGCTTTGATGCAAGCCTAAGAAAAGGATCTGGATTCAGACCAATATCCTTCAGTTCAGCAGTGAGAATCGTCTTCTGCCAAGGTGAGAGGGCGGGATTGGAGAGAAAGCCTTCCACTGCATCCGGCGCGGCCTTGAGCGCCATAAGTGCAGCACGATTCTTCACTGTCATTTCCTCGGGTGTCGACTCAATGAGCGTGCGCTGAAGTGTCTGATTCACGCCAACTACGGAAATGGCAGTGCCGACTCCTCCGGTGAACATGAGACCTGAGAGGTTCACCACGAGAGCGCCGCCCGCCATCGCCCGAGCAGTGGCATCCAGCTTATTCTGAAGCAAGGCATTCCGTGTGTAGGGACTGACTCCGAAACGAGCGGCCAATTCGTTTTTCATTCTCCTGATTCCTAGAACAGCTTGAGCTCCAGCGCGCGGATCGGCATTCCCCTCGGTAGCATTTTTAACAGAGGTGGAGACGCGTCCCAAGAGTCGGGAGGCTCCGAGGGGAAGGCGTTGAACCGTGCCAAGTGGATCTTTCACGACATCCCTCACGCTCCCGACTTTTTCGGCACCCGCCTTGAGTAGGGACTTTCCAAACTCCTCCGAATTGTCAATTTCATCGAGCGCTACGAGTGCTTTCATCTCGTTGACACGCGTGATGAGGCTCTGCGTGCCGATGATAGATTCAGTGCCAGCAGGACTCTGAAGGGTGTAGGTAAGATGGAGATCATCAGTCTGCGCCATTGGTGAGATGGAGAAGAGTCTGTTCGTCATCAGGGCAGCAGGGATGAAGTTTGCTGCAGGAACTGGCTCTAGAACCTCGTAATTTGCTTGAGGGGCAACTTGAGGAAATAGGATAGGAAAACCTAGTAATAGTAAAAACGAGATGGATTTCATGACTTTAGCAACGGGAGAAAGGGAACGTATTACTCAGAAAAGATCAACCGCCAGTCCTTTTTCATATCTGTGACAACCCAGCCGCGCTAGGGGGCCTCGGCGGATCACCGTGAATCTTCTCCCTTACTCATTTGCCGAGGTCACCGACTCCATCACACGATCAAGATTGAAGCTGCCGGGCTTTTGACGTGGAGGGAACTCACGGAAGCTCTGCAACCATCCCCCCACATAATTTGCGGCAGGTGCGATGACAAACATGTGCTCTAGGTACCAGCGTTGGTAACCCATGCCAATGTCCGGAGCGAGTTCGAAGGGGTCCATGCGAAGGTTGGTGACCATCGGAGCCCTCAGCGCCTCAAACGGATGAAGCCAGACATTCATGCCGTGAGCATTTTGTTTAAGGAAAGTAATCTTCCAGTTTTCATACCGAAGGGCGGCAACGCTACCGTCATCGGTCCAATAGATGAATTCCTTGCGAGGCCAGGGAGCCTCTCCTTTCAGTGAGGGCAGGAGGTTATTGCCATCCAAGTGTACTTTGTAAGTGGTCTCCTCGACCTTCAATCCCTTCAGTAAATCTTCTTTTACGGTTGGGTCTCCCGCAGCTGCAAGCAGGGTGGGTAACATGTCTTCATGGGAGCCGATATCGTTGATCACGGTACCGGGCTTGATAACGCCAGGCCAGCGGATGAAGGTCGGCACGCGATATCCTCCCTCCCACTGGGTGTTTTTCTCACCACGGAACATAGTGGTACCGCCATCCGGCCAGGTGAAGGCCTCGGCACCATTGTCGCTGGAATACATCACGATGGTGTTCTCCTCAAGACCAAGCTCCTTGAGTTTCGCAAGCAACTGACCGACATGAGCATCGTGCTCAACCATACCATCCGCATAAATGCCCAAGCCCGTCTTGCCGTCGGACTCCTTCTTCAAGTGGGTGAAGATGTGCATGCGTGTGGAGTTCCACCAAAGAAAGAAAGGCTTACCCTCCTTTGCCGCACGCTCCATGAAGGCGAAGGTCTTTTCGTTGACCTCGTCGTCAATCGTCTCCATGCGTTTTTTGTTCAGTGGGCCTGTGTCCTTGATGCGGCCGTCTGCATAACTATGAATCACACCACGTGGGGCGAACTTCTTTTTGAACTCGGGACTCTTCGGGTAGTCGGGGTTTTCAGGCTCCTCCTCGGCATTCAGGTGATAGAGATTCCCAAAAAACTCATCAAATCCATTACTGGTCGGCAGCATGTCGTCCCGATCCCCGAGGTGATTCTTACCGAACTGGCCCGTGACATAGCCCTGTGCTCTAAGAAGTGTCGCGATAGTGGGATCCTCTTTTTTCATCCCTTCAGGTGCACCTGGAAGACCCACTTTAGTAAGGCCAGTGCGGATCGGTGACTGGCCTGTGATAAACGCTGCGCGTCCTGCCGTGCAGGACTGCTGGCCGTACCAATCGGTAAAATAAGCACCCTCGCTGGCGATACGGTCGATATTCGGTGTGCGGTAGCCCATCATGCCGCGGTTAATTGCACTGAGATTGAACTGACCGATGTCATCACCCCAGATGATGAGAATGTTGGGCTTTTTCTGTTTATCGGCCGCATGCGTTGAGTGTGCGGTGATGAGCAGTCCAAGAATGGCGAAAAGGATTCGCGCAGGGAATAATGCGATTTTCATAAATGTTAATAAGCAGGAATTACTTATCAAAAGAAATCCTACTGAGACAGGCATATCTAAGAATGGAGAACCTGTAGATTCATTAATTTTTAAGAAAGTGTGAGGGTAACGTGTCAACCAGAGGGTTAGGTGTGAAGTTTCCCGAGGTTTTTCATGTGAAGGAGAGTTGGAATACTCGGGCTGATAATGATTCGAAACATCCAACACCCTTCAACGCATGAGCTATGATAGTAAGGAGCGACTAACTCTCCAGGGTTGGGAGGGTCTCTCCAAAGCAGCGAATCGACGGCGACCGGGTCATTGACCCGGCCTTCTCTTTTTTACAAACTACGTTGTGGATTCCACCGATTACCAACGCATCCGCCTCTGGTCAGGCATCACCTCCATCGGAGCCAATCTTGCGCTGATCTGGGGACTCGCTCTGAGTGCATCGTGGTGGGCGATGGGATTTTCCGGACTCGGTCTACTGGGGATTGCGGTGGTCCTTCTTGCTTTGGCGATCATGGTCACACTGGCCAACCTCCCTTTCGACATGCTCTCGGGACATGCCGTGGAGCAGGCCGTGGGCCGCACGGGGCAATCGGCAATCCATTGGTTGTCGGATTGGATCCGAGGTCGATTCGTCACGCTGATCGGACTCTGGATCGGAATGATCTATTTTTCGGTAATCCATCAAGCCTCTCGCTCCGGAACGACGATTCTGATCATTGCCGCGGGCGCCGTGGTCATCCTTTTGTTTCTGCTCGTTCCTGCCGGTGATTCTGCACCAGCAGGGTCTTCGAAAGAGGTCTTTGAAAAGAGAATGAATGCGGAACTGCAATCCTTGGGGGTGACGCCCAGACCAGTCCGGTGGTTTGATCTTGGTGATGAAGAAACGGTAAATGGCTGCATCACTCCACGCGGACTTCTTTCCCTATCGGCAACGGTCGCCCAATGGCTGACCCCTCGTGAGGCGGCGCTGATGGCCTCCCGTGAGGAATGCTATAGAAAATCCGGCACTTGGCTCTTCACGCTCCTGATTGTGGCGTCTTGGACACTGCTTGGGATTTTGCTGGCTACTCTCATTCCAAGTGCGAATACCATACAGGCAGGCCTTATCGGCGCGTCTGTCATGAGTTCTTGGTGCTTTCTGGCGCTCTTTGTCTGGCCAACGCTCAACAGGTTCTGGATGAACCGGGGTGATGCCTTTCTCGCCTCGCTCGCCTCACCTGCGGA
>JBAXXS010000095.1:0-6106 GCA_037127835.1 Verrucomicrobiota bacterium | reverse complement strand
GCCGCATCAGCGATCCGTCGGGAAATATCGGAGTTTGAAAACTTGGTGGAAAGCCGTAGAGCATGGGCAAACAGCACATCGCCAACCAAAACCGTCAGGGAGTTCCCCCACTTGGCATTGAGCGTCGGTCGGTCACGGCGACGATCGGCTCCATCCATGATGTCGTCATGGACAAGGCTCGCGATGTGAATCAATTCCACAATCACAGCCAAATCGACATGATCGGAGACAATACGTCCAGTAGCCCCTCCTGAGAGAAGTGCCAGCGCAGGTCTCAAACGTTTGCCACTACCGCCAATGGCATACTCGAAATAATGCTCAATACCCGCATCCACGGCCTTGGATTGCTCGTGGATCCTCTCCTCAACAGAGTAAAGATCGGGACCAATCAGCTCAATAGCCTCCGCAAAGGCGGCATTAGATCGCGGGTCAATTTCTTTGGAGGACCATCTTGTGAAATTTTTCACAAGGGAACTTTCGTCGATATACCCCCTATCGTCAACATCGAGCAAAGAAGGATGTTATTTAGGTCTCTGAGGGCCAGCACCCAATCGTATGGATTCACGGATCACGGGAAACGGGAGGAGACGGCTTCCGCGGACCAGCAATGACAGCAGCGAATTCGGAATGACTCCGGGTTTATTCCGCTCAATCCCCCGCAGAGCAGCACGAACAACCAGTTCCGCAGGAGTCGCCAATGCAGGATGGGTGCGATCCATAGCGCGGATGGTCTGACCGTTACGGGCGGCGACCTCGAAAAACTCCGTGGCAACAGGCCCGGGACAGAGTGCCGTGACAGTTATTCCTTCCGGGGCAAGCTCCATACGGAGAGCCTCGCTGAAGCTTGTCACATAGGCCTTAGTGGCTGCATAGACTGCCATCTCAGGTAGCGGGTAGAATCCTGCCACGGAGCTGACATTCAGGATTCCCGAGGGACTCTGTGCCACCTGAGCTCTTAGCATCGGCAGAAGAAGGTGGGTCAAATGGGTGAGCGCGGTGACATTCACTTCCAGCACAGGGCCAAGACGCTTCCAGTCGGCGCTGTCAAAAGGGCCTAGTTCACCCAAGCCGGCATTATTGATCAGGAGGTTCAGCGGAACTTCGTCACGGATGATCCACGCTGCCAGACGCTCCCGCTCGCTGGATTGGGAGAGATCCGCCTTGAAGGAATCAATTCTCAGATCGGGATGCAAAACCTTCAGCGAATCTGAAAGGGAATAAAGACGCTCTTCGCGGCGCCCCACAAGGATCAAGCGAGAAGCGGCAGGAGCAAGCTGACGGGAAAACTCGGCTCCGAGTCCGGCAGTGGCTCCGGTGATAAGAGCCGTGCAGCCACTGATAGTGAATCGTTGTTTTTTCATTTTGCAGAGTGATCCTTGCGGAAGATCTCACGAATCGGATGTTCATCCAAGACATTGGGTTTGATCCCGCCCAGGCGATTGCCATCGTACAACTGGATCCCGACATAGAAGAAAATGGGGGAGATCGGCACCTGATCCCTGACTAGCAATTCCTCTGCACGACGCATGATGCCGAATCTCTTACCAGGATCTGTCTCGGCCCCCGCGTCATGGATGATACGGTCATAATCGGCATTCTTCCATCCCGTGCGGTTGTTACCGCTCTCGGAGAGGAAGAGATCCAAGAAGGTGTTCGGATCCGGGTAATCCCCGACCCAACTGGAGCGGGCGATCCCGAAGTCCAGCGACCCAAGCGAGTTCAGATAGACCTTCCACTCCTGTCTCGCGAGCTGCACGTTGACGCCCAGGCGCTCTTTCCACATTGACTGAAGCTCGATCGCCACTCCCTCGTTCAACTCCCCCTCGCTGTAGAGATAGGTCGTCAGGGGAAACCCCTTGCCATCGGGATACCCTGCCTCGGCGAGTAAACGACGAGCTTCTTCCTGATTTTCGGAAAGACCCTCAGGAGCAGCGTATCCGTTAATACCGGGAGGCACAAAGCTCAGGGCATCAGTCTCGCCGGCCCTCGTGATTTTGGTGGTGATGCGTTTGCGATCGAGAGCCATGGCGAAGGCCTTGCGCACCCTCACGTCCGTGAAAGGTCCCTTGGCGCAATTGAACCTGAGGAAAAAGGTGCCTAGGAAAGGGGCGGCATGGAAGTCGGGACGAGTCTTGAGAGCATCCAGCAAGGAAGGCGGAGCCAGTCCCTTGTCCATGATTAGGTCGGCCTGTCCTGCGGCATAGAAGTTGTAGGCAACATTTGCCTGGCTGATCGGGAGCACCTCCACGGAACGTAAACGCACACTTTTTTCATCCCAGTAGAGGGGATTCTTTTTCAGTTGGATAACGTCATTGATCCTCCAATCTTCCAGAACGAAAGCCCCATTCCCGACAAGCTTCCCGGGTTTCACCCAGTCATCTCCGTACTTGGCAATCAGATCCGTCCGCACAGGATAGAGCGTTGGAAAGGCGCAGAGATCCAGGAAATAGGGGACCGGTTGTTTCAGCTCCACACGGAGCGTCGCGTCATCCAAGGACCTTACGCCTACCGACTTGAAGTCAGCCGTCTTGCCCGCGGGAGTATTGGCATAATCCTCGGCTCCCTTCACCGAAAAGAGCTGATAACTGTAGGCGGATGCGGTTGTGGGATCGAGAGTCCTGCGCCATGAGTCCACAAAGTCGTGTGCCGTCACTCCCTTCCCGTCACTCCATCTGGCATCGGGGCGGAGGTGAAAAGTGTAGACACAATGATCAGGAGAAATTTCCCAAGAGCTGGCGACCCCGGCCCCGGCAACTCCCTTCAGGTCGAAGCGGAGCAATCCCTCGAAGAGCGCATTGACGATTCGCCCCTCGGGTTGTCCCGTGATCAACGATGGGTCGAGCGTCTCGGGCTCAGCCCCATTGATGAAAATGAGATCAGGACGCTCGCGATGTCGGGAGCAACCCGTACTCAGCACAAAAAGAGCTGAGAAAATCAATACGATCAGACACCTGCTCATGGTGCCGGCACTGCGTGCGTACAGGGCAATCCTTTGGCGAATTCATTTAGGCTTTGCATGGTTGTCTCCGCGATATTGCGCAGGGCATGATTGGTGAGAAAGGCCTGATGGCCCGTCACGATGACATTGGGGAAGGTCAGTAACCGGGCGAAGGTGTCGTCACTGATGATGTCAGAGGAGTGATCCTCGAAGAACAAGCTGGCCTCCTCCTCGTAGACATCGATGGCCAGAAAGCCTACCTTACGGCTCTTGAGTCCCTCCACCACGGCGGGAGTATCGAGAAGGGCGCCACGGCTTGTATTGATAAGGAAAACGCCATCCTTCATCAGCTTCAGTGCCTCATCATCGATAAGGTGGTATGTGGAGGGCATCAGCGGCACATGCAGCGTCAGGATATCCGAGTAACGGAAGAGCTCCTCCCGGGTATCGACATAGGAAGCAAGCAACATGACCTGTTCGTTCGGTTCTTCGTCATAGGCGAGGATCTTGCAACCAAAGCCGCTCAAAAGTTTTACCACCTCGGTGCCGATACGGCCGGTACCGCAGACTCCGACGGTCATGTCACGCAGTTCGAAACCACAAAGTCCCTCCAGGTTGAAATCGGCACGCCTCACCCGGTTATGCCCCTCATGGATGTGGCGACCCAAAGTCAGGATCAGTCCGATCGTGAATTCAGCCACGGCATTGGGTGAATAGGCGGGCACATAGGCGAGCGCGATCCCTAACTCGCGAGCCGCTTCTCGGTCGATCTGGTTGAATCCCGCGCTGCGGGTTACCAAGAAGCGCGTTCCTCCGGCCGCAAGTTGTTCAAGGACGCTCCTGTTCGCCACATCATTTACAAAAATCAGGACAGCCTCGTGACCCGCAGCCAGCAGAGCGGTTTGGATGTCGAGTCGCGCCTCAAGGAAAGTGAACGCAATGGGGAAACCATCGGCAGACTTCTCCAGTACCGGGCGCTCGTAGCGCTTGGTGTTGAAGACAGCGACCTTCATGGAAAGAGAAGGGGATGAAAGCGGAAACTTGAAACCTGATTAAAAAACTACTGACCCGTCTTCGATCTATTCGACCCATTCGACCCAATAGTTTTTTCTACAGGCTCTGGCATCACCTTCTGCTTGCGATTGGAGTCCCGGATAACGCTCTTGTAATAATAGGCGGCCGGCTTGAGTACTCTGTCGCGTGTCACGGGATTCATCGAGGCCAGTCCGAACTTCGGAACATAGCCGTAGTGCCACTCGTAGTTATCGGCCAGCGACCATACAAAATATCCCTTCACGTCGTATCCCTCGTCCATGGTCTTTCTAATCTGGGCGATGTGATTTCGTAGGTAGGAGAGGCGCTGCTGCTCGTTCTCGGTGGCGATGCCATTCTCCGTGATCATCATCGGCTTGTCATAGCGTTTGCCGACATAGCGGATCTGCTTGCCAAGAGCAGCGGGATCGATCCTCCATCCCATCATGGTGAAGTGACGACCGTGGCGGTAAGACTCGGAAAGAAGGCTAAGCGGACCAGCCGCCTGACTGTAGTAGTAGTTGAATCCGATGATGTCGCAGACATCGTACACCCGGTCGAGGTGGTCGAAATTCGCGTGCTGCACGGTATTGTAGATGAGACCACCCGGATCGAGAGGGCCATGTTCCCACCAGGGAAGTGCCTCGACGCTGACAACCTTGGCTGAGGGCTTCACCTCCTTGATTCGCGCCGCCGCATCCCGGAACATCTCCGCACTGGCGATTGTCGCCGCTTCGTAGCCCTTGAAATCAAAGGTGTGGCAAGGAGGCCAGAGGCCCGCGATGTAGGCGGTGAGGACCTGGCCATTGGGCTCGTTCTCCGGTGCGTAGTAATTCACGTAGGTCGATGTTGCCTTCACCATCTTCGTCACGTAGAGGTTCCACCTCTTGCGGGCCAGCGGATGCAGCCAGTTGGTATTAGAGCTATCTTTGGGGTCTGTGAGCCACGCTGGGAAGGTGAAGTGCCAGAGCGTCACGACTGGCTCGATACCAGCCTCCTTCAGCTTCCTGCACATCGCGGCATAACGCTGGATCGCTTTCTGATTGTAATGACCCGGCTGCGGCTCCACACGAGCCCACTCGATGCTGAATCGGTAGTGGGTCACGCCGATCTTCTTCAGTGCGATAAGGTCCTTGTCAAAGTCACTCCAACTGTAGAGCGCATTGCCCACCACAGGAGCCTTCCCCTTCTTGACCAGCAGGTCCCAGTCGCGAACGAAATACTCGGGATCACCCGGCTTCTCGTCGCGGTTTTCATACTGAAGGCTGCTCGTGGAGATCCCCCAGGCGAAGGGGGCATATCCGGTGAGCTTTTCAGCCTCGTGGCGTGGAGCCTTGTCGAGGGGTCCCAGGGGATGAATGGCACAACCGCTCAGGATGAGCGATGAGAGGAATGTGGTGGCAAGTAATCGAATTTTCATTACGGGACGTTGGTGTGTTTGGGACTCTTCATAAATGAGGGAATCAACAGCTCAAGTTCCCCCATACGGTTACGGTAAAACCCGCGCAAATCAGGAATCATTGTATTCCAGTTCATGCGGGTGGAGGCGAGATACAGATCATTCGCCATGACGCGATCCATCCGTAGTCTTCCCGAGCGTGTATTCACTTCGTCGAAAGGCAGCGTCACTTTCCGATACTCCGCATCGGAGATACGGGCCTTGTCGAGTCGGGCAGGGTCATAAATGGAAAGCCACCATCCGCCATAGGCTTCGGGAGCATCGGGAGGCGTTATTCGAAAAACAAAGCGTCCTACCTGGACCTGGCCCCCCTTTTCATCGAGCGAGTAAAGTGCACCCACCTCCTTTCGGTTGCTAAGAATCCCCGCCAGATAGGCACGGATGATCTTTTTGAACTGTGAGATCTTCTCACCACGCTCATAAATACCATACTCTAGGCAGACGGGATGTTCCGAATCGCCGTAGACATTCATTTCAACGCGCTCGTTGATCTTGAACGAGAGATAGGGAATGTTTTTCAGATAGCCATTGTCAATTGTCGTGGCGGGGATCTGCTTGAAAGAGCGGATGCTATCGTCGGAGCGCAGATCCTGCACAATCATCCTCCAGGGGGGCAACTTTCCGGGATCGACGATGTCGGCGAAATAGACTCCCGATTGCCCCTGATCGTCGATGCG
>JBAXXS010000094.1:0-6126 GCA_037127835.1 Verrucomicrobiota bacterium | reverse complement strand
ACGAAGTGGTCGGTCGTCCCGGTCTTCCCGGCAGCCGGCTTGCGGAGTCCAAGTTCAGCCGACTTGGCCGCCGTGCCCCGCGTCATGACCTCGGTGAGGATCCCTGTGGTAGTTCTGGTCGCCGCGGGATCGAGTGCAGCAATGCGGCCATGGGTTGCGCGATAAAGAACGGTCCCCTCGGAGTCGGTGACCTGCTCGATCAGGTGCGGCTGGAGTTTTTTCCCCCCGGTAGCCAGCGCCGTGTAGGCCGTAGTGAGGTTTCTTAGCGTCGATTCGAAGCTACCCAAGCAAATTGAGGGATAGTGCGGCACATGCTCGGCTAGACCGAGTCGTTCCATAGTGGAGGCGATATCTCCCAGTCCCGTCTTCATTCCGACGCGAACGCTCATGGTATTCCGTGAATGCACAAGCCCCTCTTTGGCTGGGAGATCGGAGCCGAAGGTTCCATCGCTGTTCTGAGGATCATAGGCCGCGGAGCGGGAAGGGAGATCCAATGCTGTGAGGCGTGCATCACTCACAAGTGTCTCCGGCGTCATCACACCTCTGCGGAAGGCCTCCTCGTAGACAAAGGGCTTGGCCGAGGAACCGATCTGACGCATGGCGACCAAAGCTCTGTTGTACTTACTCCTGGCAAAATCACGCCCTCCCACGATCGCCGTGATCCCACCGTTGGCATTGTCGATGGCAAGGAGTGCCCCCTGGAGTGGTTCCATGGGTTCGGCCCCCTTGGCAATATGGTGCTGCTGGCGGAAGTCGGAACGCTGCTCGACTTCTGCGAGGCGTTTTGACACGGCGGTCTCCGCCGATTGCTGGAGTCCCGCATCAATCGTTGTATCGATGCGCAGGCCCCCGGAATCTATTCTGTCCAAGGGCACCACCTGCTCCAGTTCGTGGAGGATCGCGTCGACAGCCCAGCTGTTGAGAGCGTTAACGAGACTTTGTTGGCCCGGAGTCATCGGCTCAGCCTCCGCCTTCTCAAGCTGGGCATGGGTAATGAAGCCCAGATCCTCCATCCGTCCCAGCACCACATTACGCTGCCCGAGTGATGCATCGATATTGTTGAGCGGAGAGAACCTGTTCGGGCTGCGGATGAGTCCTGCTAGTAGCGCCCCCTCGGAGAGATCCATGTTGGAGGCTGGTTTTCCGAAGTAGGCCAGGCTGGCGGCCTCGACCCCGTAGAGCCCCGAGCCGAAGTAGATGCGGTTCATGTAAAGCTCCAAGATCTTCTCCTTGCTCATTTCCATCTCGATGCGGAAGGCCATGGCAGCTTCTAGGAACTTGCGATTGAAGTTCTTTCCCCCGAGAGGGAAGCTATTGCGGGCGAGTTGCTGGGTGATGGTGCTGGCTCCTTGTTTCATCCCTCCGAAGAGCAGATTTCGGACGGCGGCCCGGGCGATCCCGAGAGGGTCGACTCCGTGGTGCTCGTAGAAGCGCGAGTCCTCACGGCTGATCAGCGCATTGACGAAATTCGGGGAGACCTTCTCGTAGGGCACGACGATCCTGTTTTCCCCGACTGTCCTACTGTAGAAGGTCCCGTTGCGATCGTAGATCGCGGAACGCTGGGGCATCTGACCGATGGTCGAGATGTCGAAGGTCAGGGCCCAGAGGTAGTAAACCAAGCCGATCAGCATCCAGAAAAGGAGTGCTGCGAAGCCTAGCTTAATCAGCGTGATCAGGAACGAACGCTTCCGTTTGGGAGGCCTTTTTTTTCCTCGATTGGGAGGTGTCTTGGATCGTCTGTTCACTGTTCAGTTAAGGATTAGAAAAGACTATCCGGTTATGGAGCTTGATGACGAGTCGCTGTTCATCGGACGATCCTATGGTAATGATCTTCCCATGATTGAGATTCAGATACTGACCCCCATTCCTGCGATCGCGGAAGGAGTTCTTCGAGAGAGCATCCTTGGTCGCGCACAGGAAGCGGGACTTGTGAAGCTGGAGGCTGTGGACCTGAGGCGCTGGACCCACGACCGTTATCGCACGGTCGATGACGCTCCCTATGGCGGAGGCCCGGGCATGGTGATGAAGATCGAGCCGATCGCAGAAGCCTTAGGCGAGCTTCCTCACTCCACAGGGTAGAACTTTGACCCAGCCGATCGTCCGGGAGTATGCCAAGGCCGAGCATTTGATTCTGCTCTGCGGCCATTATGAAGGGGTTGATCAACGCGTTGCCGATCACCTCGTCGATGATGAGAGCTCGATCGGCGACTACATTCTTACTAATGGAGTGCTCGGGGCAGTTGTCCTTACCGATGCCATCGTGCGTCTTATCCCAGGCGTCCTAGGCGGCGACCAGTCGGCGGTGACCGAGTCGTTCGAGACCGGCCTGCTCGACCATCCCCATTACACGCGGCCCGTCGAGTTCCAATGTTGGAGCGTTCCGCCGGTCTTGCTTTCCGGGAATCACGGAGCCATCGCGACATGGCGTGCAGAACAGGCTCTGGAGGCTACCAAGTAACACAGGCCAGATCTGCTCGGTTAAAAGGTAAAAGAATCAAAAAAACCAAAATTCGGGCCGTTTGTAGTCGTTTCGAAAAAGATTCCTCCTGCGATGTTTAAACAAAAACTTATCCGTGATGAATTCCCCGATCTCACTCTTCGCTCTCATTGCGGCAACTGTTTTGGTTGCCCGCTCAGCGACAGCTGTGGACCAAATCCAACCGACGGAAGTCTGGCCCGACAACCGAGGTCACCATATCCAGGCCCATTGCGGCGGCGTGATCAAGGAGGGGGATGAGTGGTACTGGTTCAGTGAGGATCGGGCCAAGGAAAACGATCTGGAAAAGAACAAACGCTTTGTCGCGTGTTATTCATCTAAGGATCTCGTTCATTGGACCTTCCGCAATAAAGTCCTCAAGCTGGATATGCCCAACAAACTACCAATCTAAGAGTCATCATATGCACGGAGTGATCAAAATGCCGAGCCAATCTCTTCCTCCCATCTAAACTCAACCAACCTTTGGAAAAGGCCCCCTTGATCAGCGCTTCCTTAGCTGGTATTCGAGGCGGTTAAGCCAACAGAATTAAATCATGAAGTTCTAAAATGAGACTTCATTAAATTAATTAAACGTAATAAATAACGGACATGCCAAATAAAAAAGAAGAAACTACGCGTTGTTTAGGCGCTATTAATTCAGTTGTTTTGGCTATGAAACCAGCGATTATGGCAATTGGGCGCTTCGACCGCAACTTTGAGCTGATGACTGCTCAAGCCATGGTCGGTAAATTCCTACAGACCTTCCAAGAGTTTCCTCCCAGACAGAATGTTTGCAGATTTAGTCTGGATAAAGTTTTGGAGTCACTGATCGGCAGCCCCAAAGATGAGAGTCAACCCCTTTTGCGTAGGGCTTCTCAATCTGTGATCAATAGACTTCTGGGAGCTTTTGTCCTCTCATTGGCCATCTTGTCATCCTTGCGCGGAGAGGAGGCGAAGGTCTTCGCTCCGACGATTGAGCACAAAACCAAAGCGCCAGGGCCCGCTCCCCACGGGATGGTTTGGATCCCCGGAGGGGAGTTCTCAATGGGAAGCACGGGAAAGACTTCGGAAAAATCCTGCCGCTCGCTCTGCTCTGAGGCGACAGTCGGGGATGCCCAACCGGTGCATCGCGTTTCTGTCGATGGCTTCTGGATGGATGCCACGGATGTGACAAACGACGAGTTTGGGAAATTCGTGAAGGCCACAGGTTATGTGACCATTGCAGAGCGAGTGCCGACGAAGGAGGAGTTCCCGAATGCCCCGTCTGAGAATCTAGTTGCGGGCTCCGTTGTTTTTACCCCAACCAAGGAACCCGTTCCTCTGGATGACCATTTTCGCTGGTGGAGTTATGTGAAGGGAGCCAACTGGCGTCATCCCTCTGGTCCCGACAGCAGCATCAAGGCTCATGGGAATGATCCTGTGGTCCAGGTAGCTTTTGAAGATGCTCTCGCCTATGCCAAGTGGGCAGGTAAGCGTCTGCCGACCGAGGCCGAGTGGGAGTTCGCTCAACGAGGAGGACTCTCCGGCAATCTCTATGCCTGGGGGGATGAGTTCAAACCGAGTGCAAAATACATGGCGAACACCTATCAGGGTGTATTCCCCGCGAAGGACACCGGGGAGGATGGGTTTGCAGGGATCTCGCCTGTGAAATCCTTCCCGCCCAATGGGTATGGCCTTTACGACATGGCGGGGAACGTCTGGCAATGGTGCAGCGACTGGTATCGTCCCGACGCCTATGCCGCGGATGCTAAGAACGCCGTCACTTGTAATCCGAAAGGTCCAGATTCCTCCCTTGACCCGGAGGAACCCGGCATCCAGAAGCGTGTGCAGCGTGGCGGATCCTTTCTCTGCACGGATCAATACTGCACCCGCTACATGGCGGGCACCCGAGGGAAGGGAGAAGCGAACACCGGTACCAACCACACGGGCTTTCGTTGTGTGATCTCTCCCTGAGGTTCCTGTTTCTGGCCCTCACTGGTATAAACTGCTAAAAATCAACCATTCAGAATCATTCTAATTACATATCCACCTAAAAATACCGAAATAAATTGGTCCCTCCGGGCGATCCTGCTCTTGGCAGTTGCCGGGCTAACAGCTTGCGCCAGCGATGCCACGGTCAAGGAGAAGCCTCCGCAGTATCACCCGCTGAGTTCTATGACTGCAACCGCAGTCACGGGACAAAAGATCATCCATGCGATGCGCCTTGCGGGTGTGAGCCCACTCATTGCCCTGGGCGAGAATATCCAGGCCTCACAGGAGGCGTTGGCGATGCTAAAGCAGAACCCTGGTGATGCTTCGGCGCTGCATGACTATAACTTTGCCGTCTCGCGAATCATCGGGATCATCCATGCCAACAAGCTGGATCCCTGGACCAATCCTCTGACCGTTCCAAGTCCCTCAGGGGGCACCTATCTTCTCGAGCATAAGCCAGACCCAAGGCCGATGTGGAATCCGGCTCTTTACACATTCACTCCTGCCGATCAGTTCATGATCGGGGGCAAGTATGTCGAACAGCATGTCTCCCGTCCCGGAATCGGTGCTCCCGTCGTTGCCGTCGGCAAGGGAGATAACAAGGAGTGGCACACCAACTACTTCACTAAGAAAGTCTATTACGGTGTGACGGCTGTGGCCCGCTTCCAGGGGACCCGCTGTATCATAGCCTTCGAGGATCCCTTGGCTCAGGAGAGGACTTCGGTCAACGGGAGGAGGATGGATCTGGCGGCTGATTTCACCGTACCGCTGGCGGTAATGCTCGCCAGCACGACGCACAGAATACCCAAGTTGGAACGAATGATTAACCCCGAGAAATGGGCCGAGACAGCGCAGTTGTCACGACTCGAGCCCTATAATCCGAATAAGGCCGTGGTACTTGTCATCCACGGGCTGATGGACTCTCCCTCAACATGGGCACCAATGATCATCAATCTGCGAAGTGACCCCGAGATCCGGAAGCACTATCAGTTCTGGTTCTACAGCTACCCCTCGGGATATCCCTATCCCTACTCTGCTTCGATCCTGCGTGAGAATCTCGATGGGGTTGAGAAGCGCTTTCCCCTGCACAAGCCAATGGTCGTGATCGGCCATAGCATGGGGGGATGCATCAGTAGACTCCTGATCACCGACACGGGTGAGACTCTCTGGGAACGACTCTTCAACCGCACTCCAGCGGAGACTCGTCTTCCAGTCTCTTCCAAGAAACTCTATACCGACGCCATGATCTTCAAGCACCGCCCAGAGATAGGCAGGGTGATCTTCATCTCCTCACCGCTCAAGGGAAGCGAGATGGCCTCACTCTCGATCGGCAGGATCGGCTCCATGCTTGTGAGAACGCCTAGGAAGTTGCTCCTTGCCGGGAATGACGCACTCAAGGTGGTCACCTTCCAGGCCAATGATTTGAAGCTCAAGCGCGCTCCCAACAGTATCGACACCCTCTCTCCGAAAAATCGCTTCGTCCGCATGATCAATACCATCCCGATCGTGCCGGGCGTCCCGTATCACACGATCATCGGCGACCGCGGACGGGGAGACTCACCACGTTCTTCCGATGGAGTCGTCCCTTATTGGAGCTCCCACATGGATGGAGCGCAGTCCGAATGCGTTGTCCCGAGCGACCATGGTGCCCATCAGAATCCGAAAGCCTTTGAAGAAGT
>JBAXXS010000093.1:0-6256 GCA_037127835.1 Verrucomicrobiota bacterium | reverse complement strand
CACAAGAGGCATAAGAGGCATAAGGTGAACAACGTGAAATTAGGAGTGAGGGATGGCAATCATTGACGTTCGACTCCTTTGAGGACTCTACTGCAAATACGGCACATGAGACTCGACCATTACGATAACTCTGACTTCAGTCGCGGGGCATCCAAGCTCAAGGAAGCGCTCTGGTGGGTGGTGCGATCGCTTCTCTTTGCCCCTTGGTTTCCTCTACCTTCGGATATCAAGGTTGCTGCCCTCCGTGCCTTTGGTGCCAGGATCGGGCGGGGAGTGGTGATCCGTTCACGAGTGAACATCACCTTCCCCTGGAAGCTCTCGATCGGTGATCATGTCTGGATAGCCGATGAGGTGATGATCCTGAGTCTGGCTCCGGTCTCAATAGGTTCGCATGTCTGCATCTCTAACAGGGCCTTCCTCTGCACGGGATCTCATCGGTTCCGATCCGAACACTTCGACCTCGTCACCAAGCCGATCACTATCGGGGATGGTTGCTGGGTGGCCGCCAATGTCTTCGTCGGTCCCGGAGTCACGCTAGGCAATAACTCGTTCTGCACGGCCGGTGCCGTGGTATTACGATCTGCCGGGCCCGATGTGGTCCTCTCCGGCAATCCCGCGCTCCCAAAAATCGGGGGATGAAAAAGCTTCTCCTCCTGGTGGCGCTGGCGTGTGTTGCCTGCGCCTTTTTTGTGTTCCAGGAGCAGGAGTTCATGCGCTTCTGGAAGCATTGGTTGGTGGTCTCCGTCCCGATGGAGAAGGCCGATGCCTTGATCGTGCTGGGAGGTGAGCCGCTTGCGCGTCCGATGGAGGCCGCCCGCCTGTATAAGGCAGGCGTCGCCCCAAGGGTCTTTGTGACGGGTAGGGGGGATTTTGGCATGAACCGCCGTATCCTACTCGAAGGAGGCGTGCCCCCTGATAGGATCACTGTCGAATCGCGGGCCATCACGACCCAGAGCAATGCAAGCCTTCTCAAACCGATGCTGGAAGCTGCCAAGGTGCGATCGGCTCTGATCGTGACCTCCCCGTTCCACACTCGCCGGGCTCTGGCCACGTTCCGGAAAGTAATGCCGGACATTCACTTCGGCGTGACGGATGCCTCGATCGGATGGTGGGGAAAGCCGGAAGGAAGGGGGGATGTCAACCGCTTCGCGGCAGTCGAGTTCCTCAAAACCGCTGAGTACTGGCTGCTGTATGGGGTGAGCCCGGTATTGGTCGAGGGTCGAGGGTCAGAAGCCTTGAGGAACCCCTGATTTAAAACCTCTAAAAGTCGCCTTGAGCCATCACCTTTCCTCCTTGGGTGTTGAGATGTGAGCCTGACCTGAAAAGCTCTCGACTCTCGACTCTCGACTCTCGACAGTTTCCTTTCCCCCATGCCTTCCATCCTCTTCATTAATCGGGTCTATCCCCCGGATTCGGGAGCAACCGGGCGTGTGCTGGAGCATGCTGCCAGAGGTTTTGCCGAAGCCGGATGGGATGTTACCGTGCTGACCACGGCGAGTTCCCGTGAATCGGTTGGAGAGGAGATGCGCGAGGGAATCCGGATTGTCCGTGTGGGGATTCTCTTTTCCAAAAAGAACTTGATCGCGCGGGCGCTCGGCTATGCCTTGATGATTCCCGGCCTTCTTCTGAAAGCACTCATTCTACCCCGCCACGATGTGGTGGTGACTAAGACCGATCCTCCGATGCTGGCTGTCGTTGGGCCGGTCATCCAATGGGTGAAAGGTTCCAGACTAATCCACTGGGCGCAGGATCTCTATCCGGAAGTGGCTGAGGAGTGCGGGGTCCTTCCAAAAGGAGGGGCGCTGGCGGGAACGCTGAGATACTTCTCCACCCGGGCCATCCGAAGTCACGATCTAATACTTGCGGTGGGTCGCTGCATGGCTGGTCGGCTGGTGGCGAGGGGGATTCCCGGGGAATCAATCCGGGTGATGCCCAATGCCGGAATCGAGGGGGATATCTTACCCGTTCCGCGGGGAAAGAGCGCTTTTCGTACGACTCACGGGATCGGCGATGAATTCATCATCATGTATTCGGGCAACATGGGGCGAGCCCATGAGTTTTCCACAGTTCTTAAAGCGGCGCACATCCTGAAGGAATCGGGGGAGAAGCAGATTCTCTTCCTCTTTGTCGGCGAGGGCCCCGAGGAGATCCCATTGCGCGATGCCGTGGCGGGGCTCGACTTGGGAAACATCAGATTCCTTCCTCCGCAGTCTTCGGCGGATCTCTCCGAGAGTCTCGGCATGGGAGATCTGCATCTGGTCACCATGAAGGAGGGGATGAGTGGTTTGGTCGTGCCCAGCAAGTTCTACGGGGTGATGGCGGCCGCCCGCCCCATACTCTTTGTCGGATCGCCAGAATCGGAGGTGGCGCAGGTGATCCTAGAAAACAGGATAGGAGAAGTGATAGCTCCCGGAGAATCGGAGAAACTGGCCTCGACGATCCTGCACTACCGGGATCACTCGGAGATGATTGAGGAAGAGGGGGGGCGGGCTCGAATATCGACACTTCACGGGAATTTCCTTCCCCTGTTGATTCAGGAAGTCCAGATGCTCTGCCGAAGCCATAATTTACTGTAAGCCACCTGTTTTCTTGCTTTGGGTCGCTTTTCCAAGTGCACTTGAAGGGTGCTGTTCTGTACACGACACTGGGTGTCCCTCATGAACTCTTATTCATACGAATCATCGATTTTCTGTTTTTGAGAGCATTGAGGGCTTCGCAATTTCTTCATAATGGTTAATTCAGAAAGTTCGACAGATCCATCCCCGGCTGAAAAGGATGCTTCCGATTTTCTCTACACGCCTACCCAGCAATTCCAGAAAAAGAGGAATGTTCTCCATTCCAAAAGAAAAGCTTTTTTCGGACCATTGTTCGTCTTTGGTGATTTTATCCAATGGGTTCTTATCTATTCGTCAATCACATTGGTGACCGGGGGCTACAATGTGGTCACCTCCGTTGCCATTATTTTGCCATTCACGATCCTGACTATCTCGGTATCGTTGGTGGGGGCATATAGACTTCGTACGGACTTCGCCTCGTTGCGCTTCGCCAGCGAATACCTCATTGTCTGTTGTTTAGCCTATGGCGTCGCCGCTTTAGCCCTCTATTTTGTGGCTTCCTTTGGCCCCACCGCGACTTCAAGCAGGGCGATTTTCACGGCGTCCTTCGTGGTCCAGGTAATCTCTTCTCTTTTTGTGAGACGCCTATTCTGGTTCTGCTCTTCTAAATCCCGGAGTGAAGGGAAACTTCTTGTGATTACGGACGAGCGTTTCGGTGCGGTTTTTCACCGTGATTATGAGGCCAGTGAAAAACAGCATCAAGTCCGCTATATCGCAGCTCACAAGGGACTCCGTGGAAAACCAATCGCCGGGGAGGGGACCCCGTCACCTGTCGTGGAACTGGCCCATCTCCTGCCCCATATCGACCGGGAGAGCGCGATCGATTATGAAGCCATTGTGATTGCGGCGGATTTGAATGCATTGGATCCGGAGATTGCCAGTCGGCTGTCGGTTATCCATTTCGATGAACTTCCCGTGTACACCATGGAATCCTTTTACGAAAAATACTGGTCAAGGCTTCCTCTGGAAGCTCTGGGACCCGCGTGGCCCCTGGAGACGGAGTTCCTTCTCGTGCAGCATTCACTTTATTCCTCCCTCAAGAGGCTTCTGGATTTAGTGGTGGCTCTCGTCCTGCTCTCTATTGTTGCCCCTATCATGCTGATTGTTGCGCTCCTCATCATGGTCTTTGACGGATTTCCGGTCATCTATTCTCAGCCGCGTGCGGGCATCTACGGTCGTCCCTTCACGCTCTATAAATTCCGGACGATGAAGGTCGGGAGTGACCGGGGAGATGGGTACACCAGGGAAAAGGATATCCGCGTCTCAACTCTTGGCTCCTTCCTCAGGAAGACTCGTCTGGACGAACTTCCCCAACTCTGGAATGTGTTCCGCGGCGAGATGAGCATGATCGGACCCCGCGCGGAATGGACGCGTCTGGTGGAGGACTATGATCGGGAAATCCCGCATTACAACTTTCGGCATTTTGTGCGTCCAGGTATCACCGGATGGGCTCAGGTGAATTATCCTTACGGTGCCTCGCTCGAGGATACCCGTATGAAGTTTTCCTACGATCTCCACTACATTCGCAACTTTTCGATCAGGCTTGATGCCGAGGTTCTCCTGAAAACCCTCCATGTGATTCTTTTCGGGATGGGCAGATAGGGGGTAGAAAAGAGAAAAAGAGAAAAACTGAAGGCTAAAGGCCGAGTCGAGATGTCGAGGGACGAGCGTCGAGGGCTGGGAAAAAGCTGAAACCTGCCGTAACGGATGCGAACATCGAGTGATGGGAGGCACGGCGTAGCTTGTCCGGCAACGCAATGGACAGTCCCGAAAGGGACGAACCAAACACCTGCCAGGGTGTACGGAAGACGGCGACTCTGTCGCTGCCCGAAGGAAGCCGCGGCTTCCCGGGAGGGAGGCGGTATCAATGCATCGGGAGATGCTGAGGCAAAGGAAGCGGCGTTAATACCGAATCCTGATCAGCTTGATTCCCTGATCACCCGGGAAGAGAGTGGTGCATGATCAATGTTTGGCAGAGCCCAACCTCCTTTTCTTGTTTATGGAGAAAGGCCGTGGTGATTCCCTTGCTGGTGGCGTTTGCCGGATGGTTTGCGGTGATCCGCATTCTTTGGTCCGATTGGATGGTCGACCCGCAGTACAGCTACGGGATGCTTGTTCCTCTCCTTGTTATCGGTCTCTTGATGAGACGCTGGGAAGATCGTCCTCCTCCTGCCCATTCAGGACTTCCTGCCCGTGTGCTGGCGGGTGTCATGATGGGGATTGCTGCCATTCTGCTGGCGCTGGTTATTCCAATGGCCGAAGCCAATCCGGATTGGCGTCCGCTGGGGAGTGCGGCTTCGCTGGCAGTGGTTTTTCTCTCGTTGTCGTTGATCCAAATGCTGGGGGGAGGGACATGGCTGAGGCACTTTTGCTTCCCGGTCTGCTTCTTCCTCATCGCTGTCCCCTGGCCCAGAAATCTCGAGCTTTCGGTGATGAACTCGCTGATGTCATGGAATACGGGAACGACGCTGGAGATCCTTCACTGGTGCGGATATGAGGCTCTCCGTCAGGGTAATCTCATCGTCATTCCGGCGGGCGTTCTCGGCATCGAAGAGGCGTGCAGCGGCATTCGCTCCCTGCAGAGCGGCTTGATGGTGGCGCTCTTCTTCGGGGAGGTCTTTCGTCTTGGAACAGCACGACGCCTCCTTCTCGTCCTGATCGCCGTCGTGGCTGCCCTGCTCGGAAATATCCTGCGGAGTTCGTTGCTTGCGATCGTGGCTTCAAGAAACGGACTTGCCGCAGTCGCTTCATGGCATGATCCGGCAGGTCTGATTGTCCTTCTCCTCACAGTCGGTTCGGTGTTAGCGGCTGCCTTTTTCTGGAGAATGCCGAAATCTGCTGAAAGCGACGGCTCAATTCCCGTTCCGGGGGTTGAAGAGACCTCGTGGGGCATTACCCTTATCCAGTCGGGCACGGCACTGTTGTTGCTTTTTTCTTTAGCGGGAAGCGAGTATTGGTTCCACGCCCATGAGAAGTCATCGGTTGCCGGGCGTGAGTGGGAGATTCGTCAGCGCGCCGGGGAAGAGGGGGTTTCCCCAGTGACTGTCTCACCAAGGACATTCCGGATGCTGTTCTATCCGAAAGGCTTCTCCGAGCGCTGGATGAAGACCAACGGCGAGCAGGGGCAGGTCTTTTATTTCCGTTGGCCCGCCGGACGAACATCTGTCCAGGCAGTTTCCATGCATAATCCCGAGGTATGTCTCTCGAGCATCGGCATGCATCTACTCCGGCCTTTGGCACCGGTAAGGTTCGAGGAGGGGGGGATGGTGATCCCCTTCAAGTCGTGGCTATTCGAGCAGAATGGGCGCCCAGTGTATGTTTACAATACACTCCTCGAGGATGGAGGGGTGGATGGCACGACAGAGGAACTGGATGACACCCCCAAAGGTCGCCTGCACAGTCTCCTACTCGGTCGACGGAACCAAGGGCAACGCATGGTCGAGGTTGCTCTCTGGAACATCCCTGACGAGGGCGTAGCGCGTGACGCGCTCGCCAAGTACCTGAGACAAGTCGTTTCCATCCGGGCTGATGCCGCCCAGGCAAAGCAGTGAACTGCTTCCTAAAATCAAAATATAGGCCTAGGATCATCACCTGCAGCAATGAACTCAGATGACATAGCATCAGTGAATGCCGGCGAGCAG
>JBAXXS010000092.1:0-6337 GCA_037127835.1 Verrucomicrobiota bacterium | reverse complement strand
GAGCCACTCTCCAAAATCACCACGCTTGCTGTGCGAGTCGGCGTGGTGGCGCTGATCGCAGGTAACTGGATCTACCTGATCGTCATAGAACGGGCACTCTAAATGAATCTGATGGGCGGAGAAACCTCCTCTTGCAGCGCGCAGAAGAGGGTGATTGAGCTCTGACCCAGCATTCGGTTCATGGCACCGAGTGCCAACTCCTCGCTGTTGCAGTCACGGCTGAGGTGACCGAGCAGGAGATGGCCGAGGCCATCGTGACGAATCCCGGAGACGGTTTCCGCCGCCGCAGTGTTCGAGAGATGGCCGTGGCGGGACTGGATGCGTTGCTTGATCGACCAGGGGCGCTTCATATCTTTTTCGAGGAGTTGCTCATCGTAGTTCGCCTCGATCAGGAGACCATCCACGCCGCGAAGCGATTCGGTAACGAGCGTTGTTGCATGACCAAGGTCGGTGAGGAAGCCGAAGGAGTGGGTCCGTTTTCGGATCACGAAGCCGACCGGCTCCACCGCATCGTGCGGTATGAGAAAAGAACGCACGGTTGCGCCCTCCAAGTCGAACTCGGCACCGCTTTCAAAGATCTTCCATCCGTTGAAATCGAGGACTTTGTCCCGGAGAACCGCCGCCGTCTGGCGGTTGCAATAGATCGGTGTGGCATGTTTCTTGGACCACTGGGCGAGTCCCTTGGTGTGGTCGCCATGCTCGTGGGTCACTAAGATCGCACAGAGTTCGCGAGGCTCCACGCCGCAAGAGCTCAAACGGAGAGTCAGCTCCTTGGTGCTCAGGCCCGCATCAACTAGGAAGGAGGCCGTTTCGGTCCGAACCAGTGCGGCGTTGCCATTGCTGCCACTGGCCAGAATCGTGATCTCGAGCATGGGATGAGAATGAATCCGACGAGGCGTACTCGCTAGGACTTTTGACTGAGATCCAAAAATGCGGCAGAGACTTGCTCCACGGAGATATCGATCACTTCGCGGCTGGGCGGATGCAGGACCACATACGGCACCTTCCAGGGGCCCCAATGTTCCGGATCGGAATCGCCGAAGAGGCAGACCATCGGTTTGCCAAGAGCGGCCGCCAGATGCATCGCGCCTCCATCGCTACAGACCATGGAGTCGCAGAGGGAGAGAGACGCAATCAGGTCTTCCAGCCGTTCCGTGGGAACGGGATGCAGCGGTAGGCCCGCCGTGGAAGTCAGCACGTCACGGGCCTTCTCATCGTCGCCTGGATGGAGAGGGTTGTCGGCTGATCCGGGAGACCAGAGCAGGAGAAATTTGGCATCCAGTTTCTCATGCAGCATGCGGGCCAGCTCGGCAAAACGCTCAGCAGGCCAGCGCTGGGAAATCTTTCGCGAGCTGAGATGCAAGGCGATTACGGGGCCAGCATGCCGGTTCCACTCCCGGGGCAACGAGTGCTTGAGCTTTGCAACCCGGGATTTGTCCGGGGTCAGGCGAGCCTCCGGTGCTGCGAACTCCAACCCCATACGGACAAGCTGGTGGCAACATTGCTCGACATGGTGCTCGCCGCCCGCCGTATCTTCCGCGTCGCGGACCAGAATCTTCTTCGCACCGATCCATTTGGCGAAACGGAGCGAGCTGCGTTGAGGGCCGCCCGGCAGGAGAATCCAGTCGAAGCGTTGCTTGCGAAGTTTCCAGATGGTCTTAAGACGGCTCCAGAAGATGCCGATGCGGCTCTCGCCATGCTCCAGATGCTTCGCCTTCGTGTAGGAGAAGAGCGCATTAATGTCAGGGTTTCCTGCCATCACGGCCAAATTATATTTTGTCACGAGGGCGACGATGTAGGCCTCCGGAAGCTGTGCCCTGAGAGAGCGGATCAGAGGGGTCGTGCAGACCAAGTCCCCGATATTGTCCCTGCGGATGATCAGGATGCGGGGTGATTTTTCTGGGGAGTCCATGGTGAGGCAATCGTGGTGCGCCCGGCAGGAATCGAACCTGCTACCAAGGGTTTAGAAAACCCCTGCTCTATCCGATGAGCTACGGGCGCAAAGTATCAGACCGCTGCAGGCATTCCCTGCTCCATGGGAGCGAGGTCGATGGCGCGAAGGAGGTCAAGATCTTCATTGGTGCCGGGGTTGGCCGCCGTCAAGAGTTTGTCACCGTAGAACACGGAGTTCGCGCCGGCAAAGAAACAGAGGGCCTGGCCCTCCCGGGTGAGGCGGGTGCGTCCCGCAGAGAGTCGGATGCGGGCCTTGGGCAGCATGATGCGGGTGGTGGCGATCAGGCGCACGAGCTCGAAGACATCAACGACAGGCTGATCCTCCAGCGGGGTGCCGGGCATCGACATGAGGCAGTTGATCGGCACGCTCTCGGGCGGGGGATTGAATCCGCAGAGGACCTCCAGCATCCGCAAGCGGTCTCGCTCGGTCTCGCCCATCCCGATGATGCCACCGCAGCAGACGGCCATGCCGGCCTTCTGGACTGAGGAGATGGTATTCAGCCGGTCGTCGAAGGTATGGCTGGTGACGATCTGCGGATAGAATTCCGGAGAGGTGTCGATGTTATGGTTGTAGGCGGTGACACCCGCTTCCTTGAGCTGGCGAGCTTCCTCATCTCCCAGCTGACCGAGTGTGACGCAGACCTCCATGCCGAGCTTGCTGACCTCGCGGACGGTCTCGAGCATCGACTCGAAGCGGCTGTCGCCCGACTTGACCCCCTTCCAGGCGGCGCCCATGCAGAATCGGGTCGTGCCGCTTTCCCGTGCCTGTTTGGCTAGGGGCAGGATCTCGTCGCAGCCCATCAGCTTGCCGGCCTTCACACCGGTATTGTAGCGGGAGCTCTGGGCGCAGTAGGAACAGTCCTCACTGCAGCCGCCGGTCTTCACACTCAGCAGGGTGCAGAGCTGGACATTGTCCTCATCCCAGTTCTGGAGCTGGATGGAGCGCGAGCGCTGTATCAGGTCGAAGAAAGGGGAACGGTAAATTTCCTCCAGCTGGGCGATGGAGACGGGGTGGGCCGGGGAATGGTGGGTTTGGGTGCTCACGATCCGATCAGTTTAAGGGAGTAGGTGGATGCGTTGAAGCGTAAAAAAGTCGAAAAGGTCCTCGGAGGTGTCTGCTGAAGAAAATCCCGAGGGAGCAACCGTTTTTTTAACACACCTTTTCACTACTCTTCTCAATGTCTATCACTTGCCAGCTGTAAGCGGGTAACCCGAGCCTTGTAAAAAGGTATCCCCTTACCAAGTAAGCCCTTCCATAAAGTCGGCTTTGCCGCCATGGGTTCCACGGGGGGCCTCTGGCTTCTTCGTTTTGCCTGTACGGGGCTCCTTGGCGATCTTGAAGTCGATCTGCTGTTTGAAGTTATCGACGCGGGCTACCTGGACGCGGAACTCGTCACCAGCCTTGAGGATTTTCCGGGAATTCTTCCCGACAAGGCGGGAGCGGGGCCCATCGAAGATGTAGAAATCGTCGTCCATCGAGGAGACGGGCACGAGGCCCGTCATCATCGCCTCGGGCAGTTCGACCAGCAGGCCGTAGTTGCGGGCCTCAATCACCCTGGCATCGAAGGAGGGGGCGACGCCGCCCTCGGTGGCCGCCTCGGCTAACTTGCTGAAGTACTCCAGCTTCTTGAGCCGAACCGATTCCTTCTCGGCATCGGCGGCGGTGCGCTCGGTCGTGGAGAGGTGCTCGCTGACTGGGCCGAGATCGGTGGAGAGGGGGCCGTGCTGCTTCGGGTCGAGGTCGCGGGCTAGCGAGCGGTGGGTGAGTAAATCGGCGTAGCGGCGGATGGGGCTGGTGAAGTGGCTATAGTCCGACTTCGAGAGGCCAAAATGACCCAGAGGATCGGGCGAGTAGCGTGCGCGCTTGAGGCTCTTGAGCAGACCGATCTTTAGGGCGCTGGCGTAAGGCTTTCCTTTCAGACCATCGAGCAGCTTTTGTAGCTCGGCCCTGTTGCTCAAATCGCCCGCCTTCACGCCGTAGGTGGCGGCTAGCTCCCGGTACTCGTCGAGCTTTTCGGTCTCGGGTTTCTCGTGGATGCGGTAGATGTTCGGCTGGCGCTTGTTCTTGAGATGGCGCGCGACCTGCTCGTTGGCCAGTAGCATGAGCTCCTCGATGAGCTGGTGGGAGATATCGTTCTCGACAAGTTCGAGCTTCACGGGATGGCCCGCCTTATCCAGCCAGACCTTCACCTCGGGCATCTCGAGGTCGAGAGCGCCGGCGGCGAAGCGCCTTTTTCGGAGTGTGGAGGAGCAGTCCCACGCCGCATGGACACGGCGGCTCACTTCGTCAGTCGGGGGGGATTCGAGCATGGCAAGCGCCTGCCGGTAGGTGAGGCGCGCGCAGCTCCGGATGACCGAGCGTCCGAAGCGGACCTTGCCCACACTGCCGTCCCGGTTGATATGTGCGAAAACACTGAAGGCTAGGCGGTCCTCGTCGGGGCGAAGACTACAGAGTCCGTTGGAGAGATTTTCCGGAAGCATCGGGATGACCCGGTCTGCCATGTAGACGCTGTTGCCCCGCGTGCGGGCCTCCTTGTCGAGGCCGGTGCCGTGCTTCACATAATGGGAGACGTCGGCGATGTGGACGGCCACATCCCAGCCGTTATCAGTGGGCTGGACTTCGATGGCGTCATCGAAATCACGGGCTGTGTCCGGATCGATCGTGATGATGCTGCGGTTGCGAAGGTCCTCACGGCCCTCGAGATCGCGAGCCGTGATAGCGCTCCCAAACTTTTCCGCCTCAATGCTGACAGGGGCGGGGAATTCGCGCGGCAGGCCGTGCTTATGGATGACCGAGAGCATGTCGACGCCCGGCGCGTCGGCGGCCCCGAGCACCTCGACGATGTGTCCCTCGGGGTTGCTCTGGCTGTTCTCCCAGCGGTCGAGCTGAGCGACCACTTTCTCACCAACTTTCGCCCCCTCGGGAGTGGGGACATAGAGAGTGCGGGGAAAGCGCGGGTCATCAGCGACGACATGGTAGAAATTCGCCGTCTTCTGCAGCGTGCCGACGATGGGAGCTCCGACCCTCTCGACGACACGGATGATGCGTCCCTCCTGGCGTCCGTCACGGCGTGGCCGGCCATGGTAGCGCGGTTCCTGAATAAGGCGGGCCACGACGCGGTCGCCGTTCAGGGCGGTGCTGAGATTATCCGAAGAGATGAAGAGATCCTTGCCCCCCTCCTGGTCTGCCAGCACATGGCCTGATCCGCCGGCATGGATCTGCAGCTTGCCCGTGAAGAGATCGGCGGTCTCTGGCAGGATATAGTGATTCTGGCGCACACGGACGATACGACCCTCCCTCTCCAGAACGGTCAGGGTGTGATCGAGAAGGGGGAGATCGTCGCGATCCATCCGGAGGGCGCTCGCAATTTTCGGAGCCTGAAGAGGCTCTCCTTCCCCTTCTAGGAGGCGGATCAGATCGTTGACAAGACGCTCGTTCAAGCGCTCCCCTCTTTGCGATGAACGGGATGCAAGTGGCCGCTTGGCTCCGTCCTGCTTCCTAGGCTTGCCAGACTTCCTAGGTTTTTCGCCGGAACGCTGGCGCGTGGATCCCTGCTCGACTCGGGCCTTTTCCTGTCGCGGCATGGCCGGTCGTTCGCCCCGCGGCTTCCCGGATGAGGATTTGACGGAAGGTTGCGGATGTTTCGCTTTCTTGGGGGAGCGCGGGCTGTTCTTGGGCACGCCTCACCTTCGGATGCTTTCACGGAGCAAACAAGAAAATGCTTGTACGGGAAGAGAGTCGGCAGAGAGTAGCGAGATGACCTTCCTCCCTATTGCTACCGCGATATCACGCAAAAAGGACTCCGCCTTCACTCTGATCGAACTGCTTGTGGTGATCGCCATCATTGCGATCCTGATGGGACTCCTTTTCCCGGCCGCACAATCCGCCCTCAATACGGCTAAGAAGACAACCGCTAAGAACCAGGTCGTCCAGATCGCCACGGCGATCACGGCTTACGAGACGGAATACTCACGCCTGCCCTCAATCTCCGGAAGTAATATCTCAACCGCGCTGGTCGCCATGCTTTGCACCTCAAACGACGTAACTAACAATCCCCGTGGCATCATTTTTCTGGAGGCCAATGCTTGGAAAAACGGCAAGGGTGGTACTAATAGCTTGGGGTTCTGCGATCCTTTTTCAGCAACCAATGTCTACTCGGTAAAATTGGATACCAATTATGAGAATCAAATCACCGTGCCTACGAATGCTGCCGGCACCACCACCACCATCACCAAACATATCGGCATCTGGACAATCCCCACTATTGGGAAAACAAACGTGCTTATTAATTCCTGGGACTAAAGTTTTTGCGGGTGTGGTTCAATGGTAGAATGTGGGCTTCCCAAGCCTGAGACGAGGGTTCGATTCCCTTCACCCGCTCCA
>JBAXXS010000091.1:0-6494 GCA_037127835.1 Verrucomicrobiota bacterium | reverse complement strand
TTGTCTGTCGTGACTTTCTGAACGGTAATTGCACGCGCGTTCACTGCAGGTTCGCGCACTCTCAACAGGGTCCCACCACTCGTTCAAGGGAGGGATCCCCTATTCGGATATCGCAGCCGCAACGAGCCCCTTCCGTTCAGAGCAGAAGGGAAGGGTCTCAGTCACAGTCTTCTCAGCCGGTGCCCATTAGTGCACTCAAGAAGGCGGACCGCAAGGCGCGGTGGAAAGCGACACGCGATCTCGCCGTGTCACTGGATGCTTCACTTTCAGTTGTGGATCGAGTGCAACTTTTGGAAAAATTGTGCCCGCTCTGGTTGGAGATGTGTTCGTACGAGTTCAAGATGCATCTGGAGTATGTTGCCTTTCTTGAATCTCAGCGTGGTGACTGGGCCTTCTCGGGCAATGAAACCCCTGCTTGGCGTTGTCCCCACTGCCTCTTCCGTCATGTGTCGCAGAAAGAGGTCAATACACACATCCCGGAGGTTCATGGAACCTCTCGCTCGCAACAGGCGGTTCGATGTGGCAACATCAAGCTGATGGGCCTACCGAACCTGGGTCGCACTTGTGCTCTTTCGGCGTGTACGGCCCTGCTGTCGTCGGTATTGTTCCACGAGCATAATGGTAAGATACCGCACCACAACTTAGCTCTGTTGAACGCCATTCGCAGTCCATCTCCGGTGACCGCGCGTGCGCTCGCGACAGACATCGCTCTGGATACCTCTACATCGTTATGTGCGATTACGGTGTTAAAAATGCTCCTCAACAGATACTCTCTCACGGGTTTCTTCCCCGTGCGTTCGCTTATCTGCTCCAGGTGCGGCACTGAGGAGCTGGATCCGGACGACCCGCACAATGAGTTGTTCCTCCTCTGTTCCAGTGAGGAGGGCCCCATCGCGTTGCCGCCTCGATTACAGGTGACACTCTTGACGCGGCAACAAACCTCTGCCAAGTTGTGCACAGGGAGACCCGGTGTCGCAGCAACGGCTCATCCGCCGCAAGCCGTGGACAGGCTTGCGAGATGGTGCCTGCATCGGGGTTTTATCGTACGGGTTGCTAATAGAGGCCAGGACCAAGGAGGAGTGTCGGAATTGCTCGACACGATTGAATTCCCACCCAAACAAGGGATGCGACGCACCTTCGGTGTGTTAGCAGCGGTCCTGACGTACTCGAATAAACAGCGGAACCACGTGGTATGCTATAAACTACTACGCCCTAGCCCGGTCGCTAAGGGGACGTGGTGGAAAGTGGATTGTGAGGACACGGTTCAAGGGGTTCCCCCCAAGCACCTGGTCTTCCTCTTGTACTACGAGTTGTCCTCGGAACCCATACCAGTGGAAGAAGAGGACGAGCAGGAAGGAGCTCCCAAGCGCTCCTCGTCGGTCCGCCTCCCCCCAGTAGCCCCGGTCACAGGGCAGATGGCGGCGGATGGCACAGACATACCCTCCTTTCCTGTCGGCCAACCGGCTCTCCCATTAGCGGAGGGGCGATTGGGCCCGCTCTGGTTCTGGCAGGGTATTTTTGCGTTTGCGTTTGAGGGCTACGATGCGAATAGTGCCAAGGCACTAATGGTCGTGTCGTTAAAAGACTTCAACGTTGCAGTTGGGCTAGTCAGACGGCTGGTGCAGGAGGGAGTTCTCAGGGAATCGTGGGCCCAGGGTACCCCTACGGTTCCACAGATCTTCCCACGGGAGCTCAACAGCTGCATAGCCATGGGTGGGGTTCTGGACTCCTGCCCTGACATGCTAATCCCTCGGCTGGAACAGCGATGGCCAGCGGTGGGGGAGCTAGTCGAAGTCATTGGGGACAGCCGCACTTTCCGCGTGACGGCCACTCGCCCCCTGGTGCTCACTGTCTCTCCGGTAGGAGTGGATGGTGAAGTTCTGGAGGCGCCATTATTCGCCTGGTCTAAGAAGGCTATTCGTGCAGACCCTTCTCCGGTGATGTCTCCCGCTCTGTCGCAGACCCGGGACCCCGTTTTGCCATTGGTTGAGGAAGACATCAGTGCTCCTCTTCCTACATCTCGCACATTCCTTCCAGGGATGCGTGGAAGTTTATCCATCGTGTCGTGGAATATGAATGGACTGCAATCGCGCTTAGCAGCCTTGGAAATCATCTTGAAGGACAGACCGGACGTGGTGTTCCTACAGGAGGTTCGCAGCTGCAAGGCTGAGGCTTTAGCAATGATCTCCCAAACTGGTTTTGACACATACGTGGTTCTTAGAGCGTCTGCTCAAGGAGGCGGTGTGGCGGTGCTGGTGCGGCGGAGCTTTGCGGCCTCGGAACAGGTGGTACTGACTGGCCTAACCAAAGGGGTGGAGATTGCGGCGTGTCGTGTTCACCCCGCGGATCACTCGCCCTCATTTGTAGTGGCCAGCATCTACATCTCACCCACGGAGCATGCGGATGACCATGAGGGGATCCTCAAGTCCCTCAGGGATGTTCTGGGTGCTCATAACCCCACGGTGGTAGCGGGGGATCTCAATGGTCACTCCCCACTCTGGGACCAGACGGTCTTGGAACCGGACTCCTACGGCAAGAGCATCATGGAGTTCCTTACCCAATCATCGTTGACGTTACTTACTCGTGCAGGAGGTCCTCCCACACATCTCCCGCAGCAAACGCATATCCAAGGACGGGTCTTGGACCTTGTCATGGCAGATCATGCAATCCTGCCAGCGTCCGAGGATGGCCCGCTGGCACTAGAGGCTTGCGGCAGCGACCACAGGGTCATTTGGTGTACCTTTGGGCGAAATGCTCAGAAGAGGACACATTGGATGGCCCCTCGCATTGCGTGGTCGCGGGTTTCGGATTCGCACTGGGCGGAATTTGAAGATCGACTCTCGCGGTGTCTTCGTGCCCCAAGGGGTTCGGTGGATAGGCGCTACACGGCGCTGGTCTGCGTGATCCAGAAGGCGGCGGAGAACTTTCCACGGACCTTTTTTCGCCGTCCGCGACACACTGTGTCTGAACGGGTTGCTGAGGCAATGACTGAGGCGGCTCGTGCATGGGACACAGGGGATGCGCATGCGATTCGACAGGCAGAGGCAGCCGTAGAGCTGGCGATGGAGGATGACCGATGGCTACGGCATGCTCACTCATCGCCATGGCAGCTATGGCGTCGGACGGAGTCCAGGGCGCGCAACCGACCGCTCGATGGCGACCCGTCGACTCTCTCACAGCTTCGGAGATTCTCTGAGATCTTCACGGCTAAGCACAGCTATCGCATGGCTCAGTTTGACTTTGTGCCGGATGCGGTGAACGGACTGTCCCAGGAGGACCACCCCATCAGCTTCAACATGGTGGACCTAAAGGCGGCAATTGCTGCCCAGGCCAATCAGGGGGCGGCTGACCCGGAGGGAATCCCACCGATGGTTCTGCGACACCTTCCGGGCAACATTCTACTGGCCATACTTGACCTTGCGAATCTGACGATCCGTCAAAAACGCTTACCGCGGAAGTGGAAGGACTACGTCATGTTCCCGAACCCAAAGAGATTGGACCCGTCCACGTTCGATCAATTTAGGCCGGTTACCTTATCGCGATTGTTGGCGCGAATTGTCGAGAGAATGGTGCATTCCAAAATCGACGAGCGTCTTACGATCAATTTGCGGCAACATGGATTTACTAGAGGCTCTTCATCGGAGGTGATGTTGGCCCGCTTTGTGCACTTTCTGGAGGAGTCCTCTCGACGTTCCAAAAGGGAGTGCCTGGCTGGGGCGGTCAGAGACAGCAGGTCGAAGGTGTCGTTTGTCACGCTAGCTGTGGCTATCGACTTCTCGGATGCCTTCTGTTCGGTGGATCCTGAGCTGTATCTCCAAGCACTTCGCAGACGCGAGATTCCGGAGGAGCTGGTCACTTGGCTCCGGGATCAACTCTCCGATCGCTCCTTCCGAGTCACTTGGCAGGGTCTCTTATCTGAATCCAATGCACTCAAGCATGGATTCGGTCAAGGCACTGTCGGGGGCCCAAAGGGATGGAATGTCGTAGCGGACGCGTGCAGCATTGAACTGGAGGGGGCCATCCTTCGAGCTCTGAGGGGACTTCCGGTTTCAGATGGCTACGCTGCGGACTTCGGCTGGTTGGCTGATGACCTTACACTGTTCGTCTCGGGCCCAGATCTTAGCAAGGTACATGGTATCCTGCAAACGATGACGTCAAAGGTGGCGTCCTGGGCTCGGTCTACGGGCTTACAAATATCGTCTAAAACCAAGGCGGCCTACTTCGCTCGCTCGGTGCCAGACCATATCGCGCAACAATCCTTGAAGGTGACGGAAGGGATTGTGGTCAAGTATGGCACCTCGCTTTCGCTATTGGGAATCACTGTTGACTCCCAGCTCACATTTGAACTGCATGCCTTGGAGTTACTGAAGGATACGTCCATCCTTCTGGAGCGCTTCAAGATGGTCGCACCGTTCTTAGCCCCGGAGCAGCTTCGGGAAATCATTGTGGGCGCGTTTCTTTCACGTTGGCTTTATGCTGCCTCGGTGTGGTGGCCTCATGTCAAAGTGGAGACAAAAGAGCGCTTCGAATCTCGTCTTCGAATGCTCTGTCGCATGGCTTACGGCCTAATCCAAACGGCGCCCAACGCGGCGGTTCTGGCGGAAGCGAGGCTTCTCCCGGTCCACGCGATGGTGGCAAAGCGTGCCTTTGGGTTGGTGAGCAACATCAAACGGAATCCGTGGTTAGAAGCTCGGTTGGTGGTGGCCCCTGTTCCGGCGAAGGTGAACAGGAATGTCCCGAGGGTTGACCGGGCAGCTACCCCCCAGCTGATTGCTGAACCGGGTCCGTCGTTCGCGCAGGATTACCTTTTGAAGGCAGCAGCGCCCATTCCACGGTGCCCGTTGCTGCCCAAGGCTCTCCCTTATGATTCCGCATCGTATGGTAACGCGGTTGACGTTCGGTTCCATTTGCGGCCGGACGTGGGTATAACCAGCACTTCACCAGCGGATCAGCGTCTCGCGTACAATGAGTCCTGCCTCCGGAAGTTTCCTCACCGATTCTTGGTCCTTTCCGATGGGTCGGTGGAGGGAGCACGCAGTGGGGGTGGGGCGCTCATTTGGCAACAAGGGTCGATGGACTGTAGTGAGATGGCGAGGACTTGTAGCGCTGGCACTATGGCAGCAAGCTACACGGCCGAGCTGCTCGCGATCAAACTTGCCCTAGAATCTCTACAGCAATTGCAGGCCCGCCTACCTCCGCAAGGACGTGATGATGTTCTTGTGGGCTCGGATGGGTTATCGGCTCTAGAGACTTTGCAGCTAGGTCCTCTATGTCAGAAGACAACGGTGGGCCAGGAAATCTGGTCACTGCTCCTGCAGTTGACGGCACGGTTCAATATCGAAATTTGCTTCATGTTCGCCCATTGCGGATGGACACCGGGCGACCATGTCGACCGGTTGGCAAAATCGGCCCTGGACCGTCCGGACCACAAACAGGTCCCAGTGCTCGCTCAAGATGAGGCTCGTCACTTATGGAACCCGGTTCGATCGAAGGCGGAATCGGATATGCTAAAAGAGATGGGCTTCCGCAGCACGCTCCTAAAAGCAGTGGAGGAGAAGGACAAGCCGCAGTCTTTGTCCCTCCCCAAGCTCACGGGGGTTAGTCGCAGTGCTGCTCGCACTATCGCGCAATTGCGGACGGGTTGTTGTGGTCGGCTCGGAGGGTGGAGGCATGAGGCACCCGACGACTGCTCAGCCTGCAAGGCAAAGGCGGTGCTATGCCGTAACGGTGGAGCGGTCAAGCATCTCTTTTCCTGTCCGGCGCTGGCGCATGTGAGAATCCTCTATGGGGTGGAAGATCACATGGTTCTCGCGAAGGCGGTGAAAAAGGCGGCCTTGTATGCGATGGCGGCCATCAAATTGGTGGGCGCGGGAGCATGTGGAGGAGGGCCGTGAAGGGAACGTGGAACGGAATGCGTATGGAAGTGACGACGTGAAGGAAGAGAGGAAGAATTGTGAATTCAGAGCACAATGAGAAAAATTCTGGAAACTGTGTTGGTGGGGGGCTTTGGAAATCACGAGTCAACTGTTAAAGGTGGATTCGTGAAATGTACAGGGCCCCAAATCAGCATGTCACATGGGATGTGTTATCAAACGGAGGAGGGCGAGTTCTCCGAGGCCCGCGAGGATCTGGCGGCGCTCGAGAAGGACTACGAGGAGGTCGGTGCGGAGTCCGCGGATGTTGAGGGCGAGGAGGATGTTGAGGAGTACTAGATGATGAGAGCGCATGTATGCGAACGGCAACCGCCACCCCCCCCCCCTTTCTATCTTTTTGTGGCGCTGACTCGCGCAGGAGTTTCGCGAGTGCGTCCAAGCATTCATGTCATCAAAAAAAAAAATATATTTATGCAGTGTGCTTTTCGTGAATGTTGTGGAAATCAAAATGCCGCATTCTTTTCTCTCTGCCTTTTTTGTTTCATTTTTTTTTACATCGGGGAGAAAGGGTTAGGGTTAGGGTTGGCAGTGTGTACTCTCTTTAGAGTATACAATGCCCTC
>JBAXXS010000090.1:0-6502 GCA_037127835.1 Verrucomicrobiota bacterium | reverse complement strand
CGGCCAGGCAAGCCAACTCAGGAAACATATGTTCCTTCGATATGTTCCTTCGTTTGATTCGCTCGCTCCCGCTCGTCTCACCGCTTTTGGGCTACCTTCGGTAGTCTATCCCAGCCTCTCCTGAGGCTCGGTATTCTGAGTTCCATATTTTTTCTCTGTCCTCCCTCTTACCCACTGAAAACAGCGAGGAGCCTTAAAATCCTCCTCTTCGTCTTGTATCCCAATACTTTCACACTCCCCATCTCCGATATGGGAAGTGACTATTGGGACAATATTGGATAGAATATCCAATCACGTCCATGGCACCGATCCCGTTTACAATGACGCATAGAATCTCCCACCCCGACATCTCCTTCACCGAAAACTCCCGCGAGTTGAAACATGATGCCATGAAAATGCTCAAGTGCATTACTATCCTGATTTTCACCATGCTTGCATTTATCCCGGTTGCAGGCGTTGCCGAAGAGCCCGGCAGGGTCATGCCGGAGGCGACAGACTACACTCTGCTTTGGTGGGCGGATGGACCGCCGCATCTTTTTTCAAGCAAACTGACTCCGGCCACAGGGATATTGTGTTTGCAATCCGGTTTATGGGGACTCGCCTTTGACACGAAAAGCATGCGGGCAGTTCGTTTTGGAATGTGGAAGGCCCCGATGACTGTGGAGGAAGCCGTGAAGCCCGGGAACACGGCACTGGCAGACCTGCCGGCGGTCACTTGGAATTGCGCGATCATTGTCGATGGCAAAAAATTCACCTGCACGGGGCACACGGAAGC
This sequence comes from Verrucomicrobiota bacterium, assembly GCA_037127835.1. Lineage (GTDB taxonomy): Bacteria > Verrucomicrobiota > Verrucomicrobiia > Chthoniobacterales > UBA6821 > UBA6821. The sequence continues at coordinate 5,727 of JBAXXS010000090.1, read as the reverse complement.
CGAGGACCCGTTCCTGCAGCCGGTGCGATTTGTGGAGAGCGGGCGCTTTTTCCATCGCGTGGTGATTGAGGGGTTGAAATTCGCCAATAGTAATGGCAAGAAATTCCCTTGCGAGGCACGCTTGGAAATCTCGGCATGGCCCGACCGACTGGCTTTTCGACTGCAAGTTATCCCCGGGGACATTCCGGCCGGGAGCAAGATGGAACTCAGCCTCGGGGATCAAAGTACAGTCGTCCCGCTCGCGACCGGCAGTTCGGCATTGCTGGAAGTCCTAGGAGACAAATCCGCGATGCAAGCGGACCTGAAAGCCGATCCTAGTTTGCAAGTCGGTTTGAACGAGGCGCTTGGCTGTCAGACAATCTGCTTGCCGGAGAAGCCCTGGAGCAATGCCAAGGGAACATTCTACCCGGAGGAGCATCTCGATTACATCGACCGGTGGCCCATCACGCTGCAGAACGATTCCGACCACCCGACGGTGGTCCGTCTCATGTTCACCCAACAGAACGCAATTAACCTAACCGGCCTGGTCCCCATGCTGTGCGAGCCCGACGGAACCCCTTCGGGCTTGCCGGTTCAGATCTCAAAAAACTGGCATCAGGATACAAAAAAACAGGTCCTCTTGCACGAGGGACCATGGTTTCATGGCTGCGCGTTTGTGCGCCTTGCTCCGAAATCAAAAAGGGATCTGGTTTTTCAAATGGTCTATGCACGTTATGGCGGCGTTTTTGCGGCCTCGCATGCGCAACTTTGCCTGATTGGATGGGCACACAACCAGTTCTGGGATCAGGCCGCCATCGGAAGCTTTGGCGAAAGCATATGCTTCGAGCCCGGACGGGTTCAGCGGCGATGTTTTATCGATGATGTCCGGCCGTTCCTGACGGTGCCGCATGACAAGCCAACAAAGCTTTGGGACTGGGCCGGGAACTGCGGCGGTGGGGATTTTCTCATGTGGCAGGACGCTCAAGGAAGCTATCAGCCGATGCGTGCCACGCGCACAGATTACCGCTCCTACGGTCCCTGTCTCACGGACGTCAGTTACACTGAAGAATCCGCCAAGGGCGAATTGTCAGCGCGTGTAGATGTCTCCGTTCCGCGCAGTAACGACTATTTACGCACCTTCTTCAAACTTCGTTACGACGTGCACCGGCCGATACAATGGCAGCGGCTCGCCTTTTTTCAGCTCGGTGCTGATTTCTACAACGAGACTCCATCCCGGAAGGTTGCCATCGGCGATGCCTCCGGACTGATTGAAGAATGGCAACCGAAACTCGCATCGGATGTCTATGACCGGAGCGGCATTCCCATGAAGGGGAACCAATCTTGGCTTTCCATACACGGGCTGGAGGCCGGGGTCCTCAAGCCCGGGACGGCCGCTGCAAGCCGAGGTCTCATTATCCGGTCATGGCGAGCGGTACTTGGCGGAAAAGAGGTGCCGCAACCGTTCGCCTCCTTTTTCTGCAACGAATCGCCCAAGGGCAAGAACCGCACCGTGATTGAACTCAGCCCGCCACCCGACCTCAAAGAATTGCTGCCCGGTGATTTTGTCGAAGCTGAACTGGAGTTGGTTGTCTTCCCTGCGGAAGCAGCAGCCTACTACGGGCCGGATAAGGAGTTTCAACAAGAACTGGTCCAAAATGCCGACACGTGGCGTCTTGTTCAACGTGAAGCGGCTGGGAACGACTTGAAAATTGAAATGCATAGCGGACTCCTGAAGAACGCCTATCCTTTGGTTTTTGAAGCCGACTCCCGGCAATGCGTGAAGGCTGTGATCCACGGGGGTCTCGGCTATGTGCCCATGACATTCACCGGACTTGATACCCCCGATGGCTATTCGCTCTTTGTCGACGACCTACGCGTTGACCAGAGCGTGAAGGGGAACGACTTTTGGCAAACCGACTATGCTGTATCCGGCAAGCGTTGGAGCCAGACTTACAACCTGCCGTTTTCCGGTCAGGCAACCCACACCATACGCTTCGGGAAAAAATGAGTAATCTTACTTTTTTCCCCCGTGACGGAATGCACGGATCGGGCGTCCTCTGGCTCCAAATCGATACGCCTTGAGGGCTCGACGTCAGCTACCCCACCCATTGCACCGACCCTGAGCTGTTGGTTCTACGGCCAGATTCAGCTTAGAGCGGGTTTGCTTCATCTCTAGACATTCTTTACTGTGGCATGATGCATTGTGCTGTGTCGCATCGCTTGGGCTGTAGCGCAGAGACTACAGCCGCTTCACTTGCTCCTTGCCCACTACCCGATGGCATCCGCAAATCCTTTGTCTACATCTGAATCAAAAACGCTCTAGGAGCGGACAACCCAAGATCTCTTTCGATCTCTTGGTGTTCCGGAGATAGAGGGTGCTGTTCCTGAAGTCTTGGCGCGTGATTACACGTATAACCGCAGGGCCAAGTGAAAAAACCCAGCAAACCCATTGTGTTTTTTTTGTGCCTTTTGTGGCTACATCATTTCTTAAGATGCTTTAGAGCTGCAAAGCATTTCCAGTCCCTCTGCGTTGGAACATCCGGTATTCCCTGTGGCATTATAAAGTGGTATTCAAAATTTATGTTTTTTTTCCGTCCACTTCTCTGCCTGCTTGCAGTTGGGTTGGTTCTTTCATCAGTCCGTGTCAGGGGGGCTGAGTCGAAGCCAGCTGATCCAATCTCTGCGGGGGCGACTCAAAAACTTAAAGTGGCTGTCTTTGAACGTCCCCCCTACACCTTCAAGACAGAAGAGGGCATCTGGAGTGGAGTGGGGATTGAGCTCTGGGAGCAGATTGCCGAGGAGCTCCATATTCCCTACGAATATGTCGAGGTGACGCTCAGTGAAGTTTACGAAAAGCTTCACAGCGGAGAGTGTGATCTTACTCCCGCCGTGTCTCTGGTCCCCAGGGGGATCAGATTGGTTGATTACACGGCGCCATACTTCTTCAGCTACGCTGCAGTGCAGACAAAGAGCACGTCACTCTTTCAGCAATCGGCTTCATTTTATCAAAATCTGATCGATGGGGGCATTTCAACGATCCTGCTGATCGTTGGGGGTATCATCATCGTGTTCAGCATCGTGATCGTCATCATCGAGAGACGGACCGAAGAGGGGCACTTCGCAGATAAGGCAGACGGCAAGTTTTTCCATGCACTTTGGTTCTCTGCCTTGAACCTGCTGTGCTTGGAGTATGATGTGGCTCTGCGGCTTTCGCCCCTCGGACGATTTCTCACGTATCTTCTGGCTGTTTTGGGCATCTGTTTTGTTGCCATCTTCACGGGGGCTGTTGCCTCTGCAATCACAGCGGCCAATACGAGTTCAAAGGTTTTTCAGTTGGAGGATCTGGCTCATTACCGGACGGGGGCCTACAAGGGATCAACTCTGGATCTTGCGCTTCGTGAAAAGGGGCTTCCGGTACGGGAGTATTCGAGTCCGGAGGAGGGCTTGGCTGCCCTGGATCGGGGCGAAATCTCAGCATTCGCAGGCGATGCCACCCCGTTGAGCTATATTGCGATGAACCATTACCCCGGGCACTTTGCTCTTTCGGTTGTTCGCTCAAAATCCCTCTTCTATGTCATGGCCGCCAGGCCAGGCCTCCCTCAATTTGCTGACATCAACAGAAAGGTTCTTGAAATCAGTCTGTCTCCCGATTGGAGGTCTCGGACCGAGCACTGGACCGGTCCGTTGAGCTTTTAGAGTTGGGAGCAGGCAGCGGTCTCCCGATGGGCGCCGAGGTCTTTCCCCATGCCGCCCGCCCGATCTCAATACGCCGAGCAGGCCTTAGCCGCAATCTCCTCCATCAGAGACTGTATCTTGACCGCAGTCGGACTGCCCTCCTGTCCGTAAGTGACCATCAGTTTTCCCATCCGAGGGAAGGCTACCCAGACACTCCCCTTGGCATCCTCCCAGACGGAGATCCGAAGAGGGAGTTCAAGCGAGATGCTCTGGTCGGCCTGCATCAGATCCGTTCCGACGGCGGGTGATCCGAAGACAATGACCCGGGTGGGGCGTAGTTCCAGATTCACCTCCTTGGCATTCTGCGCATGGTCGAACTTGGCAAAGACGGGGATATTTCTCCTTTTCAACTCCGCCTCGATGCGGGCCATGGTTTCGTCAACGCCGAAGGAGCTTTCCCTCAAGAAGAGATTCCGGTCATCCCCACCCGATTGGAGCGAACTTCCGAAGGCGGATGCGATGCGGCGTCCGAGGTTAGTGAAATCAATCCCTTCCTTATTGGCCAGCAGCGTTACACAGACCAGCTCCGAGGGGTCGGTGAACCGGCTCAGGGCAGAAGAAAATCCAGGGACATTCCCCTTGATGTCCATGAGGCCCTTGTGGCGGTAGAACTGCCATCCGGCCATGCAGGGAACCACCTTGCCGTTGTCCAGCTTTGTCGGCTTGTAGATGAGGGCGCGGTGCTCCGGCTTTGCGATGAGAATGGATCCGGCCAAGCCGATATCCCAGAGGCTGACATCCTCGGCGGAGGCCCAGATATCGCCAAATCCCTTGGGGGCCGAAGCTCCAGCAACAGGCACGGGGGAAAGGTCGGCCATGTACCCCGTTGCGTGCTCCGTCGGATCAATGAGTTCAGGGACTTTCAGGAAGTCTTTGTGCTTGTTGCCGTTCGTAGCCACGTTCTCCTCGCGGAGTTTCACCAGGTCCTCTTGGAAACAGGTGTGCCTCAGGCCGAGTGCCTCAATCTGATTCTTGGTGACGAAGTCCCGGTAGGAGTTTCCCGAAGCTTTTTCCACGACTTGGGCCAGCAGCAGAAAGTTCGTTGCGCTCTGTGCGACGTCGGTTCCGGGTGCAAAGGCAAGAGGCTGCTCCTTCACCGATGCGATGAGCTCGCCGGAGGTCTGATTTTTCGATGGATCATAGCCGGCTTGCGCACGGTAATCGGCGATGCCGCTCGCGTGCTGGAGGAGTTGGAGAATTGTAATGTTCTTCCAGGCAGCGGGGAGATCCGGCAGGTACTTGGAGGCCATGTCCTTGAGGTCAAGCTTCCCCTGCTCGACGAGTTGCATGATGGCCACGGCGGCAAACCCCTGAGAGATCGGGCCGATGGCCCAGACCGTCTTGGTGGAGACAAGACGCCTCTGTCCAATGTCCGAGAGTCCGTAGCCGACAAGCCTCGTGATGTAGGGGGCCTGCACGATCGCGAGCGTCAGGCCCGGGATCTGCTGCTCCTCCATGAAATCATAGACCATCTGGTCGACTGATTGATTCAGATGGGCCACCTTTGGATTCCCTCGGCCGTCAGTCGGGAAAGGAGCTGTGGAGGGGGAGGGAGAGGGCCTGGGTGTGGATGGTGCTGCTTGTGCGCGCAGCAAGGATGGGGTGAGAAGAAGGAGGAGTAGGGAGGCTGTTTTGATCACGCCCAGATGATCAAGAAGCAAGTGCCCCGCAACAAGAGAGATTTATCCGGCAATACCTCGCTCCGGCTCGAAATGACGTAATGGCCTCCGCGAATCAATCATGCACGACAACCGGCCCTTCGATGATCTCCGGCTTCTGCTTCATCAAGTCGGCAAGATGTTCATGCACATAGGATGCGGCCAGTCGGACGGAATCGTCCGCCCCATCCTTGTCATGGAAAACACTGACTGAGGTTCCTTCGCCATTCCCGTTGTCGAGCCAGTAGTAACGGACAAACCCTCTCGCTAACCGGATGATCGGCAAGAACTCATCGGCGATTTTCTGGTCGATCTCTTTGCTGTCCTTGGGGGCGAAGTGGTAGTGGCGTATGAC
>JBAXXS010000089.1:0-6564 GCA_037127835.1 Verrucomicrobiota bacterium | reverse complement strand
GGTGGAGGCGAGGGGAGTCGAACCCCTGTCCCCGGAACTTATCAGGCACCCGTCCACATGCTTGACCGCACTTTAAATTTAAGGGGTCGGCCACGGTGCGGCGCGCTGCTTTCCCCCGATCGACCACGAAATCGATTCACCCCCCGGCGCGGTCTTTCCGCCTGAGGGCCAGCCTACTGGCGTCGCCTTCACACTTAGTAGGCGTCAGTGTGTCAGCGTCACAGCCTTAGGCTGCGAGAGCTAGATTTTCGTAATCTGCGTTTAGTTTTTTTGACTCGATTTTTAACGAGGCCAACGAATCATCCTCGGCATGCAGAATGCGTAATGAGCTTCGAGTCGAAACCAGTACGCCCCCTTCACACTTTGAATCTGGCGCAGGCAGGTCTCATTCGCAAGAGACATTTCAGCCGAAGGCTGAAATGGGATATGGGTAATCGGGCATTGGTAATCGGGGCGATACACCCACCATCACCTACACCCGATATCCCATTCCCTAGATCCGATCCTCCTATTTCAAGAACCGGATCGTCATCGGGTAGTGGTAGGATTCCCCATTGCTTGTGCGGACCGCCGCCAGGATCGTGCAGACAAGCCAGATAATAAACAGTACGGGTAGAATCAGGAATCCGATCAACAGCCAGCAGAGCGCCCCACCGATCAGGAAATAGATACTGAAGGAGATCTGGAAATTCAGTACCTCCTTGCCGGTGGCGTCGATCTCGGGACTGTCTGCCCGTTTGATCAGCCAGATCACCAGCGGAACGATGACATGGGCCAGGGCGAAGGCTAAGACGATGCCTGAGAGTCCCGAGAGATGCAGTCCGATGCACCAGGAGCGGTCGGATTCTTTCGATTCGAGAACGGGAACAAGTGGTGGCGGTGTCTCCATGCTCTCAAAAGAGCCTCAAATCGATTGTTTCGCAAGGGACAACTTTGTTGTCGAAGTGGCCGTTGGTGGGTAGATTTTGGTTGCCAAGAGGTGCCTGCTTCGACTCATTTGCAGGACGCCATTTTTTTGGTGAATCTTTTCTATGAGCGAACGCAGAGTTGTCATCACCGGTATCGGAGTTATCAGTCCAGTGGGTTCGGACCTCGATACCTTCTGGAATAATCTGATTGAAGGCCGGTCCGGCATCACACGCTACGAGAATTTTGACTCGACCGGATTCGATTGCCATATCGCTGGCGAGGTGAAGGGATTCGAGCCGACTAACTGGTTCAAAACCCCGAAGGATGCGCGTCGAGCCGATCGTTTTGCTCAGTTCGCCATGGCCGGGACCAGACTGGCATTGGATGATTCCGGGCTCGATCTCGAGACGATCGACAAGGAACGTTTTGGAGTCATCGTCGGAAGCGGCATCGGGGGTTTCCAGAGCCTTGAGACCGAGGCGCGCAGGCTTGTGGAGAAGGGGCCGACCAAGCTTTCTCCTTTCACCATTCCGATGATCATCAGCAACATGGCCAGCGGTCTCATCTCCATGGAGTACGGGTTTAGCGGCCCGAACATGGCGATCGTCACCGCCTGCGCCACGGCCAATAATTCTGTCGGCGAGGCTTGGCGTATCATCAAGTTCGGCGACGCCGACGCCTTCATCGCCGGAGGAGCCGAGGCGACCATCACGCCGCTCGGTGTGGCCGGATTCTCCTGCATGCGTGCTCTCAGCACCCGGAATGATGCGCCTCAGAAGGCCTCCCGTCCTTTTGACAAAGACCGTGACGGTTTTGTCATGAGCGAGGGAGCCGGCATCGTCATTCTCGAGGAGCTCGAGCATGCGAAGAAACGCGGCGCGCGGATTTACTGCGAACTTGTCGGTTATGGAGCCACTGCCGATGCCTACCACATGACTGCCCCTCGGCCCGAGGGAGAGGGAGCCAGTCGTTGCATGCAGATCGCGATGAAGCATGCCAAGGTCACCCCGCAAGATGTCGACTACATCAACGCGCACGGCACCTCCACACCGATCGGAGATATCTGCGAGACCAAGGCGATCAAGGATGCCTTCGGCGCCCAGGCCTACAAAGTGCCTGTCAGCTCCACCAAGTCTGTTACGGGTCATCTTCTGGGTGCCGCCGGCGGCATCGAGCTGGCCGCCTGCGCCCTCGCGATGCGCGACGGGATCGTCCCACCCACCATGAATCTCGACAATCCCGATCCCGAGTGCGATCTCGACTACGTCCCCCACAAGGCACGCGAAGTGAAGGTCAAGGTGGCCCTCAGCAACTCCTTCGGCTTCGGCGGCCATAACTCCTCTGTTGTCATCCGTGAATTCGCGGATTAATCGGCCTTCTCTCTTTTCCCATTTTCCTATGAACCTCAAATCCCTCCTGGTGGCTTGCACAATGGCCCTAACGCTCACCCTCAACACATCCACAATCATGGCACAAGACGCATCTCCCAACACATCCTCCAACCTCGCCAAGGGCCAGACGTTCCTGAAAGAGAATGCCACCAAACCCGGCGTGCACACCACCCCCAGCGGCCTTCAGTACAAGGTCGTCACCGAGGGACACGGCAAGAGTCCCAAGGCCACCGACACTGTCCTAGTCCACTACCGCGGCACCACGATCGATGGCGCCGAGTTCGATAGCTCCTACAAGCGGAATGAGCCCATCTCCTTCCCCCTGAACGGCGTCATTCCCGGCTGGACCGAGGGTGTCCAACTCATGAAGGAAGGCGGCAAACTCCAGCTCTTTATTCCGTCGAATCTAGCCTATGGATCGCGCGGAGCGGGAGGAGTCATAGCCCCAGACAGCACACTGATTTTCGACATCGAACTGCTCAAGGTCCAGTAGGACCTTGGGTGGTAGGCCAACGGGATAAGCTTAAGAGCTGTAGTTGACACTGATTCAGCGTGCACTACGGTAGTGCAAATGAGAAATATCACGCTTAGCGCCAGTGAGGAGGTGATCGAGAGGGCCCGTGCTATGGCCCGTGAGCATCACACCACCCTAAACCAGATGTTTAGGGATTGGCTTCAGACCGTAGATCACGGTACTAAGCGGATCGGAGGGTATCGTGGTTTCATGCAGCGTATCAGCGGAAGGGTTGTAGTGGGGGGGCGCAAGTTCACCCGCGAGGAGATGAATGAGCGCTGATTTTTTCCTCGATACGAACATTCTGGTCTATTCGTTCGACGATGGGGAACCGGCAAAACGGGACAAGGCTCGGGAGCTCATCGAGCAGGCCTTGGAAACGCGGCGAGGTGCGATCAGCTGGCAGGTTGTTCAGGAGTTCCTGAACGTCGCCCTTCATAAGTGGCAGAAGCCGATGACCCCTGCCGATTCGAGGGAATATCTTCAGACAGTTCTGAATCCGCTCTGCGCGGTTTATCCGTCCACCGAGATCTGGTCGGCATCGCTACGGATCGCCGAGGAGAGCCAATACCGTTTCTATGACAGCCTCATCGTCGCTGCGGCCATCCAAAGCGGTGCGACGATTATCTATTCCGAGGATCTCCAGCACGGTCGCCAGTTCGGCACACTGGAAATCCGCAATCCCTTCTGCTGATCTGCATTGAGAGCTATTTTTTAACTAACAGTCGAATGGCATTGACGCCACTTCCCTCTCGGGAAGCAGTGGCGCCCTGCGGGCTACGACTTCCTCGTAGTCTACCGCGCATCATCCCAGATGCTTGGTTCAGCCTAATAGTCTCTCCAATTAGACGAACTTGCCGGGGTTGAGTATATCCCTCGGATCAACTGCTTTCTTGATACGGTTGTGTAGATCCCGGAGTTCGGGGGAGGTTGCCTCGTTCCACCAGCGTTTTTTGGCGAGGCCGATGCCGTGCTCGCCGGTGATTGCTCCTCCCCACTTGATGACCTGGGTAAAGAGGGAGTCGAGGACCCCTTCGATCTCCTTGGGGCGCTTGGCCTGCTGCTCCTTGGAGACCATCACATTCACATGGATGTTGCCGTCTCCGGCATGACCGAAGCAGGCGATCGGGAAGCCGGTCTTTTTCTGCAGTTTCTCCGCGAAAGCAATGAGGTCGACGAGGCGGCCACGGGGGACGGCGATGTCCTCGTTGAGCTTGGTCAGGCCGGTGGCCTTGAGCGAGGCAGAGAAGGCACGGCGCAGGGCCCAGATCCGTTCGCAGCGCTCGGGGGAAGTGGCGAGTTCCACCTCGAGGGCTTTGTTCTTTGTAAGGAGGGCCTTAAGAGCCTTTCCTTCGTTGAGGACACTAGCCTTCTGGCCGTCGATCTCGACTAGCAGGTGAGCCTTGCCGGGAGGGATGAAGATCCCCTTCGAGTCCCCCGTTACTTCTTTTGGAGCATTACGGGCCGACTGGAGTGTGAAGCTGTCGGCGACTTCCATGGCGCAGGGGAGGTAGCCAGCCTTGAAGATGGCCTGGACGGCAGCCGCCGCATCCCGCATGGAGCCGAATCCGGCCGAGAGGGTCACGCGAGCGGGAGGAAGGGGTAGGAGTCGTAGGGTTGCCTCGGTGATAACACCGAGCATTCCTTCGGAACCGACAAACATCCCGACAAGGTCAAAGCCTGTCTTGTTCTTGTGGGTGCGCCCACCGAGCCGGACGAGGGTGCCGTCGGCAAGGGCAACCTGAAGTCCCAGCACATAGGGGCGAGTGACGCCGTATTTCAGACAACGGGGACCTCCAGCATTGGTGGCGATATTGCCGCCAAGGGAGCAGTCCTTGTAGCTCTGAGGATCAGGGGGGTAGAAAAGCCCCTTCTCTTGAACCAGCGTCTGAAGCACTCCTGTAATGACATTCGGCTCCACCACGGCGACGAAGTCCTCGCCGTTGATCTCCTTAATGCGGTTCATCCGGTGCATGCTCATCAGAATACCGCCACGGACAGGAACGCATCCGCCGACATAGCCATGACCGGCGCCGCGTGTGGTCACGGGGATGCCGTGCTTATTCGCATAGCCGAGCACCGCTGCGACTTCCTTGGCGTTGCCGGGTGCAACCGCGATCTCGGGAAGAGCCGAAGCAAACCACTTGTCCCTGCCGAGTTCAGCTAGACGCTCAGGATCAGTGATGATCCCGGCCTTGGTTGGGATGAGTTTGCGGAGATCCCGCTCGAGAGAAGGATGATTGGATCCCTTCTTTTTCTTTTCAGGTTTCAACATTGATGGCACTTGCCTCCCGGCAAGCCGTGCCACCGCTGACGGGCTGCCTTCGGCAGTCTTCCGCGTCGCTTCCCTGCGACTTGGTTCAGCCTTCAGGTTTTTCAAACTCACATCCCCATGATCTCGTAGCCGCCGTCGACATAGATCACCTGGCCGGTGATGCCACTGCCACCATCGCTGGCTAGGAAGACGCCGGTCTGGCCGAGTTCCTCACCGGTGCAGGTGCGGCGTAGAGGAGCATGCTCCTCGTAGTGCTTGATCATGGTGCCGAGGCCAGAGACGCCGCGGGCGGCGAGGGTATTCATCGGGCCGGCGCTGATGCAATTCACGCGGATCTTCTTGGTGCCGAGATCGTAGGCAAGGTAGCGGGTGCTAGCTTCCAGCGAAGCCTTGGCAACGCCCATCACGTTGTAGTGAGGAACGACCTTAACGGATCCATAGTAGCTCATGGCAGTGATACTTCCACCATTGGTCATGAGGGGGGCGGCTTCGCGGGAGAGGGCAACGAGCGAGTAGGCGCTGATGTCGTGGGCCCTCATGTAGGCGTCGCGGCTGGTGGAGAGGAAATCCCCCTCCAGGGCCTCCTTCGGAGCGAAGGCAACGGAGTGGAGTAGCAGATCAAGCTTCGGGGTGACCTCGCGGACTTTACCGAAGAAGGTGGCGATCTCCACATCGCTTGAGACATCACAAGGCTGGAGGAAGGTGTCGGCACCAAACTCGGAGACAAGTTCCTCGACGTTCTCCTTCAGGCGCTCTCCCTGATAGTTGAAGAGGAGGGTGGCTCCTGCCTGCTTCCAGGCCTTGGCGATATGCCATGCGATGCTGCGTTTGTTGGCGACGCCGAAAACGACGCCGACTTTACCTGCGAGGGGTCCGTTACTCATCCCAATAGGAAGCCCGTTTCAACCCCTCCCTGTCACGCAAAAAGGGGGGGAGGTATAAATCTGGAACTCAGGAAATCAGGAAAAGAATCAGCAACTAAAAATCAAAATGACATTCGAAATGGGTGACAGTTTAAGGGGAATCTCAAAAGCAGCACTTCTCATCACCTTCATGAGTTCCTGAGTTCCAGATTATAAATCTTCGGCGTTCGTTCCACGTCACCCCCGGGGATGAAATTTCCTGTGGACCGACTTGAGTTGGCTCCGGTCGACCTGAGTGTAAATTTGCGTCGTGGCGATGGAGGCATGGCCGAGCATCTCCTGGATGATTCGAAGATCGGCGCCGCCGGCGAGTAGATGGGTGGCGAAAGAGTGTCGCAACTGATGCGGGTGTATGGCCTCCTCGATACCGACGATCTTTGCATAATGTCGGACTAGTTGCCAGATACGTGCCGGTGTGAGTTTGTGCCCCCGCACGGAGAGAAAGATCTCCCCGCCAGATTTCGGCGAGACGAGCCTGGGACGGGCATTGCTTAGGTAAAACTTCAATGCATCTAGAGCGGCGCGTCCCACCGGGATCAGGCGCGTCTTATT
>JBAXXS010000088.1:0-6688 GCA_037127835.1 Verrucomicrobiota bacterium | reverse complement strand
AGAGTTCATCAAAGGCATAAGCGTGGAACATTCTCCTTGCAGACAAAGGATACGAAACTGACGCCATCGTGGCTCAGGTCCAAAAGCAAGGTATGCAGGTTGTCATCCCCCCCCAAAAAAAAGGAAAGGAACGATATGCTACCGAAAGTCTCCTCTGAGTGATCCGAGTGCCGAGTTAGAATTCCCTCAACAACCGCCCTGACTTGACCAAGGGGTTTTTGAAGCCGTTCTCTCTCAGAGCGTACCAGAAGGTGACAGCATTGATTCCCAGAATCGGAATGCCCAGCTGCGACTCCAGCTTCTCGGTGACATACATCATGCTCATGTTCGTGCCTAATTGAACGACTGCATCGAGATGGTTTTCAGGCGTTGCCAGACACTTCACGATCACCTCCTCCTTAGCCGAGTCGGGAATGTGGGAGATATCCTTAGCGTCGGCGCAAGCAAAGCCGAAGCTTGCGACAACCTCGTATCCGAGATCCTCGAACATCTTGATGGCATTCTCATTTCCTTTCTTATCAAAGGGAGTAATAAGGCCGATCCGCTTTGCCTTGTACTTCTTCAAGGCGGCATCAGCTGCATCATGCCATGTTGCCCATGAATAGTCGTAACGGGACTCGATGCCGCTCATCAGTGATCTGATCTCACCGATGCCGTACAGAATATGCTCCAGACTCATGCCCATGATGAGGTATTCCGGCTGCGCCAGGATTGCCTGCTGGATGGCCTGGTCCAGTCCGGCAATGAATTGATCCTTGTAGGCAAGCAGATCGGCCTCCGTCTTGAGCTGCGCCTTGGGGGTTTGGATATTGACCGTGTGAATCCCCACCCCATCGAGCCCTCCGGAGCCTTGATTATTGCAAATGATGCTCCAGAGTTCCGACTCCATGCTCGTGTTGGTGGCAGGGATCAGGAGACCGAACTTCTTTTTGAAGCTTCTCACATCGGGCTGACCCGGCGAAGTGACTATGTCGATTCCTGCAAAGGGCTTCCCGTTCATCACCATGCCTAATGAAGCAATGGATGGCATCGGAGCCTTATTGACGTCCGGCAAATAAATGACCTTTCCTGAAAGAGCTCCGATGATCGTCCGAGTGTCCATCATCCCATCATTGGTCAGTGAGAGGGTATCGTGTGGCAAGAATGATTATTGACCGATTCCAGCCAGGGATACGGACTGCAGAGCTGCCGAAGCAGTAATCTCATCACTGCGGTCAGCCTCCACATGTTTTGCAATATCAGCGCTTTCCTAAGTCCTTGGATTGGCTCTCCGGATCAATCCCTTGGAGACATCACCATTCGACTCCGAATTCAGGCCCTGCATCCAGCATGCGCTGGACCATCCCGGGACTTGGCGACGGCGGCACCTCCTCTCCCTCCCCAACAGGATCCAACGTCTTCTCAAACCACCCCTCCATCCCAGACGGAGTGAAGGTCGCGATCATCTTGGCGTGGCCTGATCCCGTGTTGCGATAGGTGTGGGGAACCCCACGCGGTGCATGGACGAAATCTCCGGCCCGGACATCGACCCTCTTGCCCCCCACCTCGATCTCCAACTCCCCTTCCAAGAGATAGAAACATTCATCCTCCCGGAGATGGGTGTGCATCGGAGGTCCCCCGCCAGGCGGCACCAGACACTCCACGATGAAACAGGAGCCACCGCTGGTTTCCCCGGTGATCAGGAAGCGGTAGCGGTCACCACCCGGACCCCAGAAGGATTTTCCTGAAACGGATGGAACGTGAATGACGGGTATCTTGGTCATGAGATAAGTATTGTGGAGAAATAACCGATGCTTATTGGAACCCTGATCAGCGTGGCAATCAATCGTGGGCGACCACGGTCCCCTCGATGACTTCAGGCTTCTGCTTCATGATCTGGGAGGCCGTGAAGTTTTCATGGACCCACTCTACGGCCAGGGGAACGGAGGCCTCCGCTTCTTCACGGCTGTCGAAGACGCTGAACGAGGCCCCCTCGCCCTTTCCGTTATCGAGCCAGTAGTAGCGGACAAACCCCTTGGCATTCTTCATGATCGGCATGAAGCCGTTGGTAAGCTTCTCGGCGATCTCTTTACTATCCTTGGGATCGAAATGGTAGTGGCGGATGACGGCGTGCATAGGTGGATCGCATTCTTTGCCCATCCGGACGGCAAGTCAAAAGGTTGGTAGGACGGCGAGGGACTACAGTCAAATTAGACTGTAGGTTTTTAGCGACTGAAACTGGGAAGGTTCGTCCTTCGCACTGCTGCGTAGTTTACAACCCTGCCTCCCATCACCCAAGCCTCTATCTAGGAGGAGACTTCAACCGCCCTATTCCCGCCCAGACCAATGCCAATACCACTGGGACAGATCCCGCCATCAGCCAAACCTTAGGGAGATGCCACGCATCAGCCAAGGGTGCCGTCAGATAGGCCATCAGCTCCAAAACATAATAGCTGATAGCGATCACCGAGAGGCCCTCGACCGTATGTTGCAGGCGCAAAGACGTATCTGCGCGGGTGTCCATGCTCTGCAAAATTTGTTGGTTTTGTGCCGAGCGCTCCACATCAACTCTAGTGCGAAGCAGTTCCGCCGCTCGTGCTGCTCGATCTGCCATGGAGGTAAGGTGCGCTTCAGTGGCGCGTACAGTGCGCATTGCAGCGTCATAGCGGCGCGTCATGAATTCGGCAAAGGTTTGTCGCCCTTGAAACCGAGTCTCACGTAAAACGGAGATGCGTTGATTCACAATTGCTTCATAGGCTGCGGTGGCCGGCAAACGAAAGCTGGTCTGAACAGCAAGGCGCTCCAGTTGCCCGGCAATGGAGAGTAACTCGTGGAGTGCTTCTTCGGCGGATTCTCCGCGCTCATCCAACCCTGAGACCAGCGCAGAAAGGCGCGGGTCCAGCGCATTCAGCTCTCTCGATAATTCCCATGCCCTTGGCAGGCCCAGCATCGAGGCCGCACGATAGGTTTCCAACTCGCAGAGACGTTGCACAATCCGTCCAACCCTGCGTGTGCCCGTTCCTTTGCGCACAAAAACCGAAAAGCGCATGAACCCAGCTGCATCGATGCGAAAATCTCCTGCTACGACCGCCGCCCCATCGAGGACATAGGAGACTGCGACACTTTCGGGAACGAACCAATCGAGCAACATCGGCAGGATCTTTTCCTCATCCTCGGGCAGTTCCTCGACGCGGATCATCATCGCAACCATGGTCTGACCAGGTGCTTTGGCCAACCAGTCGGGGGGTAGTACGGCCGCTCCCGCTGGATCAAAAGGCCGTACATCCAAACCTGGGGTAAAGGCGGAATAGGTCACAAACTCCGTATGCGATTCCCATTTCAAATCTGTTTTGCCCAGACTTGCTTCGAAATGAGTCGCTCGATCCTCGGGATGATTCACGCCAAATTGATCGAGTAGCGTAATCAGATGAGCCCGATCCCGATCGCGGTCGCGTTTGCGGGCGTCTTTGGGTTCCTTGATCGCAAAATAAACCACCTGACAGGGCGGCGTCAGTACAGGGAAAGGACGCGCATGCAGCTCATTGACCATGGCATAGCGCAGGGGGTGATCGGGGAGTGTCCTCATGGCTTCGTAGTGACTTGTCTCAATCTAGCCTTCATTGGGAAGAAAAAAAGCGCCAAAGGTCAAACGTCCCTACAGTCCATGGATACTCACCCCCCCCATCCCACCACCTGCTGGCATGGCTGGAGCCTTCTCCCTCACGTGGGCGTCAGCGATGACGGCCTCGGTGGTGAGGAGGAGTCCGCTGATGGAAGCGGCGTTCTACAAGGCGCTGCGGGTGACCTTCGTCGGATGAGCGCTTAATTGGCAGGTGGCACTTCATTGTAATGATGAAGCTCTCTCGTCTCTCCTGAATCCGATCATTTCCGGGGATCCAACAACGAACAGATTCGGTCAATGATGCGTTGGAGCACCTCAGGCATGAGGGTGCCCTCTTCAGAAATAAAGAGTCCTTCATGTGCGGTGAAGAGTTTGCCGGGTCGAGCGTAACTGGTGACACGGAGACCTCCGCTTATGAAATCGCGATCCGTCAACTCCACGGCACGTTCATCGGCATACGATCTGCTTGTGAGTTGGCAAAGAATCCAATCCCCTTTCCCTGAATCCGCAAGTACAACTGCGGGCCTTCTCTTGGAATGAGAAAGGTCCGAAAAGGGAAACGGAACAAGGACTACCGATCCTGCTGTAGGTGAGACCATGCGACGTCCTCCTCGGGGCTGTTCCAGTCGGTGGCTAAGGCGGCTTCACTCAGCAGGGCAGTCTCCCGACGATCCATGGAAGGCTCCTCGGCAAGGATCGTCACCAAGGCACGATGACTGCGATCCAGATGAATATTCTCCATCAGATGAACACCTCCCTGTTCGTCAATCACAGCTTCGATAGTCTGAATCACTCTCTTAAGTTAACCTTAGTACAGCAAGAGGGCAACTTTTTCGGAAATGACAATTTTCGCCTGTGTTTCAAGCCTAGACCCTAACAGCCTTTAGTCCAAACACCTCTCCTTCGCTAAACGCAAAACAGCCGGGTCATTTCTGACCCGGCTGCTGCTGTAACTTCTTTGAGAAGCGTGGGAGTCGGACTTAGTAGTCCATTCCACCCATTCCGCCCATTCCGCCACCGCCCGGAGGCATGGCTGGACCCTTCTCCTTCTCGGGGGCGTCAGCGATGACGGCCTCGGTGGTGAGGAGGAGTCCGCTGATGGAAGCGGCGTTCTGCAGGGCGCTGCGGGTGACCTTCGTCGGATCGACGATGCCAGCCTTCACGAGGTCGACGTATTCGCCGGTGGCGACGTTGTAACCTTCGTTGCCCTTGCCCTTCTTGACTTCCTGGACGACGAGTGCGCCTTCCTTGCCTGCGTTAGCAACAAGCTGGCGGAGAGGAGCCTCGACGGCGCGACGAATGATCTCGAGACCGACGGCCTCGTCACCTTCGAGCTTGAGGGTGTCGAGCACCTTCTGAGCGCGGATGAGAGCGACACCGCCGCCTGGGACGATACCCTCCTCGACTGCCGCACGGGTGGCGTGAAGGGCGTCTTCGACGCGGGCCTTCTTCTCCTTCATCTCGGTCTCGGTGGCTGCACCGACGTTGATGACGGCGACACCGCCTGCGAGCTTGGCAAGACGCTCCTGGAGCTTCTCACGGTCGTAATCGCTGGTGGTCTCCTCGATCTGGCGACGGATCTGAGCGACGCGGCCCTGGATGTCAGAGCTCTTGCCGGATCCTTCGACGATGGTGGTGTTCTCCTTGTCGACGGTGATGTGCTTGGCACGACCAAGGTCCTCAAGGGTGATGTTCTCGAGCTTGATGCCGAGATCCTCGGTGATGCAGCGTCCGCCAGTGAGGACGGCGATGTCCTCGAGCATGGACTTGCGACGGTCTCCGAATCCGGGAGCCTTGACGGCGCAGATCTGGAGTGTGCCACGGAGCTTGTTCACCACGAGGGTGGCAAGGGCCTCACCCTCGACGTCCTCAGCGATGATGAGGAGTGGCTTGCCGCTCTTGGCAACCTTCTCAAGCAGAGGAAGCAGGTCCTTGAGGGAGCTGATCTTCTTCTCGTGGATGAGGATGTAGGCGCTGTCGAGTGATGCTTCCATTCCCTCGGCGTTGGTCACGAAGTAAGGAGAGAGGTAGCCCTTGTCGAACTGCATTCCCTCGACGACGTCCAGGGAGGTCTCGATGGACTTTGCCTCTTCGACCGTGATGGTGCCGTCCTTGCCGACCTTGTCCATCGCGTCAGCGATGATCTGGCCGATGGTGGTGTCCCAGTTGGCGGAGACGGTGGCGACCTGGGCGATCTCGGAGCTGTCCTTCACCTTCTTGCTGATGCGGGCAAGCTCGCCGACGATAGCGTCGACGGCCTTGTTGATTCCGCGCTGCAGGGAAGTGGGGTTGGCACCGGCGGTGACGTTCTTCAGACCCTCTTTGTAGATGGCCTCGGCGAGCACGGTCGCGGTCGTTGTTCCGTCACCGGCGATGTCGCTGGTCTTGGAAGCAACCTCACGGACGAGCTGCGCGCCCATGTTCTCGAACGGGCACTCAAGCTCGATCTCCTTGGCGACGCTGACGCCGTCCTTGGTGATCGTTGGGCTGCCGAATTTCTTGTCGAGGATGACGTTGCGACCCGAGGGCCCAAGCGTTGCCTTGACTGCCTTGGCGAGTTTCTCGACACCGCGCAGGAGTGCGTGGCGTGCGGCCTCGTCGAATTGGAGTTGTTTAGCTGCCATAATATTCTTCTGTGTGTTGGTTGGTTAGATTGTGTGGATTAGCCGATGATGCCGAGGATATCGTCCTCGCGCATGATCAGATAGGTCTCGCCGTCGACCTTGACCTCGGTGCCGCCGTACTTGGAGATGAGGACGGTGTCACCCTTCTTGACGGTGAAGGCGATCTTCTTGCCGTCTTCGTCGAGTTTGCCGGTGCCGAGGGCAATGACCTTGGCCTCTGTCGGCTTTTCCTTGGCGGTGTCAGGGATGATGATCCCGCCCTTCTTGACTTCCTTCTCATCGATCGTCTGCACGAGCACACGGTCACCGAGAGGTTGGATGTTTACTGCCATGGTGTGTTTTTCCTTATGGTTGTGGTTTTCTAACGGTTGCCCCTACCCGCACCTGCGGGAGGGCTTGTTGCTAAAGTGTGAATGAAGTGAAACGTTAAAAGGTTGGAAGGTTAAAAAGTTTGAAATCAGGG
>JBAXXS010000087.1:0-6755 GCA_037127835.1 Verrucomicrobiota bacterium | reverse complement strand
TTTAGGTCCCGCATAGATGGAGTAATGACGGGTAATCGTCTCGCCCGGGGCGAGAGCGATGGGGCCGGTTCCCAGACCGCCGGTGATGCCGTAGATTGGCTGTCCGTTTGGGGTCTCTGTGGCATTCTGGGCCTGGAAGCGCCTTGCCCAGACACCGCTGCCGGCCTGATCCTTGGCCGCAGAGACGATCGTGCAGAAGTACTGGCTGGTCACGGCCGCCCACTGGATGCCGGAGTCCTGCTGAGTGTAGAGGGGGCGGGCGGGCCGGGTCTCGATGCCGACAAGCGGGATCTTCCCCGCCTCGAACCAGTTGACGTCGATGGAGGTCATCTTCCCGTCGCGAAGCCAGTCGAAGCAGGTATAGGTCGGGAGATCCTTAATATGGATCGGGGCCTCGCCTCCGGCCGCCACGAAGTAACCGGGCAGCGTGATCGGGGTTGAGCCGCTGTTCTTGAACGAGAGATCGAGACCGATCTGGTATTCCTCGGGAGCGCCGACGGTCTGGGGCAGTGTGAAGGACTTCGTGACGGAGAGTCCGCCGGGCGTGGCCAGGGTGAATCGGGTGATCGCCTGCTTCTTGTCTGTCTCCATCGAGAAGCCCCCGATCGGAGTACCGTTCGAGTCGCAGAGCGCACCGATCGGGAGACCGGAGTCCTTGTTCAGGAAGAGGCTGTGCTCGTTTGCTCCGAGATGCAGGAAAAGAGTGACGGCCTCGATGCCTCCCGTATTGGCGGCGAAGAGATACTCGGCTCGGCTGGTATCCAAGGTCTCGCGTTTAGCGGAGAGCTCGGGAATCTGAGGGGTAGCCCCCGCGACAGCCGGGAGTAGTACCGCGGTAGGTGTGACCGTTGGTGCGATGGGCTGGGCTACAGGTTCAGAGGCCTTGGCGACTTGGGATTTTAGCTTTGCCTCGCGCTGCAGGGTCGCCTGCTGGGCGATATAGGGAGCGTAGGTCTTGGAGTAATAAAACTGCCATCCGACAAGTCCGGCGATGGAGAGAGCGATGGCGATCCAGGTAGTACGGTCGAACATAAGTGTGAAAAAGTGGAAGGCTAAAGGTTAAAGGCTAAAACTGACGATTTTTGGGAATGATGGGAGTGACTTCAGGTTTAAGGTCTCAAGTTTCATCCTTGGCTCCCGGGCACGGGATCGAAGCCACCTTCTCCCCAGGGGTGACATTTGGAGAAGCGTCGCAAGGCCAGCAGTGAGCCCTGGAGAGATCCGCGGGTATTCAAGGCCTCGAGGGCATAGGCTGAGCAGCTCGGGTGAAAACGGCATCCACATCCGCTGTCACCGCATAGTGCACGGAGCAACGGGGAGATCAGCCACCGGTAGAGGTGAATCGGAATGCAAAGAATAAAGGACATCGGGTCAGGCGCCCTGGTCGGGCAATGAGTCGCTGAAAATAGAGAGACGCTTTCCAAGACGCAACCATTCCGAGCGAAGAGATTCCATCGTGGCATTTGCCGCAGAGGGTTTGACCGTCACGACAATCCAGAGACCGGTTCGTAGACCCGGGAGTTCCTTGCGGTAAACTTCCCGCAAACGACGCTTCAGCTTGTTGCGGGTGACAGCCGGACCGACACGACGGGAGACGACGACGGCTCCCTGGGTTTCCGTGACCTGATCGCTCATCACTCCCATCCGGAGAAATGTTCCGTGAAAGGAAAGGCCAGCCGAGCGAACCTTCAGATGCTGATAGCCTGATCGCAACCGCGACGAACGCGGCAGGCCAAGCTTCACCGGCTTGGTCTGCTTAACCAGACTCTTAGGCCTCGGTGTGGCGCGCGAAGTGGAGCTCAACTCCCTTCGGCAGGAGACGCTTGCGTCCATGCTGACGACGGCGGCTCAGGATAGCGCGACCATTCTTGGTCTTCATGCGTGCACGAAAGCCGAACTGCTGTTTGCGTGTGCGTTTGGAAGGTTGGTAGGTGCGCTTCATGTCTTAAAAGTCTTGGATTTCTTAAAGGAATCGGGTCGGAAAGAATGGGGGTTTCGACACAGAGTGTCAATGGATGTTTTTGATTCCTGCATTTTTTTTGGAATTCGTATTGCCCGGCAGCGGGATTCATCCTACTTTCTCATCTCCATCCCGGAAAGCCCCGTGGTTTTTCTGGATGAGACACTTGGGGTCATAGCTCAGTTGGTAGAGCGCCTCCATGGCATGGAGGAGGTCTGGGGTTCGACTCCCCATGGCTCCACCAAGTGTTTTTCGGCATCGCCAGCCAAGAGGGTTGAAAGCAGCTAAATGCTCGTCACTACGCTATCTATAGGCTCCTAATCAAAGAAGACCCACACGCGCGGAGATGGGATAGAGATCAAGACGGTCAAGCGACGCTGTAGTAGAGAGCTACTGCAAGCGCAGACTAACGTAGATATCGGCCAAGCTCACAAGTGTCCCCTAGACGTCCAGGTTACGGACGTTCAGAGCATTATCTTCGATAAAGATCCTGCGTGGCTCAACTACGTCGCCCATCAGAATGTCGAACATGCGACCGGCCTCGAGGGCATTATCGTCGTTCAGTTCGACCCTGAGGAAGCGGCGGCGCTCGGGGTTCATAGCAGTCTCGTAGAGCTCCTTGGCGTTCATTTCACCAAGACCCTTGAATCGTTTGACCTGAACGCCGCGGCGGCCGACTTCCTTCACCATTTCGAGGATACGTGGGATGGCGAATATCTCGTGGGTGGTTTCTCCGTCGATGAGGTGGAAGAGCGGTGTCTTGCTGTCAGCGTAGTGCTCGATCTTGAAGCCTTTCTTATTAAGTTCTCCCATGAGCTTCTCGATGCTCTTGGACTGATGGATCTCGACGAGACGGGCGCGTCGGCGGCGGGGGTTCTTGTCAGCCTTGGCGACCTTTTCTACGACGGCTCCGGTGCCACTCTCGCCGTTCTCCCCTTCAGAAGGCTCGGCATCGAAGAGGTTCAGATCGATGTTCTTGGCGGTGAAGTCGCGGAGATCCGTCTCGTTGTGGAAATACTCGACGGTCTCCTCGTTGCCAGAGCGAATAACGACCAGATAGGAGGGTAGGACTCCCTCGGGCGAGCGGGCGTGGAGGTAGGCCTCGAAATCCCCACCAAGACGGCGGACTGCATCACTCGATTTCTCAAGCCTGTCGAGAAGCTCCAGGATCTCCTTGAATGGGGCAGCAGCGATCTCCTTCTTCTCGGGAAGGGAGACGAGTTTCAGTTCCTCAGCTCCGAGGGAGATCAGGATGCGGTTGAGCTGAACGTCGTCGTCGACATACTCTTCGCGCTTCTTCCTCTTGATCTGGTAGAGCGGTGGCTGGGCGATGAAGATGTGCCCGCGGCGAATGAGCTGCGGCATCTGGTTATAGAAGAAGGTGAGGAGGAGGGTCCTGATATGCGATCCGTCGACATCGGCATCGGTCATGATTACGATGCGTCCGTAGCGGAGCTTCTCGATGTTGAAGGCACCTTCCTGGTCGCCGTCCCCAATGCCCGTGCCGATTGCCGTGATCATGGTCTGGATCTCGGTGTTCTGGAGAACCTTGTCGAGGCGGGCCTTCTGCACGTTGATAAGCTTGCCTCGGATCGGCAGGATAGCCTGGAAGCGGCGGTCGCGTCCCTGCTTGGCGGAGCCACCTGCGGAGTCACCCTCGACGATGTAGAGTTCGGTAAGAGCGGGGTCACGCTCGGAACAGTCGGCCAGTTTACCGGGGAGTCCGCCGCCGGTGAGGGCGCTCTTACGGACGGTCTCACGGGCCTTGCGGGCCGCCTCGCGGGCACGGGCTGCGGTGAGGGCCTTCTCGATGACTTTCTTGGCGACTGGAGGATTCTGATCGAAGTGATCCATGAGTCCCTCGTAGATGGAGGAATTCACGACGCCTTCCACCTCGGTGTTGACCAGCTTGACCTTGGTCTGGGACTCGAAGCGGGGATTTGGAAGCTTGACGCTCAGGACAGCGGTGAGTCCTTCGCGCACATCGTCACCGGAGAGGGCGGGGTCCTTCTCCTTGAGTATATTGTTGGCCTTGGCGTACTGGTTGATCGCACGAGTGAGGGCGGTCCTCATGCCGGTCAGGTGGGTGCCACCGTCGGGATTCGGGATGGAATTCGCGAAGCAGAGAATCTGATCGGTGTAGGAGTCGTTATACTGCAGGACGGCGTCGACAAAGATCTCGTCACGCTGGCGGGAGATGACGATCGGCTTCGGGTGAAGGACTGTGCGGGTCTCACCAAGCTGGCGCACGAACTCCACGATGCCATGCTTGTAGAGGAAAGTTTCGTGGCGGGTACGATGCTCTTCATCGTCGCGCTCGTCGGTGAGGACGATCTCGATGCCGGGGTTCAGGAAGGCAAGCTCGCGGAGGCGTCCAGACAGGCGCTCGAACTTGAAGGTGGTAGTGATCGTGAAGATCTCGGGATCGGGAAGGAAGGTGACGAAGGTGCCGGTCTGCTTCTTGTTCTTCAGTTCGCTGAGGACCGTCAGTGGCTGGGTGGTCTTACCTTGGGCGAAGGCCATGAAGTGGACCTTCCCCTCGCGCATGACCTCGACCTTGAACCAGGTGGAGAGGGCGTTGACGCACTTCGCGCCGACGCCGTGGAGACCGCCCGAGTACTTGTAGGCTCCTTGTCCGAACTTGCCGCCGGCGTGGAGATTGGTCATGACGAGTTCGAGGGTCGGGATCTTGAACTTGGGATGGATCTCCACCGGAATGCCTCGGCCATTGTCTCGAATGGAGACCGAGCCGTCGGAGTGAATAGAGACCTCGACACGTGTGCAATAGCCGGCCAGATGCTCGTCGATGGAGTTATCAAGAACCTCGAAGACGCAGTGGTGGAGTCCGCGCTCATCGGGATCTCCGATGTACATGCCGGGGCGCTTACGGACGGCCTCGAGTCCCTCCAGCTTGTCGATCTGTGCGGCTCCGTATTCTTCACCACCTGCGGTGTCCTGCTTCTCTGGAATGTCGGAGTCGTCGAGGGGGATGATCGGTTCTGCGGGTTCTTTTTTAGCCATGGAAGAGTGTCGGAATGCCCGGGAAAAGGGCGGATTTGTGATTCCCAGAAGGGTAGGGACGCGAGGTGGGGTGGGCAACGCTTTTTTGGGCGTTTTCAGCCTAAAGCGCAGGATATGGGTATTGCTCTAGTAATCCGACACTACATCTTGGGGGAGGAAAATTGATGAATCTGGAACTCAAGAACTCAGGAAGGAGAGAAACGGTATGCAATGCCGGCGATGTCAGAAACTGATTGTATGTGGTAACAGGTCTCATGGGATCAGTTGCCTCGGTCCCTCGATCTTTCTCCGTGTGCCTCTGTGTATTTTTCATGAGTTCATGAGTTCCAGATTAAAAAGTGCAGTCTCTTTACCAGCTTTTCAAAGCCATGGGTGAGGAGCAGATTAAAGGCATGAAGGAATATGATTTTGTGGTGATTGGGGGTGGGAGTGGCGGTTACGCAGCCGCAAGAACCGCAGCGTCACTCGGGCTTTCCACGGTGGTGATCGAAGGGGGCGATGAAGTAGGTGGGCTCTGCATCCTAAGGGGGTGCATGCCGAGCAAGACCCTTATCGAGTCAGCCAATCGTTATCGCACCCTGCGTCATGCCCAGGAGTTCGGCCTGAGTGCCGAGAAGATCGGATTTGATGCGGAGGAGATCATCGCGCGCAAGAGACGTCTGATCGCCGAGTTTGCCGACTACAGGAAAGAGCAGCTCGAAAGTGGGCGTTTTGATTTCATCCGCGGGCATGCCGAATTCTTAGATCCTCATGTTCTTAAGGTCGATCTACATGAGGGAGGGGAAAGAATCATCAAACTGAAAAGCGGATGCATTGCCACGGGCTCCGTCATCAATCGACCGCAGATTCCCGGAATCGAGCTCTGCCTTATCAGTGACGACCTGCTGGAGATGATAAAGATCCCTTCATCGGCAGTCGTGCTCGGGGGCGGACCGGTGGCGCTCGAGATGGCACACTACCTGGAGTCGCTTGGCACTAAGGTGACGATCCTGCAACGCAACACGCAGCTCCTGACAGGAAGTGATCAGGATGTGGCTGATGCCTTGGCCGAGGCTTTTCGCAAGAGAGGCATGGAGGTGCTCTGCG
This sequence comes from Verrucomicrobiota bacterium, assembly GCA_037127835.1. GTDB lineage: Bacteria > Verrucomicrobiota > Verrucomicrobiia > Chthoniobacterales > UBA6821 > UBA6821. The sequence continues at coordinate 688 of JBAXXS010000087.1, read as the reverse complement.
GCACGAGGTTACTCCGGATCGATCAATCGGGCGCCGATCTCGTTGTTCATTTTGAATATGGGAATGGAGAACAGCAGGTGAAAGCCGATCTCGTGTTGAACGCACTGGGGCGTCGTCCAAATCTCGCCGGCCTAGATCTTGAGAAGGCCGGTGTGGCGCTTGAGGGGCCTGCTATCTGCACCGATCTTGAGCAGCGCACCACGGTGAGTCATCTCTTTGCCGCCGGTGATTGCTGCGGCCCTTATGAGGTGGTCCATATTGCCATCACGCAGGGGGAGACGGCCGCCAAGAACGCTGCCGTGCTCCTGAAGGGCGGATCACCCGTGGTGATGGATTACCGTCTGAAACTCTTTGCCGCCTTCACGGAGCCCCAGATGGCCTCATGTGGCATGACAGAGCTGGAGGCCAGAGAGTCAGGGCACCCTGTCGTAACAGCCAGTTATCCCTTCGCAGATCATGGCAAATCAATCGTGAAGGGAGAGACTGACGGGTTTGTGAAACTGATAGCTGATGCTGCCGATGGACGCATTCTCGGAGGCGCGGTGGTGGGCCCTGAAGGATCGGAACTTATCCATGAGATCGTCGTGGCGATGGCCTTCAACGCAACGGCAGGCCAACTGGCCCTTATTCCCCATTACCACCCAACTCTTAGCGAGATCTGGACCTATCCGGCTGAAGAGATTGCCGA
>JBAXXS010000086.1:0-7151 GCA_037127835.1 Verrucomicrobiota bacterium | reverse complement strand
GCCAAATAGACGGTTGCATGGGCAAGCGTGATCCGGGCCTCGGGTAATCCTACAAACTCAACAGCCTGCTGAGCGGAAATAGCAAGTGGTAGAGCCAGCGGATCAGCAAGCCCCACATCCTCACTGGCAAAGATCACGAGACGCCGCGTGATGAACCGTAACTCCTCACCCGCATGGAGCATCTTGGCCAGCCAGTAAAGAGAGGCATCGGGATCGCTACCTCGCAGGCTCTTGATGAAGGCACTGATTGTGTCGTAGTGGTCGTCACCGGTCCCGTCGTAAACAATGGCCTTCTTCTGGATGCTCTCGGAGGCGGCTTCCAGAGTAATATGAATCCTGCCGTCAGGACCGAAAGGAGTGGTCCTGGCTGCGATCTCCAGGGCATTCAAACACTTGCGGGCATCACCGTCACAGACTGTAGCAAGATGACGGGCCGCATCCTCATCAAGATCAATCGGGAGTGTTCCGAGTCCGCGTTCCGAATCTGCAATCGCACGTTTCTGCAGGTAAATCAGATCCTCCTCGGTCAGGGGTTTCAGTTGGAAAATCTGCGAACGGGAGACCAGCGGGCTGTTGATCGAAAAGAAGGGGTTCTGGGTGGTCGCCCCGATCAGGCGTACTGTGCCGCGCTCTACATCGGGTAGGAGGGCATCCTGCTGGGCTTTGTTGAAGCGGTGGATCTCGTCGATGAAGAGGAGCGTCCGCCCACCGTTTCTCGCCTCGATGGTAGCCATGCCGACGGCCTTCCTGATATCGGCGACAGAACCCTCGACGCCGCTCAATTCGATGAAACGACTCTTTGTCCGGCTGGCAATCACCCTAGCCAGACTGGTCTTTCCCGTGCCCGGAGGTCCGTAGAAGATCACCGAAGAGAGGCGATCGGCTTCGATAGCGCGCCGCAGGAGTTTCCCCTCTCCCAGAATGTGGCTCTGGCCGACATATTCCTCGAGCGTCCGAGGACGCATCCGGGCCGCCAGAGGCGCATCGGCAGGAAGGATAACCTCCTTGCCCAGCCGAGGGGAAGCGGCACTGCCGAAAAGATCATCCATTTGCTTACTCTAAGGAAAGCTCATTTGACTGGCAAGGCAACCGCCTCCATTCCATGCTGAACCCGTATGAAAACCATTCTTACAGCAATTGATTTCAGCTCGATCTCCCAGAAAGTCGTGGATGGTGCGGCGGAGCTAGCTGCATCTATGAACGCCCGCTTGGTGCTCCTAAATGTCGTTGAACCTGTCGCCGCGTATGTTCCGGTAGGTGCCGCCATGGATGTGATCACGGCGCCGATTCCGATGGAGTCTGAGGATTTGAATCTGGTTAAGGAGCGCCTGGAGCAGTTCGCGGCGCCACTCCGTGCCAAAGGACTCACTGTCGAAAGTGTGGCTGTCGTCTCACTCCCGGTCGACGAGATCATTGGCCAAGCCGAGTCCAATCAAGCCACGATGATAATCCTCGGATCCCATGGCCACGGTTCGGTCTACCAACTCTTCAGCGGAAGCGTGGTGACCTCGGTTCTGCACAAGTCGCGTGTCCCGGTCACCGTGATCCCGGTTCACGCCCTCTAATCAGAGGCAAGAGCAGGCATGCCGATGCGGATTCTTTTCACGAAGCTGCTACATATCGGCGACAACCTTCTGCTCACGCCGACCATTGTTGCTACCAAGGGAAAATTTCCTAATGCCGAGATCTGGGTTGCCGTACGCCGAGGCACAGAAGGAATATTTGCCGGATGCTCCGAGATCGACCGGATAGTCACGACTGCCCGACCAGAGGAGGGTCGCCGTACCTGGAGTGATTTCGGCAAGGATCTCGTCACGCTTGCAGTGATCGCAGGCACTCGCTTCGACTATGCCTTCGAGTTGGGAGATAACAACAGGGGAAGGGTTCTCTGCACGGCCAGTCGAGCAAAGATCCGCTGCACGAACAGCTACGAAAGGCCTGAGGGAATCCCTCTCTTCACATCTTGGAAAAAACGCTTCAACCGACTCGTCATCACCGGCCATGGTCCGGTGCATCAAGTGCTCCGCGACTACAACGCTGTTAGGGAAACACTTGGGCTGCCCGAGGAACCACCTCCGATGCGTTTCGCACGAGAAGCCATGCGGCCCGCCCCCCTAGAAAGTACGATCACGAGTTCCTACGCGGTGGTCCATGCCGCCACCCGCTGGTCTTCCAAATCGTGGCCCTTGGATCGCTGGAAGCAGGTGATCGCTGCACTCCTGAAAAGATTCCCGCAGGTCGTGATCAGCTGCGGGCCGAATCCCCGTGAGATCGCGGAGGCCTCCATACTCTGCGAAAGCTTTGAGGGCCGGGTTCTCTCCACGGAAGGGAAGCTGTCATGGGCGCAGCTTGCGACCCTACTCGGCTCAGCCTCACTCTTTGTGGGCGTCGACACGGCGGCGATGCATTTGGCGGCGGCCGTCCAATGCCCCTCCGTTGTCCTCTTCGGTCACCCGCCAGCGTATCAGTTCCAACCTTGGAAATGTTCCCACCGGGTTGTCCGTTCCAAAAACACCATGCTTGAGACCGAGCGCTATCAGCTTCCCGGCGAGCAACTCATGCAGGAGATCAGCGTTCCCATGGTCACGGAGGCCATTGCGGCGATACTTTCAGAGAGAGCTTAGAGCATCTTCTAGTCAATCTGTCGCTTGAGGGGAGACTGCATGATTAATATGGAACTCAGGAACTCAGGAAGGGAAATGCAGAACCAAACGGTAAATTTGGTGGAAAGCATACCAAGGAGGGAGATGAGCTGTTATGAGGAATTAATCCGCACATGACGCTGTGGCATAGCGGAGAGTGCTCGATATCCATGAAGCAGGAGCTCTCGGTTCTTTCATCGTCGGCACGACACTTCTCCAGTCTCATTCTTTTCCTGAGTTCCTGAGTTCCATATTCATTCCCTCATCGCATTCATTTTCAGAGCGTCAGAAAAAACCGAAAACTCTCTAAAGCTCAGGGCTTGGCCGCAAGCCGCCCGTAGAGTTCCGCGAGCTGCAAGCTCAACTTGGGCAACGAGGGCCTTGGCAACTTTTCCTGGAACTCGAGCAGTGATTGCCTGAAGGCCTTATCGTTAACGGCCCGCTCCAGCAGATCCGCATAGGTAGCATGGTCGGTCGGTTCAAAAAGACCAGGGTGCTCTTCGCCCAGCAACACGGTGTTCCCTTCAATACGGCTGGCTAGAATAGGAATCCGGCAATCGAGCGCCTGCAGCAAGGCCAGCGGCTGCCCCTCCCAATGGGATGCCAAGACGAACAGGTCAAGCGACTGGAGCCACGGAGCCACGGGCCTCTTCCTTCCGGCCAGAATCAGGTGCCCCTCAAGCTGATGCTCCCGAATTCCGTTCTCCAGCACCGGGCGGTCCTGCCCCTCTCCGAAAAGCATAAACTTCGGCAGCTCAGTTCCCCGCTTCACGAGTAAAGCCATAGCGCCGATCGTGGCCTGATGATTCTTGGTGGAATGAAGGGAGGCCACGGAGCCGACAAGGAATTCCTTGGGGTCTATTCCCAGAGTGGAGCGAACTGCGGACCTATCCTCAACCGGGCGGAAAACCGCTGGGTCGATCGCATTCGGGACGACGGAAACCTCCTCGGTCTCGAGACCGAAGGCAGCGATCAGATCGCGCCGAGTCTCCTCCGAGAGGGCGATCACGTGGTCGGCCCAGCGGTAGATATACCGCATGAAAAAGCCCTTCCTTCCCTTAAGCTCCAGAAAGGTTTTCTGCTGATGCACGATCGATCGAATGCCGGCTAACTTAGCCGCGATAACCCCGAAGAGTTGGTCATGATACGACTGCGCGTGGATGACATCGATCCCGTTCTCACGGAACCACCGGGCAAGCCGTAGCATCCCGAAGGGGTTCATTCTCTTGGTAGGGAAGACAGGAACCACATCGATCGGAAGACCTGCCAACTTGGCCTCCTCACCGAGCACTCCGAGATTTCGCAGGCAGACAAAGCGCGCCTCAACACCCGGCGGAAGGTATTTGCTCGCTGAGAGGAGAAAATCTTCGGCGCCTCCGACCGGCATCGAGACGAAGAGAAAGGCAACCCTTACCGGTTTAGCCGGCTGCTGCGTGGCCTGCTTCATAACTATCCGACCGTGCCCGCCTTGCCTGTAACCAACAACCCTACCACTGGAAACCGAATAGGATGATGCCCTTCGGTTTCTCCGGATTATCGGGATCCCAGGTGATGTCGTCATGGCCATCGCCATATTTCCTCGGTGCGAGGGGATTCACCAACTGAAGCGGCTTCTTCATGTTGAAAGCCTGAGCTACTACGCCAGTGATGTCGTAGGGAGCGGGTTTCTCGATCGGGTTGGCCTCGACCTTGGTCTTTTTGGGCTTGGACGCCACAAAGGAAGCATCCGAAGCGGCCTGCTGGGCAATGCCGGAAGCAGCCATCAGAAGGGCGGCAACGAAAAGAATTGGGCGAAAGAGCTTGCCGTTCATGAACGTACCTTAGCCGCCTTTCGGAGCAAGGGGCAAGCCTCCCGAGCCAACCCCTTCCATTCTATCTCACGACATTGCTGCTTCAGCGTTGATCATTGGCCACGGAACCACTCAGACTGAGAGGATGGATTCCCTCGAGCGTGCACGGCGCGTTCTCTCAATCGAAATCGACGAACTGCAGCGCCTCTCCGAGCGTCTGGACGGGAGCTTTTCGTTCGCCGTTGAGCTGTTGAAGCAAGCTGTTGGCCGCAGTGGAAAGATTGTCGTCCTGGGCGTCGGCAAGTCCGGTCACGTCGGCGAGAAAATCGCGGCAACCCTTACCAGCACGGGCGCACCCGCCATGGTGCTCAATTCGCTCAACGCCCTCCATGGCGATCTCGGTCTCATCAGCGACGGTGATGTCATCCTCGTGCTCAGCTATAGCGGCGAGACCGAGGAACTGATCAGGATCCTGCCCGCCCTTGCCCGGTTCGATGTCAAAAAAATCGCCCTCACCGGTAACCGCGAGTCCTCGCTTGCGAAAGCCAGCGACGTCGTCCTCGATGTCTCCGTCACTCAGGAAGCCTGCCCCCACAACCTCGCCCCCACTTCCAGCACGACCGTCATGCTGGCTCTGGGCGATGCGCTCGCCATGGTCCTCCTTGAGGAGCGGGGGTTCACCCGTGAGGATTTCGCTCGATACCATCCTGGCGGCCAACTCGGCCGCTCCCTCCTGCTCAAGGTGCGGGATATCATGCGGGGCGGCGAAGAAGCGGCGATCGTCAAGACCAGCGACCTTGTCGTCGAGGTGCTACGCGAACTCACCAAGAAACGGGCAGGGGCCGCCCTAGTCGTGAACGCAGAGGGTCAGCTTGCCGGAATCTTTACCCACGGTGATTTTGCCCGCCGATTCCCCACAGATCCGCAGATCGGAACCAGACCGGTCGGCGAGGTGATGACCCAAGGCCCGGTCACCATTCATGCTGACAAACTTGCCGCCGAGGTTCTGATGGTGCTAGAACAGCATCGGATAGACGATCTCGTGGTCACGGATACTTGGGGAAAACCCTTGGGCGTGGTCGACTCCCAGGATCTCGCCCGACTCAAACTCATTTAATCCCCACCCTTCACTCCACGACATCATGGCACTCGCAAACGACCTCCGCAAAGGAATGGCAATCAAGTACAATAGCAATGCTGCCATCGTCCTTGAAGTGACCCACCGCACCCCCGGAAACCTCCGAGCTTTCGTTCAGCTCATCATCCGTTATATCGGCACAGGCAAGTCGGCGGATGTCCGTTTTGCCTCAACGGAGAAGGTCGAGCTTGTCGAAGTCCATCGTACCAAGCTGGACTTCAGTTACGCCGACCAGGATGGCTATAATTTCATGGACCCCGATACCTTCGAGACCATTACCCTTCAGGCCTCCCTCCTTGGTGACGCCAAGGACTTCCTCGTCGAGAACATGCAGGTGGAAATCCTCTATGTCGAGGGACGCGCGGTCTCCGTAGAGCTTCCCGCCTCGGCCAACATCAAGGTGACTGAATCTCCCGAGGGAGTGAAGGGAGACTCTTCCAGCAATGTGATGAAGACCGCCACTCTCGAGACCGGAAAGGTGATCCAGGTTCCCCTCTTCATCAAGGAGGGGGAGATCGTCAAGGTCGACACACGGACCGGCGCCTACATGGGCCGCGCCTAAGAAGCGCAACCTCACCGACGCGTGGCCCGCCCTTATTCTCCACAGAGAAAGGGCGACAGCCGATCAACGGGGAAAAATGCCCCTATTCCCCCCCGTCGCTTCCGCGTCTCGACAACAACGGACGACTCTTCGGATCTTTTCGACCGAGATGAGACGACCTCGGCTAACGACCAACTCCTTCACGGCAATGAGAGTGCCGCGACCATTCCCAAGTCCTGGGTTAAGTTCATCATTGGACTCTTTCTTCTGCCTGTTGCGCTTATCTTGACCGAGACCTTTTTCCAAGCCTTCACAACTTCCATTCAGCACGGCCTACTGGCCACGCAGTCATTCGGATGCTTTGCCGCCGGAATGATCCTTTTTGGTATCCTGTTCTTTATCGTTCCCCGTGAGATCCTGATGTGGCCCTATGTCTTCGGGCACGAGATGACCCATGCGATCTGGGTTAAACTCTTCGGTGGTAGTGTAGCCGATCATTTCCATGTCAGCCTGGACGGGGGCCACGTCCTCACCGACAGGGTGAATACTTGGATCGCTCTCGCCCCATACTTCTTCCCGCTCTACAGCCTTCTGGTGGTGACCCTCTACGGGGCGGCTTCCCTAGCGGCGGATCTCAGCCCTTACCGCTGGGTGCTGTTTCTGCTGCTAGGATTCACACTCGCATTTCATCTCGTCTTCACTTGCCTCCTGATCGCCAAGGGCCAGCCGGATCTTCACTACGGAGGAACGTTTTTTTCCCTACTAATCATCTACCTGATCAATCTCCTCATCATCACCGGACTGCTTCTGCTCACAGGAAAGGAGATTTCCCTCTCTTCACTTGGGCATGATTTCGTGGAGAACATGATCAGCTTCGTGGAGATCACCCGCACGATCACGACATGGATCGCGGATTGGATCAGCGACTTTTGGAAAGGATTCGGCTACGGCCAATCTCCCAAGCCTGCAGCCTAGAGCATTTTTGATTTATTCTGACGCTCTGAAAATGAATGCGATGAGGGAATGAATATGGAACTCAG
>JBAXXS010000085.1:0-7216 GCA_037127835.1 Verrucomicrobiota bacterium | reverse complement strand
TGGCGCGGGCCGGCACCCGCTGCCTGTGCGGAGGCGGAGTAGGGGTACTGGCTGGCAAGGGCCTGAATCGCGCGCTTAGCCTCCTCCATCTTGCCCTGCTGGGCCAGAAGACGGGCTTGGGAAAAGAGGGCGAATGGTGCTCCGTAAGACTGTGGGAATCCGGATGAAGCCTGCTGATAAGCATTCAGGGCCTCTTCGGTCTTTCCGGCAACGCGGGCATTGGAAGCGCGACCGATGAGGGAAGAAACGGCCAGAGAGCTCTTGGGATAGGTCTCCGCAAAGCGGGAGTAGAGGGCGTTCGATTCCTCCAACTTACCGGCATTCCGCAGGGAAGATGCCAGCAGAAGCATGGCATCAGCCCCAGCTGGGGAATTGGGGTATTTTGAGATCACCTCATTGAGGCTCGTATCATTAGTGGCTGCGGAGAGTAGATTCTCGGAGGCTTCTTCGGATGATCTGTTGGAAATGATCACGCCGAGTGCAACTACTAAGATCACGACAAGGGCCCCAAGTCCGCCGAGTAGAGTGCCGCGATGATTAAGCCAGAGTAATTCAACTCCGGAAGGAGGTGCGATTTCCTGATCGGCTTCGGGTGGAGTAAAGATGGAAGACATGGAAGAAAGGGGTTTGGGCTGAAGGCTGTTAGGCTGATGGGTAAGAGGAGCAGGGAAAAATAAAACGATCAAGTAAACTAGAAGGGATTTCAGGAATACGGGACTTAGTCTCTTTGGTTTATATCTGGATTGAGACCTTATAGCCTAACGGACTACAGCCTAATCCACCTAGGCGCTGAGGCGCCTAGCCTCCGACTTGAGCACGGGCTTCGTCGGCGAGTGCGGTGCTGAGGTAGCGCTCTCCTGTCGAGCAGGCGATGGTGATGATCAGCTTGCCAGCATTCTCGGGACGCTTGGCGAGTTCGATTGCGGCATGGACATTCGCACCTGAGCTGATGCCTCCAAGGATCCCCTCTTCTTTGGCGAGTCGGCGGGCCATGGCGAAGGCCTCGTCATTGGTGACCGTGAGGACCTCGTCCACAATGTTGAGATGTAGGTTGCCCGGGACGAATCCGGCGCCGGTCCCTTGGATCTTGTGCGGGCCAGGTTTCACCGGTTCGCCGGCCTTTGTCTGACTGATGACGGGAGAGTCCTTGGGCTCGACGGCGACAGCCTGGAAGCTTGGTTTACGGGCCTTCAAGGCCTCCGCGACGCCGGTGATCGTGCCGCCGGTGCCTACTGCTGAGACAAGGATATCCACCTTGCCGTCGGTATCTTCCCAGATCTCCTCTGCAGTTGTCAGGGAATGAATGGTGGGGTTAGCGGCGTTGTTGAATTGCTGCGGCATCCAGGAGTTCGGAGTCTCTGATAGGATCTGCTCCGCGCGTGCGATAGCGCCCTTCATACCTTCGGAACCCGGGGTGAGAACAAGCTGGGCTCCCAGCATTGCAAGCAGGGTCCGGCGTTCGACGCTCATCGTCTCGGGCATCGTGAGGATCAGCTTGTAGCCCTTGGCCGCTGCCACAAAGGCCAGAGCGATACCGGTGTTGCCGCTGGTGGGCTCCACGATAGTGGTTCCCTCCTTGAGGAGTCCCTTTTTCTCGGCGTCGGCAATCATGGCGGCGCCGATACGATCCTTCACGCTGCCAAGAGGATTGAAGAACTCACATTTCACGGCAATCGTGGCAGGGAGATCCTTGGTGATGCGGTTAAGGCGCACGAGAGGAGTGCGGCCGATCGTGTCGATGATGGAGTTGTGCATGTGTCCCATGAGTTTGGATGTGTTGAATGACTGCTATGTTGGTCGCTTATTCATTCCAAGATTTTATTCTCTCGTGAAGAGTTCGATAAAGATGGTGCTCGAAGAGGGACTTGAACCCACACTCCTTTCGGAACCAGATCCTAAGTCTGGCGCGTCTGCCAATTTCGCCATTCGAGCGTCTTCAACAAGCTGGCTTAGTCTTGGTTGGGGTACAAGACTCAAAGCTATGCTCGAGATCCTTGGATTTTCGAGATTTCAGACCATCTCCGCGATGATTTTCACCTCTCTGGCAAAGCTTGGAAGAGGAGAGAGTAGTCGCAGGGAAGAAATAGTAGGGAGAGGGTGGGTTTGGGCGCGCGGTCGGGCCTTTCCGCGCTACCGTCGCCTAGTTTAGTTCAACGACCGATCTCCCTGAGGCGCTTGCCCGAGAGGAGGTTGGCCTCGATCTTCTCGAGCGAGATACCCTTGGTCTCCGGAACAAAGCAGAGAAAAAAGATCACGAAGAGAGCGTTCAGCCCTCCATAGAGCAGGAAGGTGTTACCGTTTCCAAATTTGTCGAGAAGGGTCAGGAAGGTGCCGCCCACGATCGCATTCACGATCCAATTGGTGGCCGTACTGAATGTCACACCGAGGTCGCGGCCCGAAAGCGGGAAAATCTCCGCGCAGATGACCCAGATGATGGGGCCCGCACTCATGGCAAATCCGACGATGAAAATGAGAAGTGCTCCAATGGCCCAGATGCCAAGTGCCGGGGATTTTTCCAAATCCATGTTGAAGAGGGTTCCCACTGCGATCATCGCGAGACCCATGACTGCGAAGCCCACATACATGATCGGCTTGCGCCCGATCCTATCGACAAAGGCGATAGCGATGAATGTCGCCAGCACATTGGTGACCCCGACGATGACCGTACCCCAGAGCTGGTGCTCCGTGTTGGAGAACCCTGCAATCTTGAAGATCCGTGGAGCATAATACATGATGACGTTGATCCCCGTGAGTTGCTGGATGATCTGAAGGCCAATTCCAAGGCCGATGGCCCTCCGGAAGTTCGGATTACCCAGAAACATCTGGAATCCGTTCTGCCTTACCCGAAGGCTCTCCTCGATCTCCACGACTTCCTTGCTGATCTCGTCCGTAGGGAGGTGCATTCTCTCGAAGACCGAGACGGCAAGGGCTTTCTTGCCCTTGAGGAAAAGCCAGCGCGGGCTCTCCGGCAGGAAGAGAACGCCCAGGAACATCAGGAAGGCGGGAAAAGCGACGATTCCGAGCATCACCCTCCAGTTGCCGGCTCCCAACATGGACTTGTAGTGGTCCCCGAGCAACCAGTCGAAGTTGGCGTAATTGGCTAGCCATGTATTGCTTAGGAAGGCGAGTACGATGCCGATGGTGATCATCAGTTGGTACATGGAGATCATCGATCCCCGGACACGCTGAGGGGAGATTTCAGAGAGATAGAGGGGTGCGGTGAACGAGGCGACGCCAATGGCGATTCCTAGAAAAAAACGGGCGACGATCAGCAGGCGGGCGTCAGGTGAAAATGCACAGACAAGCGAACCTAGAATAAAGATCACCGCGCTGATCAAGATGGCACCGCGACGACCCAATTTATTGGATAGAATCCCGCTGATCAGCGTCCCGAAGACGGCCCCCCAAAGAAGTGAACTGACCACGAGTTCGATCACCTGGTCCGTGATGGAGAAACTCTTCTGGATCAGGCCTTCGGCACCAGAGATTACCCCGATGTCGAGTCCGAAGAGAAGTCCCGCTAGGGCGCCAGTGAATCCTATGAAGTAGACGATGGGGCTGAGTTTTGAAGGAGTGGTTGTGGCGTTAGTCATTGGAAAATGTGATGGGAGTTGGGAGGCGTGATGATGTGGTTCAGCTCTAGGGACTCTAACCGCTGGCAGTACACAAGTTCAAACTTACCCTAGTCGTTGAGGGTAACAGCAGGGATTGGGAGATCCTTAATGACATTAATTAAATCTCCTGCTATCAGAACGAGACTACCCTAGTTATATGGTTGACCCGTCGCGACTTCCCACAGCCTTAGGCAAGCGTGCCGCAAGCCAAGGCTGGCTCAAGTGGGCTATCCTCTTCTCCTCCTGTCTGGGAGCCATGATGGAGACGGTGGATACCAGCATCGTCAATGTGGCGGTCCCTGACATGCGGGGGAATCTCGGGGCGACCCTCTCCGAGATCGGCTGGGTCTCCACGGGCTATACCATGGCGAATGTCATCATCATCCCGTTGACCGCATGGCTCGGAGTGAGATTCGGAAAAAAGAACTATTTTCTCTTCTCACTGATCTCTTTCACTGTGGCCTCCGTTCTCTGCGGGATGGCCGACAGTCTCGGCACTCTGATAGCAGCCCGGGTGTTGCAGGGACTTGCGGGAGGCGGTCTGCTAGCGAAGGCCCAGTCGCTGCTCTTCGAGACCTTTCCTCCAGCCGAGCAGGGGATGGCCAGCGCCATTTTCGGTCTCGGCGTCATTGTCGGTCCCGCGCTCGGTCCCACGCTAGGGGGACTCATTATCGACGGACTGGATTGGCGATGGATCTTCTATGTCAATGTGCCGGTCGGCATAGCCGCAATCTGGATGATCTATAATTTCCTACCGAGGGATGAGGCTGTCCATCGTGCGGATGGCAGTGGAGCCACGGTCGACTGGTGGGGTCTGCTCTGGTTGACGCTCGGCCTCGGCGGATTCCAGTTGGTCCTGGAGCAGGGGCAGCAGGAGGACTGGTTCTCATCACCCTTCATCCGCTGGGCCTCCTTTATCAGCATCTCGAGTCTTATTCTCTTCGTCCGTCAGGAACTCAGCACCCGCCATCCGGCCGTCGATCTGCGTGTCCTGAGGCACAAGGCCCTCATGGCGGGAAGTCTCTACTCGATTGTCCTGGGCTTCGGCCTCTACGGCGCGGTCTTCATCATCCCCGTTTTTGCCCAGTCACAGCTTCATTTCACGGCTACCAAGACAGGCCTGATGCTCCTACCTGGCTCTCTGGCCTCGGCTGTCGTGATGATCATGTTTGGAAAGTTCCTGAAGAACTACGATCAGCGGGTTCTTATCACCACCGGGGCGATGATCCTCTGCGTCTCCATGTGGGCACTCGGGGATCTGAGTCCCACCACAGGGCGGGATGACCTCTTCTGGCCACTGATCGGCCGAGGCGTCGGAACAGCCTTGATCTTCCTGCCTCTCTCCATTGCCACACTGGGTGGGATTCCCCGGTATGAAATCCCGGCTGCTGCTGGACTCTTCAGTCTCACACGTCAGATGGGAGGCAGTATCGGCATTGCCGTCCTGACAACGATGCTGGAGAAATGCACGCTCATGCACCGAGGCGAGCTGGTGAATAATATCAATCCCCTGCGTGTTCCCTTCCTCCAGCGTTCCCTAATGGCGAATTTCGCCCTGAACCCCCAGACTCCCGATATTCACATAGCTTCCACCCGGACCCTGGGGGTCTTTGACAACATCATCAATCTTCAGTCGAGCATCTTAGCTTCCATTGATATCTTCCAAGCACTCTCCTGGATGTTCCTGCTGACGCTTCCCTTGATCCTTCTCCTGAGTCGCGGAGGAGTGAAGCCTGCGAATGCGCACTGACCGAAAGGGAAAAGTTAAAAGGTGAAAAGGTTAAAGAGTTAAAAAGTAAGAGTCCTAAAACCAATCCCCACTTCACCTTTTTTAATCCCCCCTCTCCAACGCTTCACCGCTTCAACACTCCAACCCTGTAATCTTCCATCCATGAATCCCGACAAATCACCTCAAGCTCCCTCGACCCCTCTTATCGCTGCGGCCACTCCTGCCACCCCAGCTCCCGATAAGTCCGTTCCGATGAGTCCGAAGAAAAAAATCATCCTGATTATCCTCGGCGTTGTCTGCTCTCTCTTTGTCATCAAGTACGGAGTCTATCGGTTCTTCCACGAGACCACGGACAATGCCTACATCACCGGTCACATCCATTACATCGCCCCGCAGATCTCCGGCGTCGTCCAGACTGTGGCTGTTGAGAACAACACCCGGGTGAAGGTGGGAGATCTACTTCTTCAGGTCGATCCCGAACCCTTCGACGCCCAGCTTGCCGACGCGATCGCCAAGAACGAAAGGGCCCAGGGCGACTACCAGCGGGAGCAGGGGCTTGCCAGAACGCGCGTGGTTTCCGCACAGGATCTCGCCCATGCCAAGGACGATGCCAACTCCGCTGCTGCCCAGCTTCACACGGCCCAGCTCAACCGCAAGTACACCACCATCGTCTCCCCTGTCGATGGAGTGGTCGGAGGCCGTAGCGTCGAGATTGGAAATACCGTGATGCCAATGATCAATCTCCTGGCCATCGTCGAGGGGAATCCTTGGATCGAAGCCAATTTCAAGGAAACCCAGGTGGCTCACATCCACAAGGGCCAGGAGGTATCTCTCACCGTCGATGCGATCCCCGGCCATGAGTTCAAGGGTAGGGTTGTCAGCATGGCCCCCGCCAGTGGGCGTGAGTTCGCGTTGCTGCCGGCTGATAATGCCACCGGCAACTTCACCAAGATCGTCCAGCGTCTCCCCGTTCGCATTGAGTTCGAGAAGGACTCGGTGCGAGGTTACGAGGATCGCTTGGTGCCGGGGTTGTCAGTCATCGCCTCCGTTCGCGTCAGGTAAGGATTCGCTAGTCTGATAGCCGATCGCGCCAGTAGTCGGGATGACGGCTATGGTGTTTGATGGCTAGGATGCGGACATATTCCGGAAGCATGCGATAGTAAATTGCGAAGGGGAATCGAGGTAGGAGGTATCGCCGCACTTCCTTCTCAATAAGCCGGTTTCTTTCGGGATCTGATTCTATGGATGTGATAGCCAGATCGATTTTCTCCAGAAAATCCAAACCAAGAGAGGGAACTTTTTCCTCATAAAAGCGAACCGCCTCCAGTAACTCGGCTTCTGCAGCAGGGTGATAGATTAGGGGCATCCGATGGAGCGCCGCACGTTTTCCATCACTTCCTGATGGGTGCGTCCTTGAACGACTCCCGACGATAGCTCCTGATCACGGTTGATGGCTTCGCGAACCACGCTTCGCACATCGGAGTCAATCAATCCGACTTCAATGCTTTGCCAGAGCACCTGAGCCAATGAGACTCTATCGGCAAGAGGGAGTTCCATGGCCTCGAGGGTGATCTGCTGGGTGGTCATCTTGTAATGATAAGATTGGATTTGTGCCCAGTCAACTCACCTCAGGATGCTGTAACCACATCCAAACTTCCAAGTCTCAAGAACTGGACTGAAGCGGCGGGTTCAAATCCCGAAAGCCCGAGTCTTGATTTTCTTTGAGGACCCATTGACTCGCTCGTTCCCACTCGTCTCACCCTTGCGGGGCTACCTTCGGTAGTCTATCCCAGCCGTTCCCACGGCTCGGTAATCACTATGGGTCTTATGTAGTTGAGAGAGGGTACTGGCGGAGGTGTTTGAGTAGGAATGG
>JBAXXS010000084.1:0-7306 GCA_037127835.1 Verrucomicrobiota bacterium | reverse complement strand
GCCTGTTGCCGTGTTGAGGGCGCGGAGGAGCTTGCCCTGCACGTTTTTAGTCAGGCGGCGACCCTTGCAACCCCGCTGAACCATCTTATGGGTGATCTGTTCGGTGGAGGCAGCGACCAGATCGTGCGACTTCAGCCCCAGTTCCGCCATGAGGCGGTTCAGGGGCTGTTCGCCGAGATCACGTTCTAGTTCGTTCTCCAAGATCAGACTGTCTTGATAAGATCTGCCGCAGGGAAACGCACCTTGGTTGCAGAGGCGTATTTGTCCTCTGCGCTACGGTAACCGAGGGCACAGCAGACGACGGAGGCATATCCCTGTTCCTTGAGGCCAAGGATGGAATCATATTCCGCCGGAGCGAATCCCTCGATCGCGCAGGTGTCCACGCCGAGCAGGGCTGCTGAAGTCATAAGATTGCCTAAGGCGATATAGGCCTGGAGCGCTGCCCAATGGGGGATGCGGGCCTCAGCTCCAGGCGAGAGCAGGCTTCCGTACATCATGCCGCGGTATCCTTCGAGCGATTCGCGGGGAATGCCACGCAACTCGACGACGCGGTCCAGGAAACGATCGACTTCGACTTCCGTCATCGCGGTGCGTCCGGCCATGACGACATAATGGGAAGCATCGACCACCTGGGTCTGGTTCCAGGAATGAGGCTTGAGCTGGGCGCGCACGGCAGGATCCTTCACCACGAAAAAGCGGTAGGGCTGGAGACCGAAGGAGGAGGGTGAAAGAACCAAGGACTCTTCCAGAGTTTTCCAGGTGGACTCGGAGATCTTCTTCGAGTCGTCAAAGGACTTGGTGGCATAGCGCCAGTTGAGAGCGTCGAGGAGTTGGGATTCGGGAATAGTGTGGCTCATGGTCTCTTGGTATTGGATGGATGGAAAAGTATCGTGTTGCTTTTTGCAGGAATACGATCAAATGATTAATGGCATTAAGTAAAAACTCAATATCCAAAATCCCTAACCATCACTCTTATGTCCGAACCCGTTATCGCTCAAAAATCTCCCATCCCCGTCACTGTCGAGGCAGGCAAGACCTACTATTGGTGCTCCTGCGGCAAGAGCGCGTCGCAACCCTTCTGCGATGGATCCCACAAGGGAAGTGACTTCTCTCCCACTCCCTACACTGCGGAGAAGGATGGACCCGTTTACTTCTGTGGCTGCAAGCACAGTGGCAACGGCCCGCTCTGCGATGGCTCTCACAAGAGCCTCTAAGAGACAAAGCCCTTTAGGCTGAAGATTATTAGCCTGTTGGGGAGGCGCTGAATACATCGTAAAGAGGTGGTTGTGAGCGCAAGGTGACGTTCAAAAACAATCAACTGCTCTTCAGCGGCCATCATGGGATTTATTCAGCGCTTCCCTACAACCCGCTTTTTGGAACGATGAAATCAGGGCGTTGAACAGCAGGCAATTCACCGAGTCTTTTCGGACGGCGCATCTTCCGTTCTGGAATCAAGCCGTGCTGAAAACAATACTCGGAAATCGTGGCAACGATCTCGCGTGCCGTCCTCTTCCGGTCAATCGAAAGTCCTCCGAGCGAGGCGCCTCCTGCATTTGCCACCGCACCCGGCACAGAGAAGACTCCTGCAGGCGTGAAGGCTGCCCATGCTCCCGGAGCTATGCCAGACCCACCCGAGGTGAGGAGAGAGAGGAATTGTGAGGGTTTCTTCCCGGAAGCAGAGAAAACCTGAACACGAGTCTCAAGCTTGGTTCCCCCGGCTCCGAAACCAACAATCGTTCTTAAGGCGCGACTCCCCTGATTCACACGGTCATAGATCCCAGTCACGAACCAGAAGTTCCCTCGTGGCGGCTCCTTGCCCTCCACAAGGACTTCGGCTGGAACGACGTATTTGTTGAGCTGATCGACGATCGCGTGGGCGAGAGCGAGCTTCTCGGCAGCGATGAAGGCCGTCAGGTCTTTGCCCCCACGATCCACGCGAAAGCTGTCATACGGCGTTTTGAATTCCTGAACATAAATCCTGGTTGGAAGTTTTTTTGGAGCTTCTCCCTTGGAAAAAACATTGCCGACTCCGACCGAGGCGCATCCCGAAAGTGTCAGCAATGAGGCGAGAAACAAAAATCGGCGAGAGAGGGAAACGAAATGGAATAAATTCAAGGGAGATGAATTTGCTCGCGAAACCTGCGATGTCCATGAAAAAGACTGAGTGCCATGACAGCTGCCGAAGTCCCTCATCATCTCCCCGGGCCCCTGCTCCTGCTTCCCTTTCTCCTTCAGTTGCTGGCTATCGCCGTAATGCCTTTCCTGGCTCATCACTGGTGGGAGCGTCATTATCCCAAGGTTGCCATGGTGCTCGGGGGAATCACAGGGGGTTACTATTTACTGATCTTTCACGACACTCATCGCGTCGGCGAGGCCCTTCATGAATATGGAAGCTTCGTGATTCTGCTGGCCTCGCTCTTTATCGTGGCTGGGGGAATCCATATCAATATCCGAGGGGAGATGCGCCCCTCGGGGAATCTGCTTTTTCTACTCACCGGCGCGGTGCTGGCTAATCTGATCGGAACGACGGGAGCCTCGATGCTGCTTATCCGTCCTTGGATCCGAATGAATAAGTATCGATTCACCGATTTTCACGCGGTTTTTTTTATCTTTCTCGTTTCGAATATCGGCGGGGCTCTGACCCCCATAGGAGATCCGCCCCTTTTTCTGGGCTTTCTCAAAGGAGTACCCTTCTTCTGGACTCTACTCCATCTCTGGCAACCGTGGCTGCTGGTCACTCTGGTCTTGGGCGGGATTTTCTACCTGATGGATCGAGAGAATTTTCTCAGGGCGCCTCGTGCCGTGCGCTCTGTTTTGGTGGAGGAGAGAGAAAGAGCTGGTGAGCCCGGCTTCTCTCTTGAGGGCATCGCCAATCTGCTTCCTCTGGGGGCGATTATCGGAGCCGTCTTCCTGCCAAGTCCGTGGCGCGAGATCATCATGGCCCTCGCTGCTCTCCTCTCCTGGTATCTCACCCCCCGACTGATCCATCAGCGGAATGACTTTTCGTTCGAGCCGATCAAAGAGGTGGCTTGGATTTTCCTCGGAATCTTCCTGACCATGATTCCCGCACTCGATTATCTCGGACATCATGCTCCCGCGCTTGCCAAATCGATCGGCATGGGCAGCACTCACTTCTATTATGCCACGGGCATCCTTTCCTCCATGCTGGACAACGCCCCGACCTATTTGGCCTTCCTTTCGGTTGAGATGGGACTGCAGGGTGGCTCGCTGAACAACCCTCACGAGGTCATGAGGGTTGCTACCGATTCGCCAGCTCACCTGATGGCCATCTCACTGGGGGCAGTCTTCTTCGGTGCGATGACCTATATCGGCAACGGGCCTAACTTCATGGTGAAGAGCATCGTCACCGAAGCTGGTGTGAAATGCCCGGGCTTCTTCGGATACATCCTCCGCTACGCACTCCCGATTCTGCTCCCGGTGCTAGCGCTGGCCGGTTGGTTGTTTCTCGGGTAGTATCTCACTATGTTCACGGGACTTGTCGAATCACTCGGTACTGTTCGCTCGCTCGAGAAGCGCGGTGATGCTGCGCGCCTGATTCTCGAAACACCCTTGGCGCTCGAGCTCTCTCTTGGAGAAAGCCTGGCGGTCAATGGTTGCTGCCTTACTGTCACGACCAAGGAAGCCTCTTCGGCAAGCTTCGATCTCTTGGGAGAGACTCTTGCACGGACGAATCTCGGTCATCTCGCTGCCGGATCACGGGTGAATCTGGAACGCGCCCTGCGGGCAGATGGCCGTTTCGGCGGACACTTTGTCCAAGGGCATATCGATACCACGGCCAAGGTCATCTCTGCAGAAAACAAAAACGCGGATCTCCTCCTCCTGATCGAACTTCCCCTGGCGGGAGCCCGTTACTTCATCGAAAAGGGATCGATAGCTGTGAATGGGGTTTCGCTGACAGTCTCTTCGCTTGGTGAGGATCGCTTCGGGCTCTGGATCATTCCCCATACCCTTCAAGAGACAAATCTTGGCGACCTGAAGGTCGGCGACCGCGTGAACCTCGAGTACGATATGCTCGCTAAGTACGCGGCGCGGCAGATTGCTGCACGGTAGCGCAGCAGGAAACCTGAGGATTGAAACGTGAAACCTGAAAGAAGAAGCAACCCCAGAGTCACGGAGCCATTCGCCCTAATCTTCAGCAAGTGAATTTCCTCTTGATGCGTTAACTTCAGTACATTCTCCTCTTCAGGTTTCCAGTTTCAGGTTTCATCCTTCTCTCTCCCCATGCTCCGTATTGCCCTGCTGATGCTCTTCCGAGATCGGGCGAAGTACATGATGCTCATCGTGGGGCTGACCTTCTGCTCACTGCTGATGACCCAGCAGGCCTCGGTCTTCTGCGGCCTCATGCTTTGGACCTCCGCGACAGTCCGCAACATTGGAGCAAAAGTATGGGTCTTCGATGCCAAGGTGGAACAGGTCAACGAAGTCATCCCGCTTCGGGAAATCGAGGTCACAAGGGTCCGCGGTGTACCTGGAGTCGAATGGGCCGTTCCCCTCTATGTTGGAATCGAGCAGGCCCGACTCAGCGACGGATCCTTCCAGAATGTTCAGTTGGTGGGACTCGACACGGCAACTTTTGTTGGACGCCCCATGGAGATCACCAAGGGAAGGATCGAGGACTTGCGACTTCCCGATGCCGTCATCATCGATCAGGTCGGTATTGCTAAATTCAAGAGCAAGGGGATCGCGATCGATATCGGTACCACCTTCGAGATCAACGACAAGGCGGCCCGAGTGGTCGCCCTCTGCCATGCCAACCGAAGCTTCCTTGGACAACCCTACGTCTACACCACCTACGACCGAGCCCTGCAGTTCTCAAAGCCCCAGCGAAAAATGATGAGCTGCGTGTTGGTCGAGCCCAAGCCGGGAGTCTCCGCGACGGAGCTTGCGGATAGTATTAGCAAGCTGCCGGGACTAAAGGCGTTTGAGAGGGACGATCTCTTCTGGAACACGATCTGGTGGTACATCAAGAACACCGGCATTCCGATCTCCTTTGGCACGGTGGTTCTGATGGGAGTGATCGTCGGCATCGCGATCGCGGGGCAGACCTTCTATCTCTTCATCCTCGATAATCTCCGCTATCTGGCGGCCCTCAAGGCGATGGGTGCGCGCATGCCGATCCTGGCTGCGATGGTCTTTCTCCAGTCATTTTCCGTTGGTTTTGTCGGCTTCGGTCTCGGAGTCGGGTTGACGTCGATCTTCGGATACAAGGTCCTCAAAATCGAACAGCCACCTTTTTTCATGCCATGGCAGGTGCCGGCCTTTGTGGCGGTAATCATCATTCTGATCTGCTGCTTTTCGGCAGCAATCGGTCTCCGCCAAATTGCAAAGCTGGAGCCAGCTGTCGTCTTCAAATGAGCCCTCACGATTCATCGAGAGCAGGGTCGGATTCCGTTGCTGTGGCAGTCCGCAATGTCACGAAGATCTTCCCAAACGGCGACACCCCAACCTATGCCCTGCGTGACGTTTCCTTCGAGGCCCGATGCGGTGAACTCACAATGATAGTCGGCCCCTCGGGCTGCGGAAAAACAACCTTACTGAGCGTGATCTGCGGAACGTTGGCTATAGACTCTGGCAGCATCGAGGTCTTTGGTAAAACTCTTGGTTCCATGAGTGTCTCCGAGGTGACCGGTTTCCGCAGCAAGAACGTGGGATTCATCTTCCAACAGTTCAACCTGATTCCCACCCTCACCGTGGTGGAGAATGTCTCCATCCCGCTTATCCTGCAGGGGTGGAACTACCGTAAGGCGGAGGAAAAGGCAGCAGCGATCCTTCAGGATGTCGGACTAGGGGAGCGCATTCGCTCGTTTCCCAAGCAGCTATCCGGAGGACAGCAGCAGCGCGTCGCCATCTCCCGCGCCTTGGTCCATGACCCGAAGCTCATCATTTGCGACGAGCCGACAGCCTCACTGGATGCCAAAACCGGCCACCATGCCCTGGAACTTCTCAAAAAGAGTGCCTGTGCCCCGGATCGTTGCGTGATAGTTGTCACCCATGATAGTCGTATTTTTTCCTTCGCAGATTGGATTGCGGAGATGGAAGATGGACGCGTGGTGAAAAGCTGTCCCGCCTCCGAATATCAACATGCTTAAACGTCTCAGTATCTTTCTGGCCGTTGCGGGAATCATTGCCGTCACACTCCTCGTGCTCCGGCTGAAAAAGCCGGAGCCGGCACCGACTCCTCTCGTCGAGCCTTCACGCGCTCCCTTTACTGACTCCATCGGTGCACGGGGAATGGTCGAGGGTATCAATGAGAATGTGCGTATCGCGCCGTTGCTTCCGGGGCTAATCGATCAAGTGTTCGTGAAGGTCGGCGACCGAGTCAAAACGGGTGATCCGCTTTTCCGCCAGGACACACGCGATGCGGAAGCGAGAGTAGCCAATCAAAAAGCGCAAGTTGGATTGTTAGAGGCCAAGGTCAACGAAGCACAGGTCATCCTAGCCGACCGACAGGATAGCTTCCGCAGGACTGACCAACTCAGAAGCAAGGATGTCTCAAGCGAAGATGATCTCCAGAGGAAATACTATGCAGTGCGTTCGGCTGAGACCGCCCTCGCAACCACCAAAGCCGATCTGGAGCTCGCCAAGGCCCAGCTCGCCCAAGCCAATGTGAATCTGGATCTCCTGACCGTTCGTGCACCGCGTGACGGGGACATCCTCAGGGTGGACCTGCGGGCTGGTGAGTATGCCTCCGTGCCACCATCTGATCTAAACAATCCTTCTCTTTTGCTCAGTGAAACGCGCCAACTTCAGCTCCGTGCAGATGTCGACGAAGATAGCGCTTCCCGCGTGACGGCCGGAGCCCCCGCCGTCGCCTTCATCAAGGGAATGCGTTCCGACCCGATCCCACTCCGATTCGTCAGGATCGAACCCTATGTGACTACCAAGAAGTCCCTCACCGGGGACAGCACAGAGCGCGTCGATACCCGTGTGCTGCAAGTCATCTACCAGTTCGATCACTCCAGTATTCCTGTGTACGTCGGCCAGCAGATGGATGTCTTTATCGAAGGAAAAGTCCCTCAAAATCCGCAACCCGAGAACGACAAAAAGATCCTTCTCACACCCAAATCACCCTGAATCTTGGGCTTGTTGGTCGGGACGAAAGGTGACACCAGATTCAAGAAAGAATCTATTGATGATGGCTCAAGGAGTCTAAAAAACTCTTCGCCTCGGCGACGATTTTGAGGCGCTCCTTGGCTTCGCGTTTTTGCCACGACCGGACAGGCATTGCGGTTCTGGGATTTCGGATCAAGAGATCCTGATGCGTATCGAAGAAGTTCCAATAGAG
>JBAXXS010000083.1:0-8058 GCA_037127835.1 Verrucomicrobiota bacterium | reverse complement strand
TTTGTCATTTCAAAAACAGGGCAAAATGTGTTGACGGAATTATATCTGTATCCCCCCCAGTGCCCATGAATATCCTTATCGTCGATGACGAACGTCCTTCCCGAAATGACTTAGAGCGTTCCCTCAGAACACTTGGGGTGGATGGATCCATTGAGAAGGCCGCCTCCGTTGATGAAGCTATAGAACTCATCAACGCTCAAATACCCGACGTCATCCTCCTTGATATCGAGATGCCGGGAGAAAATGGATTTGATCTGCTCAGCAGCCTTGGAAATGCAAGTCCTCCCGTCATCTTCACCACCGCTTACGAGCAGTTTGCAGCTCGAGCCTTTGAAATAGAGGCTATTGACTACCTCCTCAAGCCTTTTGATTCACAGCGTCTCGCCAAAGCTCTTGAACGCATTCCCCTCCCGGATCGAAAATCTCCCGCACTCACTCAAGGTGACTCTATCCTTCTCAAGCTTGACGGCGAATGTCTTCTCCTCCCGGTTGAGAGCATCGAACTCGTAGTAACCACCGGCAACACATCAGAGGTGTTTTGGGGTGACTGTTCGGGGAGGGTCAACAAACCGCTGAAGTATCTCGTGCAAAGACTCGATTCTTCGCTGTTTTTCCGAGCTACCAGGGATCAATTGATTAATCTGCGGAAGTTCGTTTCCATGAAGATAAATGATCAGGGACTGGTGCAGGTCCAACTACCCCACAAGCGTCAGGTCATATTTTCACGCCGTCAGAGTACCCTCTTCAGAAAAATTCATAAGCTCTGACTTCCTCTCCAGCAGATTTTCGAGAAGAAGGCTTTTCCTAATCTCCTTGGCCATGCAATGAAAGGGGCATGAATTTTTTTCTCCATGGTATTTGTGTCGCGGGGTTGTTGATTTTGACCCCCTTCTCACGGGCTTCCACTTGGTCGTTTGCTGTTGCCGGAGACGACCGAACGGATGTGCGCGCGGACAAGGTTGATCCTACCGGCATTCACACCGAGGAACTAACTAAGCTGATGCAGGCCCTCTCGACCGCCAAGCCGGCTTTCCTACTATTCACGGGGGATCTCGTCTATGGAGACAACATGCGGATCCCGCAGAAGATCGCGGAACAGTTCTCTGAGTGGAAGAAACTCGTCGCCACGAATGCTCCCGGCCTGACCATCCTTCCTGTAAGAGGTAATCACGATACGCTTGGGGATATCGAGGGAACCGCCTGGTTGGCTGCCTTCGAACCCGATCTGACTTCCAACAAGGTCGGCTACTTCCCAGGACAAAAAGGCTTCAGCTACTCCTATATCGTCCCGGGCCATCCCGAGACGGCAGTGATCGCGCTCGACCAGTACAACCCAGCCGCTCCTCACAAGGTGGATCTTGTCGGTCTCGAAGCGTCCCTCAAGGAACTTAAGGCCAAGGGTGTGAAGAATCTCTTCGTCTTCGCCCACGAGGAGGCCTTCACCGCAGGATGTCATCCCGACACAGACAACATGGCTGCGCACCCCACAGACCGCGACAAATTCCTGGAACTCCTACGTACCAACGGCTGCGAGTATTTCTTTATCGGCCATGATCACTTCTATGACTGGATGGAGATTCGTAACTGGCGCTGGCCTGCTGACTATGCGCTGAACCAGATTGTGGCCGGGACGGCCGGAGCCCCCTTCTATCCGGACAAGACCTATTTCGGCGCTCATGACGGCTACGAGTTGATCCGACTCGACCACCGGCAGAACACCTACGGCTATCTCCAGGTCACCGTGAACGACGATCCCAAATCGGGTGAAAAAGCAGTGAGCGTGAACTTCGTTCCGCTCGCACTATAAAACGAAGCTAGGGCTGGTGGAGCGATCCCTCCGCTGCAGGGCTATGGTATTTTAGATGTGGGGCTAGTAGCCCAAGCTTAGCTGTTTCAATAACACTGCAATCCCAGCCACCCTCGCGACAATACCGGGCGGTGGGAACGGCTGGGATAGACTACGCGAAGCGTCGCCCAAAGGGCGCTACTCGCGGGAGCGAGAGCCAGAGCGGCAAAAAGAGCCAGCCCTTAATCGATGGCGCCGACGGCTTCGCTAACCTCTCCCCTGATATACTCCCGGTTCAGCATCGCTATTACTGAAGCAGGAACATTTGCAGGACAGACTGCCTCGCAGGCGTAGTAGTTGGAGCAGTTGCCGAAGCCCTCTTCCTGCATGGTGCGGACCATGTTGCGGGCCCGGCTCTTGCGCTCGGCCTGACCCTGGGGGAGAAGTCCGAGGTGGGTGACCTTAGCTCCAACAAAGAGCATGGGGGAGCTGTTCGGACAAGCGGCGGCGCAGGCTCCACAGCCGATGCAGGCGGCGGCATCCATGGCGGCATCGGCCACGGGCTTTGGAATCAATGAGGTCGAGGCATCGGGAGCGCCGCCAGTATGCTCACTGATGAATCCGCCGGAGCGAATGATGCGGTCGTAAGCACTCCGGTTCACCACGAGATCCTTCACGATCGGGAAGGCGCCCACGCGGAAGGGTTCGACGGTGATGGTCTGCCCATTCTCGAACTTGCGCATGTAGACCTGACAGGCGGCTCCGCGACCGGGTCCCTGGGGAACTCCGTTGATGACCATGTGACATGTTCCGCAAATTCCCTCGCGACAATCGCTGGCAAAGGAAACCGGCTCCTTACCCTCCCTAGTGAGACGGTTGTTGACGATATCGAGCATCTCTAAGAAGGAGCATTCCGAAGGGATTTCTGTAGCGTGAATTTTGATAAATTCGCCCTTATCCGTGGCCGACTTCTGCTTCCAGAGTCTGAGATGAAAATTCATGGTGCTCATGATCGTAAGTCTTTAGGGGTATCGGCGATTACTTGTAGCTGCGGGTAGCGAGATGGACGGCCTCGTAGTGAAGCGGCTCCCTGACAAGTTCCGGATCGTTGTTCTGGCCTTGGAACATCCAGGCGTAGACCTCGGCGAATTTGTCGTCATGGCGAAGCGCTTCGCCTTCGGGAGTCTGGTGCTCGATACGGAAGTGACCGCCGCAAGACTCCTCGCGGGTCAGGGCATCGATGCACATAAGCTCACCGAACTCCAGAAAGTCGGCCACACGCCCAGCACGCTCGAGCGACTGATTGAGCTCAGCACCCGTGCCGGGAATGGCGACTTCTTTCCAGAAACGCTCACGCAAGGCACGAATATCGGCGATTGCCTTCTTCAGACCGGCCTCGCTGCGGGCCATGCCGCACTCGTCCCAGATGATGAGTCCAAGCTGGCGGTGGAACTCGTCAACCGGCACGTTGCCCTTGACGGCAAGAAGCTTTTCCACGTGGGCACGCGCCTCTGTCTCGGTTTTCTTAAACTCAGGCATGTCGGTGGAGACTTTCTTGCCAAACTGGGTGGAGAGATACTCGCCGAGAGTATTCGGGATGACGAAGTAGCCGTCGGAAAGCCCCTGCATGAGGGCCGAGGCACCGAGTCGGTTGGCTCCATGATCGGAGAAGTTCGCCTCTCCCAGCACATGGAGGCCAGGGATGGTGCTCATGAGATTATAGTCCACCCAGAGTCCGCCCATGGTGTAGTGAACAGCGGGATAAATGCGCATCGGACGCTCGTAGGCGCTCTCGCCGGTGATATTATGATACATCTCGAAGAGGTTGCCGTAGCGCTCGCGGATGGTCTTTTCACCGAGACGATCAATAGAGGCGGAGAAGTCGAGATAGACACCGAGTCCTCCGGGACCGACACCGCGTCCCTCGTCGCAGACTTCCTTGGCGCTACGGGAAGCAATGTCGCGAGGGGCAAGGTTGCCGTAACTAGGGTACTTCCTCTCAAGGTAGTAATCGCGCTCTTCCTCGGGGATATCTTGGGGAAGACGGGCGTCACCCTTTTGCTTCGGAACCCAAACGCGGCCGTCGTTGCGGAGCGATTCGGACATCAGAGTCAACTTCGACTGATAATCTCCAGCTACCGGGATGCATGTCGGGTGGATCTGCGTGTAGCAAGGATTAGCGAAGGCGGCACCGCGCTTGTAGGCGCGCCAGGTGGCGGTGACATTCGACCCGCGTGCATTCGTTGAGAGGTAGTAGACATTGCTGTATCCACCGGTGCAGAGAAGAACGGTGTCGGCGGCATGGGTCTTGATTTCGCCGGTAATGAGGTCCCGGGTGACAATGCCCTTCGCATGGCCATCGACAAGGACGAGATCAAGCATCTCGGAGCTCTCATGCATCGTGACGCGGCCGAGACCGATCTGCGCGCTCAACGCGGAGTAGGCGCCGAGAAGAAGCTGCTGTCCAGTTTGCCCTTTGGCATAGAATGTTCTGGAAACCTGGGCACCACCGAAGGAGCGGTTCGTGAGCTCCCCACCGTATTCGCGGGCAAAGGGAACGCCTTGGGATACGCACTCGTCGATGATGTTGCCGCTTACCTCGGCAAGGCGGTAGACATTGGCCTCGCGGGCACGGAAATCACCACCCTTGATCGTGTCGTAGAAGAGGCGCCAGACGCTGTCTCCGTCGTTCTGATAGTTCTTGGCAGCATTGATGCCTCCCTGGGCCGCAATGGAGTGCGCGCGACGGGCACTATCATGAAAGCAGAAGGTCTCCACCTGATAGCCAAGCTCCGCGAGTGTAGCGGATGCGGAGGAACCGGCGAGTCCTGTGCCGACGACAATAACCTTAAATTTCCGTTTGTTCGCGGGGCTGATCAGCTTTGCGTTGTTCTTGAACGAGGTCCATTTCTTCTCAATCGGACCTTCGGGTATTTTGGCATCAAGAATCATGGTCGTGGAGTAAGGGGCTCAGTTAGTGACAGAAAGGGCAGGCTGGGAGGCTGGCAGGTAACTTCACAAAACCGAACATAACGGCCGTAGGGATGGAGGCAAACCCGAGGAAGATAATCCAGGCGATGATGAGACCTCCTTTTTCAAAAACCGGACGCAGTTTCTCGGTCGTGATCCCCAATGTCTGAAAGAGGCTGGCGATTCCGTGACTCAGGTGCATCCCAAGCAATCCCACTGCAAGGATATAGAAGCCACTCACAAAGGGGCATGAAAAGGCGGTCACCACCATGCGGTAGACATCGTGACGTCCTTGCTCATCAACCCAGGTCTTATATTCCGGATTAAAGGCCTCCCAGGTGAACTGAGCCAGATGGTAGAGAACGAAGGCGAGAACAGTGAGACCAGAGATCCGCATCAGGCGTGCATAGACCGTGGTGCCGAGGTCATTCTTCACTGCATACTTCTGAGGGCGTGCGGCGAGATTCTCACGCCACAGGGTGATCGTGAACCAGATATGAAGCACCACGCAGGCTAGTAGGACGATGCGGACGACCCAAAGAATCTCACCGGTGCTCTTGAGGAAGGCGGCGTAGGAATTCATTGCATCCGGTCCGACGAAGATCGAGAGATTGCCCAAGAGATGCCCGATCACAAAGAGGACGAGAACAATACCGGTGATGGCCACGATCCACTTGCGACCGATAGGACTCGAAAAAAGAGGCAAAGAGCAGCAACAGGATTTTTTCGCCGCTTTCGATGGGGTTGCCGAGCTGGTCATGAAGTAAGTGATATAGGGAAAATTTATGTCGGGTTCAAAGAGGAAACACGGTAAAGGGAAAAAAAACGGAAAGGCCCCCAAGGAACCACTGAAGATCCAAAATTTCCTAGGAAAGCGTTTCCCCGATTTCCCCACTCCTGTTAAGTGAAGAGTGCTCCCATGACCGCCGACTTGGATACTCCCATCAATAACGACAAGGAATTGGTCGCGCGCACCCAGGGAGGTGACCCGGGAGCGTTCGACGAATTGATCGTCAAGTACACGCCCCGGCTCTACGGACTCGTCTATCACATGACCTCCAACCACGAGGACACGAACGACCTGCTGCAGGATATTTTTTCAAAGGCCTACCGCTCGATGGCGAACTTCCGGGGCAACTCAAGCTTCTACACCTGGATGCACTCAATCGCGGTCAACATGACGATCAACTTCCTTAAGAAGCGCAATCGTCGACAGCATCCCAGCCTGAACGATCCCGACAACAACATCGAAAACGACCCGGACTTCATCGCAGCAACAAGCAATGGAGACCCGACGAAGGAGGTTTCGATTCATGAACTGCAAAAAAAATTGAACGCGGCCATGCAAAAGCTGTCTCATGACCATAGAATCGTCGTGACCATGTTCGATATCCAAGGAGTACCCCATGCAGAAATCGCCAAAATTCTCAAAATCTCAGAGGGAACAGTCCGTTCCCGGCTCTTCTACGCCCACCGCCAGTTGCAAAACTCCCTGCATGAGTTTAAGAGGAGCTAGGAACGAATCACTGACCCTAAAGAATACTGTATGAGTCACGAACCAATGCACAAAGTCATCAAGCTCAAGCGCTACGAACAGCCACCCGAGGGGTACTATGAGGATTTTCTGCGCGAGTTTCACAGACGGCAACGAGCCGAACTTCTCAATCCCTCCCTCTCCAGTCTCCTTCTGGAGCGACTATCTGGCCTGTTTTCCGAATTGAGGGTGCCAGCTATGGCCTTTGCCGGTGCTGCTGCGGTCGCGGTGATCGCCAGCATTGCCATCATCCGGGAAACACCACATCAGGAGACCCCCCGCGCCTATTCTGTTTCCTACACCCCGACCCTACCCTATTCCCAAGTGCCGGTGACTATTCAGAACGTTCAGAACATGCAGCCCGTCTCGCTAAGGGTCGAGACTCCCACCTCCAGCCAACCCCAGGGCGGTTCCACGCTCTTCCCTCCCTCTTACCTCTTGAAAGCCCGACCGGCGAACCATGAATCGCCGCTCAGTTTCTGATCGGGCCTCAGATAGGACCTTGGCGTCAGCGCCCGTGAAGAGGCTTCTGATGCTGATGTTGCCCCTGTTCCTTCTCACGTTTTCCCTCTCCGCATCGTCCGCCATCGCCTCCATACCCGGCACAACGGGAGAGTTAAAAGGGACGTCAAGCGGAACGCTTTCTCTCTCATCCAAAGCAGCCTCGGCGATCAGCAGCGTAAGCATCCAACGCACAGGAGCAGTCGTCAGAGTGCGCGGCTCTGATGCCCGCGGCGAACTCAATGGAACTGGTTTCTTCGTCGGTCCGACCGGCACGATCTGCACGGTGGCCGATCTGGTCAAGGGATCAGACTCCATCGTGATCGAGAAGGGTGGAAAGGAATATCCCTGCAAAATCCTCGCCATCGATGAGGGAAGCGGAGCCGCTTTTATTAAACTGATCGCGGAGATGCCTCACTCTGGCGAAAACTTCCTTTCTCCCCGTGCCAACCCCACGCCGCAACCCTTCACCCCGGCCATCGCAATCGGGTGTCCTAGGGAGGGATATCCATCCATCTCGCTCGGCATGATCACAGGAACCAAAAGCCATGAGGGGGACTGTTTCTTCCGCGTGCCTCAACACATGGCCAAAATCCCTCTCACGGATGGTGAGGCTGGATCCCCCGTCTTTGATCTCGACGAACACCTGATCGGAATGGTCCTAGCCGGCAACTCACAGGTCGGCGATTGCCGAATCCTGCCTTCAGGAGCATTAGAAAAACTCCATATGGATCTTCTCCGCTTCGGGCAGCTTAAACAAGGATGGGTCGGTGCTGTCGTGGAGGAAGCCGCCGTTCCGGAGGGAAGCTCCAGCACACGGATTGCTTCTGTGGAACCGGGCAGTCCTGCCGAAGCTGCCGGATTGCAATCCGGAGACATGATTCTAGTACTTGGCACCAGGCGTATCACGCAGCCGGACACATTGCTTGAAGCCTCATTCTATCTGACGGCCGGAGAGAGAGTCCCCGTGACTATCTGGCGTGGCGGAAAAATCAGTCATGTCACAATCCACTGCGTTACTCCCCCGGAGGTGAAAGACCATTCCACTACACCCGGATTCAAATCCTCCGGATTCTTGAACGGAGTGGAAACGGAGTATTTTGAGGATGACCTGCGACAATGATCGGGGATAGATTGCAGATTCTCTTTCCAATCTTTTTAATCTTTCACTTTCATAGGGGGGTATAGCTCAGCGGTTAGAGCAGCCGGCTCATAACTGGTTGGTCCCTGGTTCAAATCCAGGTGCCCCTACTTCTCGAGACTCCCT
>JBAXXS010000082.1:0-8138 GCA_037127835.1 Verrucomicrobiota bacterium | reverse complement strand
TTCAGGTTTGCTTGCCCGGCCGTTGCTTCGCAGCCGTTACGGCAGCTTTCAAGTTTCATCCATCTCTCCCCATTCCCGAGCACGGCCTTCCATGCTAGGCTTTCTCTTGTGTCAGGAACAGCCGAACATCTCCCTGTCTCTATCCCTCCCTCAAGGGCCACCCTACTGCATCGGAAGCTGCGTGAGGTGCCTCATAAGCCTGGCGTTTATGTGATCCGTGACCGGTTCGCCAAGATCATCTATGTGGGGAAGGCCCGCGATCTGCGCCGCCGACTCTCCAACTACTTCACTCCTTCTAGTCGCAACAGGGTTGACCTAAAAACCCGCGCCCTGATCGACAGCGCCAACGACTATGAATGGCATCTCGTCAAGAGCGACGCCGAGGCGGTTCTCTTCGAGGGCAAGCTGATCAAGGAATGGCGCCCGAAGTACAATATCAGCTTCCGTGACGACAAGCGCTTCATCATGGTCCGCATCCAGATGGCCGACGCGATTCCTCGTTTTGAACTGGTTCGCTTCCGCAAAGAGGATGGAGCCCGCTACTTCGGCCCGTTCGCCAATGCCGGTGCACTTCGCACCTCACTTCAGGCCATCAAAAAACAATTCGGTCTGCGCTCCTGCCGCCCGCTGGAGCCATCGGAGCGGGATTTCAAGCATTGCCTCGATCATGTGATCAAGAATTGTTCGGCCCCCTGCGTCGCGAAGATCTCCCGAGAGGAGTACAAGTCCCGAGTGGATCAGGCCTGCGAGGTGCTTGAGGGAAAATCGAGGGAGATGACCGCCTCGCTGGAAGAGGAAATGGAAAAGGCTGCTGAAAAGCTCGATTTCGAGAAGGCCGCCTCGCTTCGTAACCTCCTGAAGGATCTCCGCGAAACCAGCAAGCCGATGCGGCGCTTCACCCGCAAATCGCTCCCTAACAGCATTAACCCCCGGGAAGATGTCACTGAGCTCAGCGACGCGCTCGGACTGGCTCGTCCCCCGCGCACTATGGAGTGCTTCGATATCTCCAATATCTCCGACAATCACATCGTCGCCTCGATGGTCCGCTTCCGCGACGGTGTCCCAGATCGAGAGAGTTACCGTCGCTACCGCATCACCTCGACCAAGGGGCAGAACGACTTCGCCAGCATGGCAGAGGTGATCCGCCGACGTTACAAACGCCTGCTGAATGATGCGGTGGAGGCATCCCCCGAGCTGGCCGACTCGCAGGAAATCCCAGCCGAAGCCCTGGATCGAGTGGCCCATGCCAGCAACGGAGGAAGCCCCCTCCCCGATCTCATCATTGTGGATGGAGGCAAGGGGCAGCTCGGCATGGCCTGCCGCGAACTGCAGTCCCTAGGACTCCATAGCCAACCCATTATCGGCCTCGCTAAGGAATTTGAAGAGATCTATCGGCCTGGGGAATCAGCTCCCCTACGCCTCGACAAGGACTCGGGTGCACTGAAACTCCTACAGCGGATCCGCGACGAGGCTCACCGGGTCGCCAACGGCTACAACGAATTGCTTCTTAGGCGACGCATCTCCGAGAGCGCCCTGGATGATGTTCCCGGAGTCAGCGAGGCCAAGAAAAAGGTTCTACTTACCCGATTCGGCAGTATTTCCCGGATCAAGAAGACATCCCCGGAAACCTTGGCCGAAGTGCAGGGCATCAGCAAAGAGTTGGCTGAGAGAATCCTCGCCGCGCTGAATCAGAAGGCCGCGAAGAGGGTTTGAGAGACGTTTATACCAATCACAGGAAGAAATGGTACTATAGCGGCGAAGGAGTTTTGGAGGGTGGCACGGAGGAAGAGTGATGGCTACCTTCAGGTAACCAGAGCGATGACGACACTGCTACACGCCAAAAGAACCAGCTGTAGAGTGTCATTTCTGATGGTGATTGGTATTACTCCTCCAAGTGGCGGTTACGCATGGCGTCGTACCGGCGGGCTTTGCTTGGTTGGTTCTGTCGCTCTCTCCGTTCGAGAGTCATCTGGCGTTTCTGGCGGCTGAGCCTGAGTTTTTCGATTTCCTCCTCCAACTTGAGAAATCCCTCGAGACGCGAGAGTTCCATCTTCCCCTCCGCCATCGCCGCACGGATCGCGCAGCCTGCGTGGGGACCATGCCGGCAGTTATCGAAGCGGCATTTTCCGGCCAGCTGCACGATGTCCGCAAACTGCTCGCGGAGCGTCGCCTCATCAGTCCACATGTGCACTTCCTTGATACCGGGATTATCAATGATGATCCCGCCGCCCCGCAGTACCATGAGTTCGCGCGCCGTGGTGGTGTGCCGTCCTTTTCCAGTGATTTCGTTCACCTCATCGGTAAACTGGTAGTCACCACCAAGCAGGTAATTGATCACTGAGGATTTTCCCGTCCCGCTGGATCCGATGAAGGTGATGGAGATACCCGACTTCAGATAAGCCTTCAACGCCTTAAGACTGCTCTTTTTCTTCAGGCTGGTGACATGCACTTCCGCCTCTGGATTCTGGGTCCGGATAGCTTCCGCGGCCGCCAGATTCTCCTCTTCGGAAAACAAATCAGCCTTATTGACCAGCACAACAGCCTTTGCCCGACTGCGGCCAATGATCGCGAAGTACCGCTCCATCCTTCGGAGATTGAAGTCGGGTCCCGCATCGGTGACCACAACGACGATCTGGATGTTGGAGGCGATCACCTGCTCCTCCATGCGCTTACCGGACGCTTTCCGGGAGAAGCAGGTTTGCCGGGAAAGCCTTGCACGGATGATATGCTCGTTGTTTTCGTCCCCGAGCTCGAGCGCCACCCAATCCCCGACGGCGGGCAGTTCGGCATCCGAGGTGGCGTCATGGTAGACCTTACCGCCCATTACCACTTCCAGCTCACGGCCATCTCCCAGCAGGGCGCCGTAGGTGATCTTGTTGTCCCGGATCAGGCGGGCCGGTGCCCAGCCCTTTCCATCAAATGCGGAGAATTCTGCCGCGAAGGCCTCGTTCCAGCCCAGATCGTCGAGCGTCATGCAGAGGTTTCTGATTTTTCTGCGAGTGCGTCACCGATAAGATTGAGGATTTCCTTGCGGCCCTGCTGATCCTTCGAAGAGCTCAGCACATAGGCCGGTTCTTCCTCGGTGATCTCGCGCATGCTGACCAGGAAAGTCTCGATGTTTTTCTGGACTGCTCCCTTGGAGAGTGTGTCAGTCTTGGTAAAGGCCAGGATCAGAGGCAGTCCGCATCCGACCATCCAGTTCAGGAATTCCAGATCCAGAGCCTGGGGGCTGAGCCGGGAATCGATCAGTACGAAGGTCCCGCGGAGGTTGGGTCTGTGCTGCAGATAGTCCGCGACAAAGGCACTGAATTTGCCGCGTTCCTTCTTGCCTACCTTCGCGTAGCCGTAGCCCGGCAGATCGACCAGATTCCAGGTGTTGTTGATGGTGAAGAAGTTGATCAGCTGCGTTTTGCCTGGGACCTGCGAGACTTTCGCCAGTCCCTGCGAGCGAGTCAGCATGTTGATGAGTGACGATTTCCCGACATTCGAGCGGCCGATCAGCGCGAATTCCGGCAGGGCTGATTCCGGGCACGAAGCCAGATCGGGAGAGCTCGCCTTGAATGTCGCGCTGAGGATCTTCACGGTTCCCAGCGATGGTGAGGTGCCGAAGAGGGTCTCTTCACCCGGATTCCGGCAGATGCCATGATCTCCACATAGACTTCAGATCCGCCCGCCAGCGCTACGGCCTCTACAGCCTTTGACACATCGAGCAATGGGATTGCTGGGGCAGTTCCGCTCTCGGATCCGACCTTACATGCAAAATCCCAGACATCGAACTCCGGAGGCAATGTCTTCCTCCTCTCCCTCTTCACATATTTGGTGATCTCTAGCTTGATCGCATCCAGAACCCTCGGGTCTTCTTTGCCCGGAACATGAAGAGGGAAAGTTTTTTTCATCTTTTTTTCCAGCTTAGCATGGATGCCTTCCGATCGAGATATATTTCCATGGGATGGGAAATGGAAGGGGTCCGCTTGCCGGATTATCCCACCCTGCGAAAGGGCTCTGGATCATGGCTTCCCACTCCGGAGCAAGTGCTCATTACCTCTAATCTCTCTGCGAGGAGAAGTTACCTTCCGGTGTGGTCGATCCTACGAGGCTAAAAGCGATAAATGGGATAATCTTGAAAAAGTATATAATGGAAAGGTGGTGTGTGGTTAAGAGGTTTTCATTCAAAAAAAATCAGATTAATCTGGCTTCTTGGCGGCGCTGGAGGAATCACCCACCTTGGCCGGGGTGGAGTTGTCCGACTTGATGGTCTGGTCGGTAAGCTTGTTCTGG
Source organism: Verrucomicrobiota bacterium (assembly GCA_037127835.1). Classification (GTDB taxonomy): domain Bacteria; phylum Verrucomicrobiota; class Verrucomicrobiia; order Chthoniobacterales; family UBA6821; genus UBA6821. The sequence goes on along the minus strand of JBAXXS010000082.1, from coordinate 3,860 downwards.
TAATCCTGCAGAAGGGTTTGGAACTTCACCTTGGTGATGCCAACGAAGGGCTCCCTGGCAGAGATGGCCGTCCCAAGCCCGAACTGGGCGTAGCGGTCGAGCACCTCGTTGGCTAGGCGGTACATCTCGGCATTCTTGTTCTGCTGCTCGGTGATGCGGCGATCGAGGAGGATGATCTTGGTGGCGAGTTCCGCCCTCTTCCCCTCGGTTGCCTTCGCGTAGTCGGCCAGCTTGGCATAGCCAAGCTTCCACTTGCCCAGCGAATCGGTGAGGTGGGTGATCATCAGGTCGTCGTTCGCGAGCTTGACCTTCAGGTCGTCGATGGTCTGTTCGGCGGCCCTCTTCTCGGACAATGATTTCTTGGTAAGGGCATCGAGCTGTCCCTGCAGATCCTTGACCTTATCCTCAGCCTCGGCCTGAGCAGCCTGAGCTGTGGCGAGCTTGGCATTGGCATCGCGGAGCTGGATCATGGTGTTACGGACCATCTCCCTCATCTTCTGCTGGGCGGGATCCACCTTGTCGGCGGCGCGCAATGAGATGGCAAGAAACGGCCCAATGGCCAGGAAAGTGAGCAAGGTGGCTTTTCTCATGAGGATGGGAAATTGGGAATGGGAGATAGGAGATCGGCTAAAGGCTTAGGAATTAGCCACAAAAGGGACAAGAGGGCACAAGGGCAGGCTTGAGTGGAAAGTTAAAGGCGGAAAGGTGAGAAGGTTGAGCCGAGGCAGAGGGGGCAACAGGTGATGGGGGCGTCAGAAGCGGGCATTCAGATCGACTTGGAGAATATTGGAATTGAGGGTTGGACCTGCGATCGAGTTCGCATTGAACCACCGAGCGCCTATGAAGACGTTCTTGGATAGGGCAAGGTTGCCGCCGATGGCCCATCCCTTAAGGTTTGTGCCGCCCCCGCCGAAGTCGGAATCGCAGAATCCATCGATGATAGCATCAGACTCCACATATCGGTAGCTGAGGCCGAAGTCCCAATCCCAACGCTTCTGGAGTGCCCCAGAACCGACCTTTGCTTGCATAATCCATGCATTGTTCCCTCCATTGTATCCTGAAGTACCAATGTTGTTCACAGGTCCCTGGATCAGGGTTTCATTGTAATTGTTATCAGGGCCGGGCGTTGGACCGTTGTTAAGGACATTTTGACGGTTGAAGGCCACGTTTTGATCCCACTCGCCGGAGACAGAGACGACGAACGGCTCAAAGTGACGATACTCCAGCTTGGCATTCGCTGAGAGAATATTATACGGCGTAGCTAATCCAAAGTACTGGAACTGATTCTGGTAAGCGGGAAGTGGAGTGAGACCGGGAGCTGGTGGAATTGCATTTCCAGCCGCGTAATCTGGGTTATCCACATAGTTCGCATTTGCATTATTAGTGACATAGGCGGGCACCTGAGGATCCGAGTTCGTCGGATAGGCATTCACCTTTTTGATATTACGTAGTTCGATGTAGGTGTTTCCGTTTTGAGCGAATGATGGTCTTGAGTTGTCTGTGCTGCCCTGGGCCTGATCATTGGGAGTCACCATCGGTGAAGACACCTGTCCTTGGGCATTCTGGAAATAGTAGTAGCCCACTGATCCCTTGAAGGAAAAATCCTTATTGATCTTCCAGTCGATACCCCCTTGGGCGGCATAAAGATACTTATCATAACTCGCGTATTTTGGTTGTACCCTGGATGCGTAATTTAGATCCGTGTTGTAAATTGGGAAGAGCCCAATGGTTGCAAAAGGAGTAAAACCCTTGAAGATTTTGTACCGTGCCTGAGCGGCAACTCCATCAAAGCCAATATCATTCGCCCACATGATGGTAGTCGGGGTGTAGAAGGGATTGTCAAACCGACCCACAGTAACAGCCGCCATCTTGTCGGGATTGTCACCGATCTCATACTTGAGGAACGCCCTATCGAGCCAAATGGCGTAACTGCTGAAATTGCCCCCTTGAGATGGATTGCCATAAGTTGTGGGGGCTCCCAGTGTTTGATTTCCGGAAACAGGACTTCCATTCTGACCTGTACCAATGCGGAATCCAGAGGTGAAGTTTTCTCCGAGATTCATATCAGCCCCGAAGCGGAATCGGATTCTCAATCTTTCACGCTGTTGTGTGGTATTGTAGGTCGGGGGTGTCTGTCCGGGAGTCTGCTGCGGATAGTAGTATTGTTGCCCAGTTGGAAGTCCCAACGAAGCGTTTTGACTCTGGGCAATTGGAAAAATCCCACTCGGATAAAGGCCCGGATATGCCGAGTAATATTGTCCCTGGGGATAAGCTCCGGGGATCTGCGACATATTCATAGGTGATCCCGTGTTAATAGAATTAAAGTTGATCGTATCCAGATTCTGAAACGAATTACTCATCATGTCGTTTCCGGAGAAAGTATCGAGCTCGTACCGGGTTCTTAGATCCATGAAGGGACGAAAGTTATTGATCCAGGAGGGATAGTTCGGCGTGGCCCATCCTTCTGACTGAGCGGCTGCAATGACGTCGCGCTTGATCTCGTCCCTCATCTCGGATTTCACGATCTCAGGCACGTAAGAGACGCTGACGGAATCATCCGAGGAGGGCGGCGCAGCGGCCTCGACAGCCATCTGCTGTGCCGCGGAGGCCTGCTGGGCCGCCTGCTGTGTCATCTGTGACTGCTGGGCGGCGCTCTTGGCGTCTTCCTTGGCCTGGCGGATCAGGTCTCCAGCATCATCTTTGGTCAGGATGCCACGCTGGACGAGGCGGTTGATCAGATTCAGGGTGACGTTCTCGGAGAGAGGTGCTGGAGGAGCTGTGGCAGCCATCTTGTCGGCGGGTTGGTCAAGGTTCGGAGGCTGGTCGACGGGCATGGGCTTGATCGATGGGGCCACGGTCATTGTCACCTCGGGCTGCTGTCCCTTGGTATCCTTAGTATCCTTGGCATTCACGGACGCGGGGGCGTTGGTGTCCGAAGCCACTGCTGAAGATGTCTTGGTGGTGACTGAAGGGGTGTCAGCGGCCGTAGGTGCCGGAGCAGTTGCCGAGGGGGATGCAGGTTGCGGAACCGTTGGCGGGTTCTGCACCAGTAGCGCCGAGGGATCCGGATTCGCCGAAATGGGAGGAACGCTTGATACAGCCGCAGCCGCCTCCGCCATGGCTGCCGTATCCGCGGCAAGGGATGGCTGGCTGACTTGTGAACTGGAAGCAGCAGGTGCAGGCTCCGGAGCAAAGAGCGAATCGGCGCCGCGTGCCGTGATGGCAGCCAAGGCAATCATGAGCAAAAACCCGGAGAACGCCGGAGATTTTGTCATTGGCGAAGAAATATTTCTGATCATGAGAGTGGTGTCGTTATGAAAGTCGGCGAGAAATTAGCCGGGGCGCTTGGCGCTGAAGTGCATGACGATGGGCATCGGCATTCCCTGCGGGGGTGGCTCACCCATGGAGATTTCGTTGAAGACTTCCGTCTTAAGGGCTTCGTCGAGGCTCGGGTTGCCGGTTGATTTGGAGAGGGCGACCCTGGAGACATGACCGCTCTCGTCCAGCCAGACGCGAACCTGCACATCCATCACGGCACTGCGGGTTTTCTTGTTCTCACGGAGTGCGTCAAGGAGACGGCCCTTCACCTGTCCGGCGTAGAAACCGAATTTGCTGCCGTGGCCGCCGCCACCGCCGCCGAAGCCGCTTCCACCCATGCCGTTACCCCCTGAAGCAAGACCGGAGGCGTCATTGCCCTGGATACTGGTCGAGACAGGGGCAGGCTCGGGAGCCTTGTCTGGCGGCTTCTCATCAGTGGGAGCTTCCTCCTTCTGGAACTTGGGTTCATCGGGCTTGGGAGGCTCCTGCTTCGGTGGCGGCGGAGGCGGCAATGTTTTCGAGGAAATGTTCGGCGGCGGCCG
>JBAXXS010000081.1:0-8410 GCA_037127835.1 Verrucomicrobiota bacterium | reverse complement strand
GCGAGGGGTATGTGAGGTGCAGTTATGCCGCCGGCATGGATCAGATTAAGTTGGCGTGCCAACTCATCGCCGAATTTGTCCGCGACATTCCGAGGACCTCCTCCTAAATTTTGCTATCTGTGAGCTACCGCGTCTTTGCACGAAAATACCGACCTCAGAAATTTGAGGAGGTCGTGGGGCAGGAGCACATCACCCGGACCCTTCAGAATGCGATTACGGGCAATCGACTAGCCCAAGCCTATCTCTTTGTCGGGCCTCGCGGTGTCGGGAAGACCTCTTCGGCACGCATTCTCGCGAAGGCACTGAACTGTCAGGCCAATAAGAACGGTCCCACGGACAATCCCTGCGGCGTCTGCGATGCCTGCGTCGAGATCGCTGAAGGACGTAGCCTCGATGTCATGGAGATCGACGGCGCCAGTAACAATAGCGTTGAGAGCATCCGCACCCTGCGTGAGAACGCCGCCTACGCACCGGCGCGCGGCCCCTACAAGGTCTACCTGATCGACGAGGTTCACATGCTCACAACGGCAGCCTTCAACGCTCTGCTTAAGACTCTCGAGGAGCCGCCAGATCATGTGAAGTTCCTCTTCGCCACCACCGAGGCACAGAAGGTTCCCGCCACGATCCTAAGCCGCTGCCAGCGCTTCGATCTGCGCAGACTGACCCCGGAACAGATTTCCGGCCACCTTCTCTTCATCGCGAAAAACGAGAACATCGCTCTGGAAATCGCCGCCGCCGAAGCCCTTGCCAAAGGAGCCGACGGGGCGATGCGCGACGCTGAGTCGATGCTCGATCAGGTGGTTGCCTTCTGCGGGAACACAATCGTCGCGGCGGATGTGCATAGCGTTTTCGGATTTACCCCACGCGAGACTGTTCTCGAACTGGGGCATGCGCTTGTGAACCGCGATACCCCTGCGGCTCTGGCTGTCGTGAAAGCCCAGGCCGAGGCAGGGAAGGATCTCTCCCGTCTGCTTGGTGACCTCGTGGGTCTCCTTCGCGACGTTCTTATCTCCAAGGTTCATCCACCTGAGAGTGCGACGGACGAGTCTCGACTGGGAGAGGCCTTCGCCCAAGAAAAGCTGCTTGTCCTTCTCGATCACTTCGGTGAAACCGAGGGCCGTCTGCGCTGGGCTTCGGACAAGAAACTCCAGCTGGACGTTGCCCTGATCAAGGCGGTGCATCTGCTTGAAGAGACGAGCCTCTCGGATGTTTTGGATGTCCTGACTGCACTGCGGTCAGGAAAACCCCTACCTGAGCGCCAGACTCCCAAGCTATCGCCCTCGTCACGACCGACTCCAGCAGCAAGGCCCGCTATTCCAGTTCCTCTCTCTTCTCCGGCACCGACCCCGGCTCCTGCTTCCACTCCCGCTGCAAAAGTTGAGCCATCCAAGCCTGCTTTTGTAGTTCCTGCTGCAGCGGTGCCTGAACCCGCAGCATCAGTAGCGCCAACTACTTCAACCGCACTGCCGGCTGAATCGGCATCCCCATCACCGGAACCCGATGACCTCTCGACGCCGTCAACGGACTCAGACCCATGGCATACAGTTTCCATGAAACTTGCAGCGGATTCCCCACTCAAGTTCGGCTGGGTGGAGGATGGCCATTTCGCTGGACGCTCCGGCAATACGGTGACCGTGGAGTTTCCCCCCTCGTTGGAATCCCACACACAGACACTCTTCTGGCCTCAGGCAGTGAAGAAGATCGAAGAGCAACTCTCCACGCTGCTTGGAGAGAAGATTTCCTTTGCACCCCGCTTTACCGGCGAGGAGCCAGCAGCCCTTCCAGAGCCGGAACCGGTAGCGCCTCCGGTTGCCAGAACTCCTTCCCACGCTTCCTCGGCTTCTACTAGTTCCGCTGGTTCTTCTTCGTCTAAGGGAGCTGCCACTCAACCCGCTACCTCAAAAGTTGAGGAGCCCTCTACGGGCCTCACTCCCGAGGAGATGGAAACCTTCAAGGCAGATCCTCTTATTAAAAAGGCTCTCGAAATCTTCAAGGCTGAGATACTCAATACAAAAACCACCTGACCCATACTCGACGATGAACATTGCAAAGATGATGAGCGCGGCTGCGAACGCGCAGAAGAAAATGGCACAGATCCAGGAAGACCTTGCCAAGCGCGAGGTCGAGGCCTCATCGGGCGGCGGCAAGGTAACCGTGAAGGCCTCAGGTGCCGGGGACATCCTCTCCATCAAGATCGCCCCCGAAGTGGTAAATGCCGATGATGTGGAGCTGCTCGAAGATCTCGTCCTGAGCGCCGTCCGTCAGGCGACAACCGACGCAAAGAAGCTTGCTGCTGACGAGATGGGCAAGCTAACGGCAGGACTAGGCATCCCCGGTTTGCCGTTCTGAGGATTCTCGCGCGGAGACGCAGAGGCGCAGAGAAGGATCAAACAAGATTTCCTTCATAACCTACTTGCGTATGCGGCGTTAAGATTTCCCAGTCATTCCCAATAGCCTCACAGTCTTCAGCCTAAACACCCTTTCTTTATGAGCACACACGACCTTTTCTCTCCGATTCAGCTCGGCCCTCTGGCGCTGCCCAACCGCGTTTTCATGGCGCCGCTCACCCGGTGCCGTGCTTCGGAAGGCCATGTTCCCAATAATCTGAACGCCGAGTACTACTCCCAACGTGCCGGCGCCGGTCTGATCATTAGCGAGGCAACCTCGGTCTCGCCCCGTGGCTACGGCTATCCAAATACCCCCGGCATCCATACCGAGACCCAGGTGGCCGGCTGGAAAAAGATCACCAATGCCGTCCATTCCAAGGGGGGCCACATGTACCTCCAGCTCTGGCATGTCGGCCGCATCTCGCATCCGGCCTATCAGGAGGATGGAACCCAACCGGTCGCCCCCTCTGCGGTGAAACCAAAAGGCCATGTCTTCACGGGAGCTGCCATGGAAGAGTATGTGACGCCGCGCGCCCTCGAGATCGGTGAGATTCCCGGCATCATCGAGGAGTATATCCACGGTGCAAAGCTTGCGAAGGAAGCCGGATTCGACGGCGTCGAGATTCACAATGCCAACGGCTACCTGCTTGACCAGTTCCTGCGTGACGGAACCAACCTGCGCAGTGATAGCTATGGCGGATCTGCACAGAATCGTGCCCGGCTAACCCTTGAGGTCACCGAGGCCGTCTGTGGCATCTGGGGGGCAGACCGTGTCGGCATTCGTTTCTCTCCTGCCGGTGTCTTCAATGACATGCGCGACAGTAACCCGCTGGAAACTTTCGGTCATGTTCTTGGGGAGTTGAATCGTTTCGGCCTCGCCTATGCTCACATCACCCAGGTAACAGCCCAGGATATCGCTCACGGAGCTGTGGCAGGTGTTGGACCGAAAGAGCTCAAGCCGTTCTGGGGCGGCAAGATCGTCTCGGCGGGAGGTTTTACCCTTGAATCGGGCAACCTTGCACTGGCCGAGGGCTGGGCTGATGCGATCGCTTTCGGCGTTCCCTTCATTGCAAACCCCGATCTGCCCGAGCGCTTCCGTAGGAAATCGACGCTCAATCAGCCCGACGAGGCTTCCTTCTACGGTGGCACAGAGAAGGGTTACACAGACTACCTATCACTGGACTGAGCTGTAAATCGGGTGAGTCCCTGCCAACAAATGATTGACTTCAATCATATAGAGTTGAATAATTCTATTCATGCGTGTTCCCCGACAAGTCGTCGAAGCTAGGCGGTCCCGCCTGACAGAGCTCCTTCTGGAGCGGGGATACCTGCCGATCAGCGAACTCTGCGAACAACTCGGTGTCTCAGAGGCAACGGCACGACGTGATCTTTCAGTACTGCAAAGCGAGGATCGTATCACCCGTACTTACGGAGGAGCCCTTGGGGAGTTCAACGCTACCTTCACCTCCTTTCGTGAGCGTCTCCGTGAGGGAACCGAGGCCAAGGGTTTGATTGCGCGCACCGCCGTCTCCCTTATCAAGCCCGGCATTAGCGTCTACCTCGACGCCGGCACGACCGCCTTTGCCATCGCTCAGGAACTGCGGCGTCATCTTCCCGAAGGACTCACTATCATCACGAACAATCTCGCCCTTCTCGAAACGCTCGGCTCCCTGCCCGGCACCAAGACGACATTGCTCGGAGGACAGCTCCTTGAGCGTCAGTCAGTCCTTCTAGGCGATGAGGCGGTGCAGGCCGCCGCTGCGCAGGAGATTGACATCGCTTTTCTCGGGGCCCAAGGCATGAACGAACAAGGTCTCTGGAACTCCCAGCACGACATCATCCGTCTTCAGCAAGCTGTTATGAAGCGCGCAGGCCGTTCCTGCTTTTGCCTGGATCGCTCCAAGCTGGGACGCACCGCCCCGGAGCACCTCATCGCCTGGCCAAGGGTCCGAACGCTTGTCTGTGATCTATCCCTTCCGGAGCTCCGCCAAGCCGGCATTACGCTTAAGCCTGGCGTCCTTCTTCACAATCAGTCCTAAAATCATACATCAACCCATAAAACCATGAGCACCCAAGACATCATCCTCATCGCCAACGGCGATCTGCGCACATCCGCCAACCAGAAATGCGAGGAGGCACAACTAGCCATGGAGGCTCTACTGATCAAGGCCATCGAGAAGGAGGGACGCACCATTCGCCGTGGACACGGCTTCGACGCCAAGAAAGGACACAGCTTCATCGATAGCCAGAAGTACGGCATGGAGGTCTTCCGCAACATCCCCAAGGACGCCCCGATCATTGTTGCCGAGGCGGTCTGGCAGTACAGCCACCACCTGCTCCAGGGACTTCTCACCCACCAGGGACCTATCCTCACTGTCGCCAACTGGAGCGGCACTTGGCCCGGGTTAGTCGGCATGCTGAACCTTAACGGCTCCCTCACAAAGGCGGGTGTGAAGTACAGTACCCTCTGGAGTGATGACTTCAGCGACGAGGCTTTCCTCAAGGGGCTCCGCTCCTGGTTGAACTCGGGATCGGTCACCCACGCCACGCCTCACGTGAAGGCCTATGAGAAGGCGGGTGTCCCTGCCGACGCTGAGAAGATCGGCGCCGAGTTCGCGAAAAAGTTCCGCGACCACAAGGAGATCATGGGTGTCTTCGACGAGGGCTGCATGGGCATGTACAACGCCATCATCCCCGACGAACTCATCCACAAGACGGGCGTCTTCAAGGAGCGTCTCAGTCAGTCCGCCCTCTACGCCAAGATGCTCACCGTGAAGGACGAAGAGGCCCGCGCGGTCTACCAGTGGCTTCTGGACCGGGGCATGACTTTCCACTTCGGCCCCAGCGAGGAAAATGACCTTACCGAGAATCAGGTTCTCCAGCAGTGCAAGATGTACATCGCCGCCGTCCGCATCGCCGAGGAGTTCGGCTGCGCCACGATCGGCATCCAGTACCAGCAGGGCCTTAAGGATCTCGCCCCGGCATCCGACCTGGTCGAGGGTCTCCTTAACAACGTCGAGCGTCCCCCTGTTTACGACGAGGTGACCGGCAAGGAACTCTTCGCCGGCGAGGCGCTCCCTCACTTTAACGAAGTGGACGAGTGCTCCGGACTCGATGGACTGATCACCTACAAGCTCTGGCGCCAACTTGGCTTCGCTCCCGAGAATACTCTCCACGATCTTCGCTGGGGCCGCCACTACAAGGGACCAGGCGGCAAGAACCTCTCCGAGACCCTCGACGCCTATGTTTGGGTGTTCCTTATCTCCGGCGCAGCACCTCCCGCCCACTTCATCGGCGGGTTCAAGGGAACCTCAAGCGAGCGCCAGCCTTCCATGTACTTCCGCCTCGGCGGCGGCACTGTCAAGGGCATCAGCAAACCAGGCTGGATCGTCTGGAGCCGCATTTTCGTCGATGGAGGCGAACTTTGCTACGATACCGGACTCGGAGAGATTGTCGAACTGCCCCAAGCCGAGACTGAGGATCGCTGGAAGCTCTCCACCCCGCAGTGGCCGATCATGCATACCATTCTCCCCGGCATCAGCCGGGACGAGATGATGGCCCGCCATAAGGCCAACCACATCCAAGTCGTTTATGCCCCGGACAAGGAAGGCGCGAAGAAGGGCCTCTACGCCAAGGCCGCCGCGATGCGGGAACTCGGCATGAAGATCGCTATCTGCGGGGATATCTAAGATGTCCTCCGAACTTACCCAAAAACTCATCGGGCTCTGCCATGACCTCGGTCTCGAGGAACGTGGCATGGCGATTCTAGGCGAGGGGAACGCCTCCACCCGTATCAACGAGGAGACCTTCCTCGTCAAGGCAAGCGGTCACTGCCTTGGCACACTAGGCGAGCAAGGCCTGACCCTCTGCCGCTTTGCAACCCTGCTCCCTCTTCTTGAGGGAACATGGGCCGATGAGGATGTGGAGCGCCTACTCTTGGAGAGCCGCGTCGACCAGAGTGCCGCGAAGCCCTCCGTGGAGGGGCTCTTTCATGCCTATCTTCTCTCACTGCCGGGCGTTTCCTTCGTCGGCCATGTCCATGCCATCGCGGTAAATCAGATCCTCTGCTCTCCCCGTGCGGAGGAGTATGCGACCAAGCGCACCTTCCCCGACGAGATCGTCTGCTGCGGCACCGTGTCGGTACTTGTTCCCTACACCGATCCTGGTGTCCACCTTGCCCGTGCAATCGCTGAGGGAGTGAAAGAGTACATGGAGCGTCACGGAGAGGCCCCCCGCATCATCCTGCTCCAGAACCACGGAATTATTGGTCTCGGGGGCAGCCCCGCCGGCGTCATGGCCTCACTCATGATGGCAGAGAAGGCCGCGAAGATCTTCGTGGGCGCCGCCGCGCTTGGCGGCCCCGTCTTCCTGACCCCGGAGAATGTCGCCCGCATCTCCGGCCGCTCGGACGAACACTACCGTCGCAAGGTATTAAAACTCTGAACAAACCTTACCCCCCGAACCCTTCCGTGGACACAACCGTTAAAACCCTCCTGTTTGCATCCCTCCTGCTGCCGTTGAGCATCCTGCCCATCCGTGCGGATACCAACAACGCCGTCGCGCCTAAGCCTACCCCGGTCGCTGCCACTCCCACTCCAAAGCCTAAGCCAACACCCGATCCCGAGCATCCCGTCTCCTCGGTTCCAGGAGAGACCAAAGCCCAACATGATGCCCGCATGGGCTGGTGGCGCGATGCCAAGTTCGGCATGTTCGTTCATTGGGGCGTTTATTCCGTGCCGGCAGGTTATTACAACAGCAAACGCGTCGCGGGGTACGGTGAATGGATCATGAACCGTGGAAAGATCCCGATGGCCGAGTACCAGACATTTGCCCAGCAGTTCATATCCGATAAGTTCGATGCAGCCCAGTTCGTAGCTGCGGCCAAGAACGCCGGCATGAAATATATCGTCATCACCTCCAAACATCATGACGGGTTCGCGATGTTCAAAACAAAGGTGAACGGATGGAACATCTTCAGCGCCACCCCCTTCAAGAAGGATCCCCTCGAGGAGCTCGCCAAGGAGTGCCGTAAGCAGGGCATCCGCCTTGGCTTCTACTATTCTCAGGCCCAGGACTGGAATAACGGCGGTGCGGCCACTCGCGGGAAGTGGGACAAGGCCCAGGAATATAGCATGGACGACTACATAGACAAGACCGCCATCCCCCAGATCAAGGAAATCCTGACCAATTACGGCTCCGATACCCCGGCCGTTGTCTGGTGGGACACGCCGGTCGACATGACTCCTGAACGTGCCGCCCGCATCGATGCCGTCATCCAGAAACTCCGCCCCGGCCTCATCCAGAACAACCGACTCGGTGGCGAATTCAAAGGTGACACGGAAACTCCCGAGCAGAACATCCCGCCGCAGGGCTACCCCGGACGCGATTGGGAGACCTGCATGACCCTCAATGGAACCTGGGGATTCACGAAGGATGATCATAACTGGAAGTCCCTCGAGACGATCATCCACAATCTCTGCGATATCGCCAGCAAGGGTGGCAATTACCTTCTCAATGTCGGCCCTGATTCTCACGGCGAGATCCCGCCCGAGAGCGTGAAGCGTCTTGCCGAAGTAGGTGAATGGATGAAGGTGAACGGCGAGGCGATCTACGGAACCACCGCCACACCATTCGACATGCTGATGGGAAGCTACGGCCCGACTCAGATGGACAAGAAGGGAAAACCTGTCACTCCCTTTATCCCGGATTGGAAATGGCGCGCCACCAGCAAGCCGGGGCATGTTTACCTCATGGTCTTCGCATGGCCCGATAAAGGCAGTTACACAATCCCGGCTCTCAAGCAAAAGATCACCGGCGCAACACTACTCGCTGATCCCACCGCCATACTGTCCGTGACCCAGGATGACAAAGGAACGACCATTAGTGGACTTCCGCCCAAGGCTCCAGATGCGATCGCCTCGGTCATCGACCTGAAGTACTAAGCCAAGATCCGTCACCAACATGTCTTCCCATTCCCACTATCTCGCAATCGACCTCGGAGCCGAGAGCGGTCGCGTCATGCT
>JBAXXS010000080.1:0-8456 GCA_037127835.1 Verrucomicrobiota bacterium | reverse complement strand
GCGGCTACGATCTCGGCGAAGCTACGCGGATCGAGGCTAGCCCCTCCAACCAAAGCACCATCGATGTCGGGCTGGAAGAGGAGTTCGCGAGCATTGTCCGCCGTGACGCTTCCCCCGTAGAGGATACGGGTTTTTGCGGCGATTTCCGGTCCTGAGACTTGTGCAAGGTAATCCCGGATGAACTGATGGGCTTCCTGGGCCTGTGCCGGAGTGGCGGTGAGTCCAGTGCCGATTGCCCAGACGGGTTCGTAGGCGACGACAATCTCCTCGAGTTGCTCCGAGGTTAATCCGGTCAGCGCACCGCGCAACTGGGCTTCCAGAACGGCCTTTTCTTGACCGGCTTGGCGCTCCTCAAGGGTCTCGCCGATGCAGAGGATGGGGCGAAGCTCGGAAGCAAGTGCCGTCACGACCTTGCGGTGCACGAGTTCGTCTGTCTCTCCGAAGAGCCGGCGACGCTCGCTGTGACCAACCAGGACATAGCGTACGAAGAGATCGCGCAGCATCGTAGCCGAGATCTCACCGGTATAGGCCCCCTTGGCCTCAGGGGACATGTTCTGCGCGCCGAGGCGAATCTTCTGGGTTCCACCCAGGATTTCAGAGGCCTTTGTGAGGGCCGTGAAGGGCGGGATAATAGCGATATCGACGTTGTTGACCTTATCGGTCTCCATACGAAAGATATCCAAATATGGTGCGACCTCCGAGGAGGTCATATTCATCTTCCAGTTACCGGCGACGAATTTCTTGCGTGGGAGTGCCATATGGATTGGAACATTAGGCCTTCTCGTCGAGTGAGGCAACTCCGGGAAGGATTTTCCCCTCGAGAAGTTCGAGGGAGGCTCCTCCCCCCGTGGAGGCATGGGTGACCTTATCGATGACGCCGAACTTCTTCGCTGCTGTCGCGGTGTCGCCGCCGCCGACGATGGTGACAGCGCCCGATGCTGTTGCTGCCGCAACGGCTTCGGCCATTGACTTGGTACCCTCGGCGAAGATATCGAACTCAAAGACGCCACAGGGACCGTTCCAGACGATTGTCTTCGCGGCAGCGATGACCTTCGCAAAAAGTTCACGGGTCTTCGGACCGCAGTCAAAGCCCTCCCATCCATCGGGAATGCCACTCTCGACAGTGGCTGATCCGAGGTTGGAGTCGGGGGCGAACTTGTCCCCGGTTATGAAATCGACCGGCAGGTGAATGCGGACGCCCTTTTCCTTGGACTTGGCTACAAGTTCGGAAACGATCTCTGCGCCGGCCGGATCATAGAGACTGTTGCCGATCTGCATGCCGTTGAGCACCTTCAGGAAGGTGTAGGCCATGCCGCCGCCGATGATGATGTCATCGGCCTTATCGATGAGGCTCCGGATAAGAGGGATCTTGTCGGCGATTTTGGCGCCGCCCAAGATGGCAAGCAGGGGACGCTTCGGATTCTCAAGGACGGCGGCAAATGCGGCCAACTCTTTCTCAACAAGAAAACCGGCGACCTTATCAGGAAGATCGACGCCGGTAACGCTGGAGTGGGCGCGGTGGGAGGTACCGAAGGCGTCGTTGACGTAGACATCGGCAAGCTTGCTCAGGCTGGCACGGAAAGTAGCCACTTTTGCCGGATCAGCCTTCACGCTGTTCCCCTCGGCATCCTTGGCCTTGCCCTCCTCTTCGATATGGAAACGGACATTCTCGAGCAGAATGACTTCGCTCGGCTTGAGTGCGGCACACTCAGCTTCAACTTCCGCTCCGACACAGTCGTTAAGGAACTTCACTGGCTTGCCCAGCAGTTCCTGGAGTTTCTCGGCGACGGGCTTAAGCGTGTACTTGGCAACGCGCTCACCGTTCGGGCGGCCCAGGTGGCTGGCTAGCACTACGGAGGCACCATGATCGAGAGCGTACTGAATGGTCGGAAGTGCTGCTGTGATGCGCTGGGTATTGGTAATCTCTCCGGTCTGCTTGTCCTGAGGAACATTGAAGTCGACGCGAATGAAGACGCGTTTGCCGGTGAGGTCGAGGTCTTTGATCGTTTTTTTGGCCATAGTTGTAGAGAAAGGTGAGGGTGGTTTGAAAATTGGTTTTAAAGTTTAAAGAAAGAGGGCAGGAAAGTCAGGAATGCACCTGCTTCTCCTGCCCTCGTGAGTGGTCTTGTTTTTAGACGCTGATCTTCTTGAGCAGGTCGACGCAGCGGTTGGAGTAACCCCACTCGTTGTCATACCAAGAGACGAGCTTGAAGAACTTGTCGTTCAGTTCCATGCCGGAGCCAGCATCGAAGATGCTGGAGCGGGTGTCGTGGATGAAGTCGCTGGAAACGACCTCGTCCTCAGTGTAGCCAAGGATGCCCTTGAGGTAGGTCTCGCTGGCCTTCTTCATGGCCTCGCAGATCTCCTTGTAGCTAGTGGACTTGGTGGTCTTGACAGTGAGATCGACGACGGAAACGGTCGGGGTGGGCACGCGGAACGACATGCCGGAGAGCTTGCCCTTCACTTCAGGGCAGACAAGGCCAACGGCCTTGGCAGCTCCGGTCGTGGAGGGGATAATGTTGATGGCCGCGGAGCGTCCACCCTTCCAGTCCTTCTTGGAGGGACCGTCGACGGTCTTCTGGGTAGCGGTGTAGCTATGCACGGTGGTCATGAGACCCTCCTCGACGCCGAATCCTTCCTTCAGGAGAACATGGACGACGGGAGCGAGACAGTTGGTGGTGCAGCTGGCGTTGGAGATGATGTGGTGCTTGGAGATATCCAGTTTGTCATCGTTGACGCCCATGACGACGGTGATGTCTTCGTTCTTGCCTGGTGCTGAGATGATCACCTTCTTGGCGCCCGCAGTGATGTGGCCCTTGGCCTTCTCACCCTCGGTGAAGAGACCTGTCGACTCGATAACGACATCGACATTGAGATCCTTCCAAGGAAGAGCGGCAGGGCCTTCCTTCACCGCGAGGCACTTGATCTTGTGACCGTTGACCACCAGCGTGTCGTCTTCGTCAACCTCGGGAGAGGATTTTTCGCTGTGCACCTCACCCTTGAAGAGACCCTGCGTGGAGTCGTACTTCACGAGGTAGGCAAGATTGTCGGCTGGAACGAGGTCGTTGACGGCGACGACTTTGTATCCTTTCTCAAGGAGTCCCTGTTCGACGATGGCACGGAAGACAAGGCGGCCGATGCGGCCGAACCCGTTGATGGCAATATTAGGCATGATGTTTGAGGTTGGGTTGCCGGCGTAGGGGTCGCTCGGAAAAGAAAAGTGTTAAAAGACGGGGGTTTCTCCGTCAATTTTAAACGGAACTGCCGGATTTTTGTGATATCAACCTTTGGTGCTTCGTCGCGGGCTAGTCCACGCCTCTAGGTGCTCGTAATTGATGCTCATATTCCATGCAGTTGTCGCCACTTTACCCAATAAAAACAGCAAGGAATTGTTGATTAAATAGTTTTTTTGAACGTTGAAGCAATGATAAGCCAAAAGAAAACTTCTTCTCGCACTAAACAACAATAAAATACATTCATTGGCTATGTGGGATTGATTAATTGGATCCTTGCGACTATTTTTTCCTCTCGGAGAGGGTCGTGAAGACCATGACCCAGAAGGATTGGGCAACGATGAAGAACGGGACCCCGAGTGCCGCAGGCAGCGAATAGATGATGGTAACAAGCGGAATCCAGACCATCCAGTTCGCCATCAGGACAGGGAAAATCCTCAAGGCATAAAAAGTCACCGGATGATGGCCCCTGAATCCGTGAAGCGTAAAGTCGTGATCCCTCCAGAGGAAGACACAGACAGCCTGGGGAATTGCAAGAAGAGGACAATAGAGGAAGGCATCGACGAGGACCTTTTTCGTGATCACCAAGGCCGTGTAAGACGGGCCAAAAAGGGCATATTGAAGACGATAGAAGAGATCCACCTGCATGCCGATGAGTCCCCAGAAAGGAATTGCGAAGAGAAGACGTTGACGGAGAGTGGTTGAGCTAGAGCCCGGTTGAGGGGGAAGAAGGTAACGAACGAGTTCAGGAAGGATCGAGGAGGCAGCAGAAGTTCCGACGAAGGAAAAAAGCAGTCCCCAGTGGGAACGCAGAAGCGCCAGTTTTTCGAATTCAGCCCTAGACCAAGGATTAAGGAAATAGGCTGCAGTCATGATGGCCATGAGGAGTTGAAGGAGCAGTCCGGGGATCAGATTCATGCGGAGTGCAGCTAGGGATTGTTTCCATGCTACTCGGATCACCTGCTTCTTAAGATGCTTCATGTCTTGGGGATGTCCTCTTAGGCTGGACTACAAAAAAGAAGAGCTTCCTTTTCGGGAAGCTCTTCGTGAGCAGTGGCACAAAACCCGTGCCGAAAGTAGTGGCGAATTAACGCTTGGAGAATTGGAAGCGCTTGCGGGCACCCGGGCGACCTGGCTTCTTACGCTCACGCCTGCGGGAATCGCGGGTCAGGAGACCGTCAGCCTTAAGGAGAGGTCGGTCGGCCTCGTTGAATTCGTTCAGGGCGCGGGCGATCGCCAGACTAAGTGCACCGGCCTGACCCTGAAGACCACCACCAGAAGTCTTGGCTTCGACATCATAGGATTTGATGGCATTCACGACCTCAAGAGGCTTGAGGACGGTGTTCTGCATCGAGATGGTGGTAAAGTAATCCTCGAAGTTCTTACCGTTGACGCTGATCTTTCCGGATCCCGGAGCGATATTGATGCGGGCTACAGCCGTCTTGCGGCGTCCTGTGGTACCTGTCGTAGGTGTTTTAGCGGTGGCCATGAGATGTTAAGAGATCTTTTTTTTGGGGAAAATGAAGTTACTTGGCAGGCTGAGGATTCTGAGCCGTGTGAGGATGCTCGGAACCCTTGTAAACCTTAAGCTTGCGGTAGACCGTGCTCCCGAGACGGTTGTGTGGGATCATTCCCTTGACCGCACGCTCGATGAGGAGTTCGGGGCGGCGCTCGCGGCGCTGGCGGAAGGTCTCGGACTTATGACCTCCGACGAATCCGGAGAAGCTCATGTAGCTCTTCTGAGTCTCCTTCTTACCGCCGATCTGGATTTCAGCCGCATTGATCACCACGACGAAATCGCCGGTGTCCACATGGGGCGTCCATATCGCCTTATGCTTGCCGCGCAGCAGATTGGCGGCTTGCACGGCAACATGGCCTAGGTATTGGTTCTTGGCATCGATCACCCACCATTGGCGTTTAACCTCGGGGGCTTTAGCGGAAAAAGTCTTCATACGGATTTCGGGAAAGGAGGTAAAGAGTAGGGAGTGATGCGATGGGTGTCAAAGAGGAAAAGTGTTTTTTTTAGTGAAGCGCCCTTTACACTCGCTTTTCAGTCGCGTCGGGCAACCTTCTCCACTCATGCCATCCATTAGCTTTCTCGGCACGGGTTCCGGCTTCCCGGAGGCCGACTGCTTCTTCTCCAGTTCTCTTTTGTTTCTAGAAGGAAAGCATCTGCTCGTCGATGCCGGAGAACCGTGCGTCCATTCCCTGCGCGATCGGGGAACCTTGATTCGGGATCTCGACGTTGTCCTGATCACCCACGGCCATGTTGATCACATCGGAGGTCTTCCCGCCCTACTCCAGGGGGCGATGCTCTTGGAACGAAAGAAGCCTCTCGAGATCGTGCTTCCTGCGGAGATGATCGCACCGATTCGCGCATGGATCAGAGCCCTCTACCTTACGGAGGATGGGCTGGGGTTCCCGGTCGCCTGGCTTGCCTGGAAGAATCGGGAGTCGCTGTTGCTGGCCGATGGGAGTATCTCCGTAACACCGTTTTCCAATCGTCATCTCGAGCAGTGCTACCACTCTCTTCGAGGAGTGGATGAGACGCTCCCGTGCAACTCCTACTCGTTGGAGATCAGGGCGGGTGATTTCCGAGCCATTTTCAGCGGTGATCTTTCTTCTGCCGAGGAGCTTGCTCCGTTATTGGCGACACCGGCCAATGTCCTAGTCAGTGAACTCTCCCATGTCAGCAAGAACGACCTTGCGGGAGTTCTTCGCGAGGCCCGCATTAATGCGCTCTGTCTGATTCATCTCTCGGAGGATATTGCCGATGATAGGCGAGAGCTTCGAGAGAAGTTGGAAGAACTTCTTCCCCTCATCCCGGACATTTTTGTTCCCGAAGATGGTGAGATTCTCGATTTTTAGCTTACGGGAGGCCGGAGGCTTAACGCTCGTCCGGTGGTCGTGGGACTTCCATCTCAATCACGGGTAGCGGGATTCTAAGGCGGATCTCATCATCGATCAGAATCTCGACATGATATGTCCCGTATTTTTGGAACTGGACTCCACCGAAGAAATGCACGTTGGTTGCGTGTGCGCTAAGATCGGAGAGGCTGAAGGGAACCTCCGCTTGGGCGATCGCCTGATCCTCCTCAGGATCGTAGATGAGGCACTTCTGAATGAAATCACCGCTTCCGCCGCACCAGCGGGTCCAGAGGCAGAGTTTGAAGAACGCGATGGGCAGCGTGGGTGTTGGTATTGCCCCGATCACACCGATGAGTGTCTGTTGGCCGCTGATTTCCGCACGGACATCCTCGCAGAGGATTGCAGCCTGAAGGTCTGGAAGAATGAAATCGGCGGTCATGAGAATGAGGATGTTGCTGGAGCCGTGAAGTCTTGGCAAGGAGAGCGTCTCAGGAGGATCTTGGGGAATCTGCGATAGCGAGCTTTTGAGTCATTGCCGAGAGGAACCGATTAGGGGACCATTCATTCATCATATTCCCAATGATCTATCTCGATCACAACGCCACCACACCTCTCTGTTCCGAAGCGAGGAATGCCATGTTGCCTCTGCTGGGTGATCTGCTGGGTAATGCATCCGGCATTCATGCGTCCGCCCGGGTTGCCCGTGCCGCTGTCGATGAGGCGCGTGACCGGATCGCCGCGCTTCTCGGCGCCAAATCCCACGAGATCATCTTCACCTCCGGCGGGACCGAGAGCTGCAACCTGGCGATCCTGGGACTAGCTAGGCATCATCGCTCCCCTGAGAAAAATCATCTTATCACCGCCTCCACTGAGCATCATGCCGTGCTCCATGCCATGCGCTCATTGGCTGGGCGTGAGGGATTCGAGCTGACCGAGGTTCCGGTCGATGATCAGGGATTGATCGATCCGGAGGTTTTTGCTGCTGCCCTCCGTCCCGAGACTCTGCTCGCCTCGGTGATGATCGCAAACAACGAGACGGGAGTCATCCAACCGACAGCAAAATTGGCAACTCTCTGCCGTGAGCGGGGCATCCTTTTCCACAGCGACGCCGTCCAGGCTTTTGGCAAGATTCCTTGTAAGCCGCGTGATCTTGGCGTTGATGCTCTGTCGGCGACGGGGCACAAGTTCCACGGTCCCCACGGGGCCGGATTTCTCTGGCTCCGCTCGGGTATCTCCATCGAGGCAATTCAGCATGGTGGATTTCATGAGAACGAACGACGTCCCGGCACCGAGAATGTCCCGGCTATCGCCGGGATGGCCGCTGCGGCCGAAGTCGCGGTCAGAGCGGCTTCTAGTATGGAGAAGCAAGCCCGTGAGTCAGATCTTAGAGATCATCTTTGGGAAGGTATTCGGGGGATTGATCCCAAAGCAGTGCGTAATGCCGCCTCGGCGCCATCTCTTGCCAACACGCTCAATGTCAGCTTTCCCGGTTGCGATGGGGAGACCTTGCTGATGGGTCTTGATCTCGAAGGTGTTGCCGCCTCCAGCGGGTCCGCCTGCATGGTGGGATCGATCCAGGCTTCGCACGTGCTGCTCGCCATGGGGGCATCCGAGGATCTAGCCCGCGCGACAGTCCGCTTCTCACTCGGACAGGAAACGACGCTGGAGGCTATTGATACAACGCTTGATGCCCTCTCCCGTGTTCTGGACCGTCAGTCTAGGTCCCGGCAGATATGACTTCCTTAGTGGGTCAGCTCAAGGGCCAGTTAACAGGACAGCTGAAACTCCTTTTCGGAAACACCCTCACCACAACGGTGAAGCCTCCCTCTTCAGGGAATTCCCGAAAACGCGATCCACTCCTTGAGCAACAGGCCCGGGAACTCCTTCATCCCATCGCACCTAAGCTCTCGCCTCTCATTATCGTCGGTTGGAATTCACGGATGAGGACTACTGCGGGGGTAGCCATCGCCTCACGTTGGGAGGTCTGGCTGAACCCGGCTCTGTGTGAAATCTCAGAGGCCGAGGTTGAAAAAACCTTGCTCCATGAGCTGGCCCATTTGCTGGCACAGCACCGCCATGGGCATCGCCGCCTTGCACCTCATGGTCCGGAATGGCGCAAGGCCTGCTGCGATCTTGGGATTCCCGATGAGAAGCGCACCCACCAGCTACCCTTTGTAAGTCGGAGGATGAGGCGTCGCTATCTGCTAAGCTGTCCGGGTTGCGGAGTTAGCCACTCTCGCGTCCGGAGGCCAAGGCGGCGGATCGCCTGCCTTGCCTGTTGCCGTGCCCATAATAACGGCTCCTACGACGAGAGATTCCAATTCCAGCTCCTGGAGAGGGAAATAGAAATAGGAA
>JBAXXS010000079.1:0-8476 GCA_037127835.1 Verrucomicrobiota bacterium | reverse complement strand
TTGCAGTTAGGAAAAAGCACCCTGAGTGGGGATTCGGCCAGCGCTCGAAGCGAAGTTTCAGTCCAAGGGCTTGATGCTCCAAGAACTGCCTGTCGGTAACATTCTGCCATGCAGCTGTAAAGTCGGGGCGAACCAGACCGTCGTGGTAGAGTTTATGAACAGGTTCAGTCATTGATCGTTCAAAGCGATGCGGGGCAAGGGTTGTCTCTTCATCGTTCTCCCCAAGGAACCATTCCAGCTTGGTCATGAAAAGAGGATCGGTGATCAGAAGGTCGTCCTCCAGATAGCAGTACCAGTCGTATTTCCTGAGATTCTCTTTCAACACCTGATGGGCAGCAAAGCCTAATTTCATTGGTTCGGAAGTGGTCTGCTGGTGATGGAAGAGAGTCTTGTGAAGACTCAGTTCACCAACAAGGTGTGTCGCCCCTGTGGTGCAGATCACCACATCCACCTCCGAGGAGAACGTCTCATTGGCACGGATGACATGGCCGTTCCCCTTTCCGGGAACATGCTGTTGCAGCCAGAGCAAGAAGGCTTGCCGGGATCCAAGGCTCTGATGAAGCCCTCCGATGACCCGCTCCAGGGCAGCGACACGAGCGGCGGAATCAGATCCAGTAGAACCATAGAAGCCGTTTCCCGCTCCGTAGAAGTGAGGGATGACAATGAGGACGCGGCGCATGGAAGAGAAAGAGGAAACCGGAAACTTGAAAGCTGAAAGCTGAGTAAGAGGGGGAAGGTGAGAGTGGGAAGAAGGATGAGACTTGAAACCTGAAAGCTGAGTAAGAGGTATGAGGGATCTTTGAGGGATGCCGTAACGGATGCGTAGCAACGGCCGGGAAATTAAACTTGATAGGTGAAAGGGTAAGTTTTTCTTTTTTTTACTCAGGTTTCAGCTTTCAGCTTTCAGGTTTCATTCTTCTTCTCCCACTCAGGTTTCAAGTTTCAGCCTTCACGTTTCTTCTCCTATTCAGCTTTCCTCAATTGTTTTCCTCGGCGCCCTCCCCGTCATCGCCGACATCTGCTGTTCGACCCACTGATTCAGTAACTCATCCAGCAGGCGCTGGCGCGTGCGGGTATCTAATGACGCTTCCGTGATCTCGATGATCCTGACAATGCAGTGGAATTGCCCCAGTTTCTTTGGTCCCAGAACTGCACCCGCCCTGGAACCTGTGACCAGTGCGGCAAGACCCGCGGAAAGTCGACGGAACGCCGTGGGGCCGACATTCTTGATGTGCGGTTCTCCTCCGTCGCGGTGGGCGAGCTCATGGGCGGCTGCCTCCAGGGTCTGCTCTCCTTCGCGGCAGCGGAAGAGAGCCTCCTCAGCAAGGGCCTGATGGTGGAACTGGACTATCTCGAGGGTGACCCGGTCGAGTTCCCCTTTCCTGGATCGGAAATACTCGGGAAGCAGTTTGGCGAATGCCTGTTCCTTGAACTTTTCGACACGCTTTTCACGCAAAGCGGCCTGTTGCATCTCGGCACCGGAGAGACCCTCAAAAACCGGCGCGGAGGGATCCACCTCGTTGCGTCTGCACCATAGGCCCCATGCCTCGGCAAGCTCCTCAGCGGTGCAGGGGATTCCTGAGATTGCCTTATCCAGCAACGCCTCCCTCAGGACGACCGGCCAGAGTCGGTAGCTCTTGAGGGATCCGAGGACCGAGTCAAAGTTGGCCAGGCTAGGCAAGATGTCACCGAGCTTAACTGTTCTGGGTGCAAGTGCTTGATCCATTACCGCTCAATATTTACGGCAAATGAACTCAATAAACGAGGGTGAAAGTTCGACAACGTGCTATTTTTTGTTAACTTTCTGGCTCACTTCTTCAAACCGCCATGCGTATTCTGCTTGTTCACCCGAATTTCCCCTCTCAGCTTCGCTCGATCGCGGCTGTCCTGGGATCCAATCCAGCCCACGAGGTCTGCTTCCTGACCACGGCGGTGGCCGGGGAAATGCCGGGGATCCGCAAGATCATCTATGAGCGCAAACGTGAACCATCGCCTCAGACGCACCATTACATAAGGCCCTTCGAGGATGCTATCCTGCACGGCCAAGGAGCCTACGAAGTGATGCTCGCCGAGAAGCAGAAGGGCTTCATTCCAGACCTGATCTTCGGTCATGCCGGCTGGGGATCAACTCTCTTCCTGAAGGATCTCTTCCCAAGGACCCCAATGGCTCTGAACTTCGAGTGGTATTATCACGCCCACGGGACGGACTGCGACTTCGATCCATCCGACCCGGTGACTGCGGATGACGAGGCCCGTATCCGCATCAAGAATGCAACGCTCCTCTCGGATCTGGCCTCCGCCGACGCCGGACTCTGCCCCACACGCTTTCAGTACGAGCAGTACCCAGTTCATCTGCGAAGCCGCCTGATGATCTCCCATGAGGGAATCGACACCTCGTTCTTCAAGCCTGACCCGGAGCTGAAACTAATCCTTTCCAAACCCACCCCAGAGGATCCCGATCACAAGATCGATCTCTCGGGTCACAAGGAGATCGTGACCTATGCAACTCGAGGCATGGAGCCCTACAGGGGATTTCCTCAATTCATCGAGGCGGCTCACCTCCTGCTTAAACAGCGCCCAAATGTCCAAATCGTTATCGCAGGTGACGACCGTGTAGCCTATGGCAAGGCAGCTCCCGAGGGAACGACCTACAAAAAGATGATGCTTGAGAAGTTTCCGCTGGATGAGCAGCGCGTCCATTTCGTCGGCTCACTGCCTTATGGGGAATATGTGAAACTACTGAAGTGCACCACGGCCCATGTCTACCTCACCCGTCCCTTTGTTCTTTCATGGTCGATGCTGGAGGCGATGTCCTGCGAGGGTCTTGTGGTTGCCTCTGATACAGCCCCTGTGCAGGAAGTGATCACGAACGGGATAAACGGTCTTCTGGTCGACTTCTTCAAACCCGACCAACTCGCTCAGACACTCAACAACGTACTGGATAGGTCCGCCGACTTCACCCAGATCCGCAAGAAGGCCCGCGAAACGGTCCTGGCCAAATACGATCTCGGATCCTGTCTCCAGCAGCGCCTCGCATGGCTCTCCAGCCTGATCGCAGCAAAGTAGAAAGAGAAGAAAGCTGAGACCTGAAACTTGAAACCTGAGTAAGATGGGGATGTAAACCGAGTAAGATTAAAAGTCGAGGTGAGTCTCATACTCAGGTTTCATCTTTCAGGTTTCCGGTTTCAATTTTGTGGCTTGGTTCAAGCTTCACCTTTCATCCTACCTTCCCCTCCTCCCCGAATTCCTCCTCCTGATTACTTTCACGAGGGAGACGATAAAGATGGCTGCCAGTAGAAGCCTGAGTGCAGGCCAGACAAACATCTTCCAGGTGATTCCCACGGTAAGTGGCGAAATGATTTTCTCACCCTGCCCGTCGGGATAGACAAGGAATACATGGGCTCCGGGAAATGGCAGTGGAAGCTCCAGTTCCCAGATTCCCCCATTAAGTGTCGGTGTTCCCTTCATTCTCATCCACGAATCAGTCGGAGCCTCCCCGGTACGATCCATCAGGGAGTTTTTGTGCCTCTGCTCGGAGATCACGAATCCCTGATTGTTGGACCCAGCATATTGCCATCGAAGCACGAGGGATCTTCGGAGTAATCCCTCCTTAAAATACGGGGGCATCCAAATCGCCAGGTTCTCCTTCTCATCTGAAGTGGCCAGTCGCGTTTGTGGGGAAGGTGCAGATGCCCGCGCGCTCTTGAGGCTGATTGTTTCGGCGGAGTGACTGGGAGGATGAGGTGACGGGGTGACATCTGTATGCACTGAGACATTCCACGCAGCGGTACCGAGGACTTTTCCCGACTCAAGGAGCTGGACTGAAGGTCTCCAAAGCCCTGGCATTCGGGGAGTCCAAGGCAGCTCGAATGGGATGCTAGACGAGGGAGGGAGATGCAGGGGAATCAAGGGGTTCGAGGGGCTTAAAGGGTTTAAGGAGCTACCGGAGGTGGATGGCGATTCTTCGCTATCGTGAAGAGCCAACTGCACCTCATGGTTCCTGGAGGAGGCGTTGTGAATGATGCCCCTGAGAGTCAGGGAATGCTCCAGTGAAGCAGCGACGATCTCCGATCCGTGCAGTGCCTCGACGGAGATCTCACCGGGCGGGCCAAGAGCCGTGATTTCAACTGGCATGGAGAAGGCGCGAGTGCTCAGGAAGAGATGAACGGTGATTCTACTCTCCACGGGAACCACAAGCTGCCCCAGTGCAACCGAAAAACCAACAACACCATGAGGCGGAATCACCTTGCCTGGCGAGAGCTCCAGAACTGTATCCCCCTCCCACTCAATCTTGATGGGAGAAGAGGCAGGATTTGTGACACGAAAAACTGCCTTGAAGTGCTCTCTATCAATGACGGCAGAATTCGTGTCGATCATGAAGGGAACAATCCCCTCTCCGAAGACAGGGACTATGGGGAATCCAGGGAGTTCGGGTGCAGCCTTGAGCTGCGAGTTCTCAGCCTTGGCCTCTGTGGGTTTGAACTGAATCTCGAAGGACCGGGTCTCCTTCTCG
The DNA here is from genome assembly GCA_037127835.1 of Verrucomicrobiota bacterium. GTDB lineage: Bacteria > Verrucomicrobiota > Verrucomicrobiia > Chthoniobacterales > UBA6821 > UBA6821. The sequence goes on along the minus strand of JBAXXS010000079.1, from coordinate 3,963 downwards.
GCAAGCGTATAGGAACCGTCGCCGACCAGGGACCAGGGAGCGGGAAGCAGTAGTGTGCCGGAAACAGGGGCACCGAAATTATTGCAGAGTACGATGGTCCTGCGTGCTGTAGAGCCGATCGCAACCTTCCCGAAATCGAGTTTCCCCGGAGTCACTGTTAAGACCCCCGGAGGGGCCTTGATCCCAATCGCCGCTGTATGCGTTCTCCAGGCTTGTCCTGGGGCTTTGATCCGGAATTCGAAGGAATCCTCCCCGGAGTTAAACTTGCTGTCGTTGACATAACGATAGACCAATGCGGAAGCAGAGCCCCTCCCGAGGGGCTGGAGCGATCCAAAACGTGGGGATCTCGATATCTGGAGCAAGACATCCCCTCCGTTAGGTGCAATAGCGTCAATCGGAAGATCGACCTCTCCACCACGGATCACCTGTCCCTGAACCGGCCTGGCAAGCACGGTGGATGAAATTCCTCCCTTTCTGTTAGAGTCCGACCCCTTGGATCCGGGAGGAGTAATGCTGATATCGGCGCGAAGCAGCCCCGGATCGCAGAGAAAGGGAACAGAGAAAACGAGTAAAAATAGGAGTTGAAAAAATCTCCCCATGGAAGCGTAATAACCTATTTTGCGATGTACTGCAAAACAATTTCACCGAGCCACAACTAGGGAAACTAGGGATAAAGGGGGACCCAAGCTTGGATAGATCCGTCTGCCCTCACCGTCAGATTTCCCTGACCGTGCACATCTCCCAATTCAGAGAACCAAGGCATCGATAGCCACCTGTTCGGCGTTCCAGGCCTCGCATCGAAGAGTGTCGGAAGGTAATGGATCACAGGGACCCCGTTGCTTGAGGAGGAGTTCCTCGAAGCTCTCTCGATCACAGGGCAATGCCAGTCCTTGGCAGTAAGTCCAAGATGATTGGTTGAATAATCAAGCCACCACTGCTGCTCCTGAGTGGTCCCGATCTTGATCTCCTTGGGGACTTGCGGCCACCCCTCCGGATCCGTTGCACAAGGAGAGAAAGCCAACCAGAGAGTCCTCAAGTGAGACATACAGACAACTTTCTGCGCCTGAGGAATGACGCGTTGCGCCGACGGCAGTAGGAGAGCGATGAGGATACCAAGAATGCCCACTACCACCACAATCTCGACCAGCGTGAAGGCTCCTCTATTAGCTGAGTTCATGTGGGCATGATGAGCTACTCAAGAGTCTACTGGCTAAAAATCCGAGCTCGCCTCAGAAAGTCGCAAAGTTCGTGATCGAGTAGGTCGTCGTGGAATAGGGAACCGAATTGGAAATCGTGTTGAAAGAAGAGTAGCTCTCCGAGACACGGACACCCTGCACCGTGATGGGGATCTGGAGATCGGCAGCCATCTGGACCGGTGCGGTGCCCTCAGCTGTATTTATAACTTGGGGATACAACTGCTGATAAACCAAAGTTCCCTGAGCCGTGAAGGTCTGGTTGGGATACTTGTTCTGCGTGGATCCCGAGAAATTCCCACTTATGGAAGCCGTGTCGTTAAAGCTATTGCTTCCATAGGGCATCACGTAGATCGTATTGGTGACAGTGTTCACAACCGTAGTGACGGTTGGAGGAATGGTATTAGTGTCAACAAAAGTAGTAACCACATTGGAGACAGTATTAATCGGTTGAGGAAAAAAGTTCGTATTATAAATCTCAGGCCACACAGTGGTGGAATTTGTTCCACTCAGCATTTGCCCTCCCCAAAGCTGCCCGGAGATTGCCCCTGACGAGGGATCCCACATCCCAACGGCGTTCCCACGGTAGATTCCTGCCCTGGTAGAGCCATCAGAACTTCCAAGGTAGGAAATGGTCGTGGTGCCAGAGGAGTTCGTACCTGCTGTATTTGTGCTAACCCCCGTGCTGAAGAGCATGGTGCCACTGAGATTCTCCCCTCGCACCACAGCGCTGAAGGTGCCGGTGGTCTGGAAGAAGGTGCCGTTCCCATAAGGACTGCCGTTCTTGTTGGAAGCACCGGCCTGAACCTGAGGAATCATGCAAGCAAGTAGGACGGCTAGGGAGAACTTGAAACAGATCTGAAGGGGGGCTGTTGAAAGATACATATACAATCTTTGTTTATCAGATCTGGACGGCTTATGTGTCAAAGCAAATCACCCGTTCAGAATCAGTTCCCGAAACCCTAAAATCACCGCCCTTACCCTGTTTTTCTTCATCTTTCATCATTCTTACTTCAGCCTTTCACTCAATGTCCACCCGTCTCTCCGATTACCAATACGATCTATCTACGCAGTTGATCGACGATTACCTTGTCTGATTTCACACGGAAACTTGACTTCGCGAGTTGCCTGTAATAGATTCCAACACATGAGAGCAACGCTCACCATCAGTCTGCCGGAAGAGATCAATCTCGGTCTTTCCTCCTTGGTCAAAAGAAGCGGAAAGAGCCGTAGTCAGGTCGTGCAGGATGCCCTGAGAAAACAGATCGCTCTGGAGCGGTTCCGTAATCTGCGGGAGCGACTTGTCCCCAAGGGAAGCAAGGCTGGACTTCACACGGATGAGGATGTCTTCAAGGTGATTTCGTGACCCCCTGATCTCTCGATGAGGATTTACTTCGATACGAATGTCCTCTTTTCGGCATTCGTCTCGCATGGCGTCTGCGCCGGCCTCTACGAGGAGTGTTTGCAACGTGCGACCATAGTTGCCTCTGATCATATTCTTGCCGAACTGGAGGAGAAACTAATCACCAAGCCAAAAGTATCAAGGAATGATGCCAAGGAGGTGATATCCGCCGTCCGCGCAGATGCAGAAATCATCAAAGCGAAAGCCCCTACCCAGCCTGTCTGTCGAGATCCGGATGATGATCTGGTCCTCGGCGGCGCCGATGAAGCCAAAGCCGACGCCATCGTGACGGGAGACCAGGATCTGCTAGTACTGGAGAAATACAAAGGCATCCCGATCCTCAGTCCCCGTGACTGCCTGGCCTTCATGGCAGAGGGGTGAGGAAAATTCTCACGCGGGGGCGCGGAGAACGCGGAGATAAGGGCAATCATGGAGGCAAAAATGGATGCCCTGAAATAAAAGATTCATGCCTGACATTCTTCTCATCCCTCTTATCCCATTCATCCCTGGGAATCCTTAAAACTCTTCAGTTACTGACACAATAACCGTGCGAATGGAATTCCCTTTGCCATTCATGCACTGGAGGTGTTTTCACCCAGAACCGATGATGATACGCTCTTTGCCCATGCACAGCAGGAGGGATCGGCATTCGTCAGTACCGACAAGGGTTTTCGTTTGATTGTAGCTACAAACGTGTCATCATACCCACATGCTTAAAACATCCACCATTCGCGCTAGACTCTCCCCCAGCCTTAAAGAGGAAGTAGAGGAAACCCTTTCTGCGCTCGGCCTTACGGTTTCGGATGCGATCCAACTGCTCTTTCACCAGATTCAACTGCGAAAGGGACTCCCCTTTGAAGTGGCCATTCCGAATAAAACCACAGCAAAGGTTCTTCGCAGAAGCAAGAAGGGTGAAGGCGTCGAGAAGTTCTCCTCCAAAAAAGAACTCTATACTGACCTCGGTCTATGAGGTCACTCAGCAGGACATCCCAATTCAAGAAGGATGTCAAAAAGGCCGAGAAACGAGGAAAAGACCTGAAAAAACTGCGTGCTGTTCTCAATCTCTTGATCGATGCAAAGCCTCTTCCAGAGTCGCTCCGGGATCATGCTCTGCAGGGTGAGTTCAAAGGGAGCCGGGATCTGCATATCGAACCAGACTGGTTATTGATCTACACGCTCGATCAGAGCCATCTCCGTCTGGAAAGAACCGGAACGCACGCCGATCTGTTCCGTTAGGGAATCGCTGAAGTGAGGATTCATTACAATTCTCACGCGGGGGCGCGGAGAACGCGGAGAGGAGCTCAATCATGGAGGCAAAAAGGGATGCCCTGAAATAAAGATTCATGCCGGACATTCTTTCCATCCCAT
>JBAXXS010000078.1:0-8714 GCA_037127835.1 Verrucomicrobiota bacterium | reverse complement strand
GATCGCGAGGCTGCCTGGGGGCTGGTGCTCCAGAAGACACCGCGCCCGGCGATGGAGCATCTCTTTCCCAAGGGAGAGGTTCTCGAGGGGGAGCAGGCATTGCTCGGGACGGCCGGAATGATGTGCGATCTCTGCGACCTGCTGGCTGAGGGGGGCATCACACCCGAGGAGCGCGGTATCCCCGGGATCTGCTCCGAGGATGAGGAGCGCTGGCACGAAATCGCCCCTCTCTACCGCGGATATCTGGACGTGCTCAAGCGTCACAAGCTCTGGGACCCCAACGAGGCCCGCATCAAGGCGTGGGAGGAGCCGGTAGGGCCGATCACTTCGCTCACGATCGGTTGCATTCCGGATCTCACCAGGGCCGCGCAGCTTAAGGCGGAGAGCGTGCTGCGGACCGGAATTCCCGTCACGGTCCTGGTCTGGAAGCCACGGACAAGTCCGGAGGCCTCTGCCGAATGGGGTGGGGGATTCGACGCATGGGGAAGGCCGCTTGCAAGCGAATGGCTCGCTGCGGAAATCCCCCTCGAGCCCGATCAGATCGTAATGGCGAGGGACCCGGCGGAGGAGGCCTCGCTTGCGCTTCAATTTCTCGCGGAGTCCGGGGGCGATCATTCCCTCGTCCTCGGTGATGCGAATCTGGCTCCCGCATTCCAGGCGGAGGTGCTCCGACGCGGAGGAAGCCCCTACCTGCCGGATGGGGAGCCGCTAGCACGTACGGAACCTGCCGTGGTTGTGGCAGAATGGATCTCGCTGAGGCGTGATCGATCGCTCCGCACGCTGCGCCGGTTGCTTGAAGCTCCACGCTTTGCCGCGTGGCTGGGAGCGAAATGTGATCTGACACATGAGCGCTTGCTCACGGCCTGCGATGCGATGACCCTGGAGTTGCTCGCGGAAAATCTCTCAGAAAGACCCATTCCTCCCAAGGGAATCCGTGAGAAGCAAATCCAAGCCGATGCGGGCAAGTTACAGAAGGCGATCCTGGGAGAGATCTCCATGGGGCCGGGCGAACTTCTGGAGGCGGTCTGGAAGAGTGATTCTGATGATCAGGTAGAGACAGTGATCGAGGTCTGCGAGGAATCCTCCCCTGTTTTCAACTCATGGCCTGAGCCAGAAAAAGCGCGCGAGGCAGGACTTGTGAGATCCCTTGCCCAGCAAAAGAGTTTTGGGGTTTCCCAGCCCGGCGACCTGCATCTCTCGGGATGGCTGGAAGCTCCTTGGACGGAAGGCAAGCGCCTTGGGCTCTGCGGATGCGTGGAAGGGTGCCTGCCTGCCTCCATAGACGGGCATCCCTTTCTTCCCGATCACAAACGCCGCGCATTGGGTGTGCCTGACAACGCGACCCGTCGAGCACGCGATGCGTACCTGCTGGGATGCCTTGCTCATGCAAGGGGTGGCGATCAATTTCGCTGCAGTTTTTCCAAGTTTGGCCCCGATGGGAGTCCTTCGATCCCCTCCGCGCTTTTGATGCGTTGCCCGGAAAACGATCTGCCGAAGCGGGTGACTGAACTCTTTGGCAAGGCACACGTGGCATCTGTTCCGACGATCCGGGAGCACGACTGGAAGTGGAAGCTGCCCCTTGTGGAGACGACGCTTGAAAAAATCAATGTGACCGACTTCGCGGGCTACCTGACCTGCCCATTCCGATTCTACCTAAGCAAGTTTCTGAAGCTGTCAGGTCATGATCCCGAGCAGAGAGAAATGGATGCCCTGCAGTTTGGCATCCTCGTTCACAGTGTGCTGGAGCGCTACGGCAAGGACTCGCCCCATCTCTGCGATGAAAAAGATATCGCCGCCGCCGTTCTTGCGAGCCTGGAGCACGAGGTCGCAAGCCGTTTCGGAACCGATCCTTCACCGGCAGTGAGAGTCCAGGTGGAGGCTGCCCGTGTGAGATTGCTCTCATTTGCCTCTGTCCAGGCACGGCAAGTGGCCGAGGGGTGGAGGATCAAGGAGGTGGAATACAAGTCTTCTGGAGATTTACTTTTTTCAGGACTGCCCCTCTCCGCAAAGATCGACCGTATCGAGGAAAACGGAGACCGCGTGAGGGTGCTCGATTACAAGACCTACACCTCGGCGAAGTCGCCGGATGGAGTGCATCTGCAGCCACTCTCACGGGCTTTTCTTGAAGAAGCGAAGACCGTGTTCAATGGAAAGCAGAAAGCTTGGGTCGATCTGCAGCTACCGCTATATCGCAAGATCGCCGAAAAACTCTTTCTCGGTAAAACGATCGAGACCGCCTATCTGGTCCTGGCAGCAGATCCGGAGGAGAGCGATGTGATGGCCTTTGAGATCTCTGATGAGCTTCTCGATTCGGCTCTTGCTTGCGCTGAGGCAACTGCTTGCCGAATGACCAAGGGAATCTTCTGGCCTCCGCGTCAGATGCCTCAGTCCTGGGAGGATCCGCTCGGGATTTTCCTGGAGGGAGGCAAGCCCGAAGAGTGCCTGGATGAAGCGGCCATGAATTATCTGAAAGGAGAAGCCGCCGAATGAGCTCTCCGATCCGCAACACGATGCTCGTGGCCAACGCCGGTAGTGGGAAGACCTATACGCTTACAACCCGGATGGTAAAGCTGCTGGCGCTCGGTGTGGAGCCCCGTAAGATCGCGGCCCTCACCTTTACCAAGAAGGCAGCCGGGGAGTTCCTCGACGCGGTTTTCCTGAGGCTTGCCGAGGCAGCGCTCGACCCGAAGAAGCTCGGGGAACTGAATCGGGATCTGAATTCGGATCAGGATGAGGGAGCGATTCCACCGCTCGATGTTGCCCGATGCAGGGAACTTCTTTCAAAGCTTGTCTCCGACTCCGGACGCCTGACCATGGGGACCATCGACAGCCTCTTTGCGAGGATTGCGAGGTCCTTCCCACTGGAGTCCGGACTGCCGGGAGAGTTCTCTATGATCGGGGATTCAGAATTAGAGCGGGCACGCACGGAAGTGCTTGCTGCTATCTTCCGGAAATCGGTCTCAGGAGTCGAATCGTCCGGCGGAGAGGAATTCCTCGATCTGGTGCGGAAGATCGCGCGCAGAAGGGGAGAGAGGAAGGTCTTCGGCACACTTCTCGATTCTGTAAAAGATTTCCATGCAAAGTATCTGGAGGATATTGCGCTTACGTGGGGTGATCCGGATCTGATTTGGGGCAAGACGGGTTGCGGTGTGCTTGCGGCCGGGGATGTGAAGAGTGCAGCTGATGCTCTCTGGGCGGAGATTCAGAAAGAGCACCCAGGGCTCTCTGCCGAGGCACGAGACAAGTGGACAGACAATCTCGAGATGGCCGCGGATCATAAAGCGGGAAGCTTTTGGTCCAAGGACCTGAAGGATTTTATCCAAGGGCGACTCTGCAAATGTTCTGAAGATAAAAAAACCGGTGAAGAGTACATCCCTACAGGCCGCGCTGCAGATGGTCGTGTCTATCTGAGAGGAACCATTTCAGAACTACGCCGGCAGCTGCTGCTGGCATTGCTCAAGCCGGTCTACGAATCACTTCTTGAGAAGAGTGCTTCCCTGCACCGCTTCATGGAGTCGTTCGAGAACTCCTACCATACGCTCACCCGCAGTCGCGGACGGATGACTTTCTCCGATGTGACCGATCTCCTCTCCAGCCAGGTGGGACGTCTGGACTGGATCGCAAGCGCGGGATACAGGCTCGATGCTAAGCTGGATCACTGGCTTCTTGATGAGTTTCAGGATACGAGTCGCATCCAATGGAAGGTGCTCGGGTCGTTCATCGATGAGGTCATCCAGGACAGCGGAGGCGAACGATCGCTCTTCTACGTGGGGGACACGAAGCAGGCGATCTACTCATGGCGCGGAGGTGACCCGAAACTTTTCTTCGAAATCTTCAACCTCTACAACCAAGGATCTGATAAAAGGGTTTTTGAGCGTGAACTGAAGGTCTCCTACCGCTCGGCCGGCGAAATCGTGAAATTTGTGAACGATGTCTTCGGGTCGATCGGCAGTCATGCCGGAACCCTTGCAATTCCGGATAAGACCGTGGAGGCGTGGGAAAATGCCTGGAGGGAACACGAAATTGCCAAGAAGAATGAATCCCTTGAGGGGTATGTACGATGGGATCAGGTCAAATCCGATGAGGACGACGAAAACCCTATCCATGATCGTGTCGCCGGAATCCTCGAGGAGGTCGAGCCCTGGAAGAGGGGGCTGAGTTGCGGTGTGCTGACACGCAAGAACGAGGAGGCCTCCTCGATTGCCGCGCTGCTCCAGGCGCGAGGTATTCCGGTCTCAGTGGAGGGGAAGTCCAACCCCTGCAACGACAATCCCCTAGGTCTGGCGCTCCTTGCCGCATTCCGTGTGGTCGGGTTCCCCGAGGATACTTTATCACTCACTCTTCTTCGCTCCTCTCCCTTGGGAGCACTTCTTACTGATGGAGTGGAAACGTTCCGGGCCTCGGCCCTCGCACTGATCGCAGGAAAGGGATACGAAGCCGCGGTGCGCTCCTGGACAGGGAGTCTTGAGCTCAATGCTTTCCTGTCACGCAGAGCAGCTGACTTTCTTGCTGCTGCTGCGGAGCACGACGAATCCAACGCGGGTTCGTTTTCCGAGTTTATTTCGTTCCTGGAGAGCCATGTGGTGCAGGAGTCGGAGGCCCCCGGCGTGGTTCGGGTGATGACACTTCACCAATCAAAGGGACTGACATTCGACATGAGTATTGTGACTGGCCTCGATAGCAAGGGAGGCAGTAATGGGGAGCCGCTCCACCTGGGTGGAGGCAAACCTCCTGCTTGGGGATGTCTGCTTCCTTCCAAGGACGTGGCCTCCGCGGATCCGCTCATGAGTGCTGCCCGCGAGGAAATCCGATCCGAAGAGGAATATGGAAAGCTCTGTGCGGCCTATGTAGCGATGACCCGCTCGAAGCAGGCGCTCTATGTGCTGACCAAATGGCTCAAGCCCGAAACGCAGTCCAAGAACTTAGCCCGGCTCCTCATGCTTTCGCTTAATCCCGGAAGTGAAGAAGTCCCCTTCGGCAATGAGAAATGGTACGAGAGCCACAAGCCCGAAATCGAGGAAACACAAAACGATGGGCGAGAGGAATTCATGCTATCTCCCTGCACATCAGGAACTCCCCATCCGCTCTCTCCCTCATCGCTTGCCGACAGCAAAACCCATCCCCCCATCAAGAAGGGAGAGGGGAGTTTCGCGACTGATGCCGCAGACCTCGGAACGGAAATCCACGAGGTGCTTTCCCGGATCGAGTGGGATGCCTCACAGGTCAATCTCTCTTCCTGTAGCAAGGAAGCTCGCACGCTTCTTGATGGGTTCCTTAAGAGCGCGAGAGCCAAGGAGCTCTTTTATGATCCCGGTTCAAACTGGGAACTCTGGAACGAAAAACCCTTCGACCTGATGATTGAGGGGCAATGGATCAGCGGCATCTTCGACCGCGTCCATATTCGCAGGGAGGGAAGCAAGGCGGTGGAGGCTCATATTTACGACTACAAGACCAACCGCTCGACACCCCAAGAGATTGCCAAAGAATACGAGGGACAAATGGAGCAGTACCGAAAGGCCGCTGCCAGTTTGCTCGGGATCGATGTGAAGGCTGTAACGGCACGTACTGCCCCTATCCGTCAGTACCTCTGAAAATCCAACACAGGCAACGAAGCTCTTGCTTCATTGCCGAGGCCGTGTAAGCGGTTAATTCCTTAGGCGCCGGAGGCAACGCTTTTTCGTCGTTTAACCTTTGGGCTGAATCCCTTATCTCTCGGTCGTGTCCACACATCGCTTTTATCTCCCACCCGCCTGTTGGGCAGAGGAGACGTCCGCACTGGTGGTTGCCGACTCCCATCACTGTGCGGATGTCCTGAGACTTAAAGCCGGAGATCGGGTGGTTGTCTTCGACGGTCTGGGAAGGGTCGCCGAGGCGGAACTTCTCACGGTGCACCGCAAGCAGTGCACGCTGCAAATAGGTCAGGCTCATGCCAGCGTTCCACTCCGTTGTTCCATCACGCTTGCCCAAGCCATCCCCAAGGGTAAAAACATGGATCTCGTCATCCAGAAGGCTGTGGAGTTGGGGGCTGCAGCCGTGGTTCCGCTCCTTTCGGAACGAACGGTGGTGCGTCTGGAGGATGCCGCTGATGCGGCACGTAAGCAGGAGCGCTGGCAGTCGATCGCGATCGAGGCCTGCAAGCAATGCGGTCAGAACTGGATGCCCCGGATCGGCCTGCCCGTGACGACCAAGGAGTTCTTGGCGGCGCCCCCTGCGGTAGATCTTCTACTCATAGCCTCGCTGGACCCTGATGCCCGTCCCGTGAAGGAGGTACTCGCCTCCTATTCGACTGCCGAGGGAGGGCTCCCTTCAAGCGTCCTGATCATGGTGGGCCCCGAGGGAGACTTCACACCAGCAGAGACAGTATTGGCAAAAGCTGCAGCGGCGAACCCGATCACACTTGGCCCGATCATTTTGCGCACGGAGACAGCGGCCCTCTATTGCCTGAGTGTATTGGGTCATGAGCTTTTTTAGGTTCAAGGATTACCTTTAGCTTTTTACTTTCAGTCTTCAGTCTTCAATCTTTTGTCATGAAAATTCTTATACTTGGTTCCAACGGTCGACTTGGTTCCGCTCTTGCCCGCCGATGGAAGGCACTTCCCGATGTCGACGTGGCGGCCTTGACCCGAGCTGATATCGATCTTGCCGATCCCGTTAAAGCCGAGGCGGGGCTTGCCTCCTGTAAGTTCGGAGCAGGTGATGTGGTTGTGAACTGCGCCGCCGCCACTGATGTCGACGGCTGCGAGAAGGATCGGGAGGGGGCCGCTAAGATCAATGCCGAGTCACCCGCTCGCATTGCCCGTCTCTGCGCGGCACGTGGTGCCCGATTGATCCATATCGGCACCGACTACGTTTTCGACGGATCTCTCGACCGTCCGTATACCGAAGAGGATACGCCGAATCCACTGAGCTATTACGGGGTGACCAAGCTTGAGGGTGATCGGGCAGTCTTGGCTGCATCACCAGCCCATTGCGTCGTGCGGGTTTCCTGGGTCTTCGGCCCCGACAAGCCGAGCTTTATCGATGCCATCGTGAAGCGCGCCCTGACCTCTGCCGAAGCGGCCGCCGTCCATGACAAGACCTCTTCCCCCAGTTACACCGAGGACATGGCCCTTTGGCTTGCCGAGCTTCTGAAGCCAACGGTACCAGGAGGCATCTACAATCTGTGCAACAGCGGCCCCTGCTCATGGCGTGACTACGGGGAATATGCCCTTGAGTGCGCGAAAAAAAACGGCATCCCCGTGCTGACCACGACAGTCGCGCCGCTTAAGCTCGCTGACATGAAGGCCTTCATCGCCGTGCGACCGCCCCATACTGCTCTCGACACCTTTAAGTTCACGCGGGTCACCGGGATTACGCCGCGAGCGTGGCAAGAAGCGGTGGCTGAGTATTTAAAAACCTGGAAAGCCTAGGAATTCGCTCAGGCCTGGGATTTCGGTTTAGCCGTTCTTGGCGCTCCGGGTTTCCAAGCTCTTTTTTAAAAAATGGTTTCTTCGGTTTGAAGAAGACGGCTGATAGTTTTCAGTGCGTGCAGATCGGACTTGATAGCTTTGTTGCAACATTGGCCGATCCTGTGACGGGATCGATGGTCGATCCGGTCGTTCGACTCAGAAATCTGCTCGAGGAAGTGGAAGTGGCCGATCGGGTTGGACTCGATGTTTTCGGGATTGGGGAGCATCACCGGGAGGAGTTTCTTGATTCTGCGCCGGTTGTACTTCTAGCTGCCGCGGCGGCCAGAACCCAAAGGATTCGTCTGGTGAGCGCCGTTACCGTTCTGAGTGCCGCCGATCCGGTGCGGGTCTTTCAGGAATTTGCAACTCTTGACCTGATCTCGGGAGGTCGGGCGGAGATTGTCGCTGGACGAGGCTCCTTCACTGAGGCCTATCCGCTATTCGGGCTCGATCTCAGGGATTACGATTCCCTCTTCGACGAGAAGCTCCGCCTTTTACTAGCTATCCGCGACCAGCCTCGTCTCACCTGGTCGGGAAAGCACAGGCCGCCGCTCCATGATCAGGAAATCCACCCCCGTCCCCTTCAGAACCCCCTTCCAATCTGGGTGGGTGTGGGGGGCTCTCCTGAGTCAGTAATCCGCGCCGGTTCTCTCGGTCTGCCATTGATGATCGCCATCATCGGCGGTCAACCGGATCGATTCCGGCCTTTGGTCGATCTCTACCGTGAGGCTGGTGCCATGTCTGGCCATGCGCCCGAGAAGCTCAAGGTTGGCATCCATGCGCTTGGATCCTTCGCGGGTACGACGCAGGAGGCCCGCGATGATTATTTCCCCGGCTACGAGCGTATGTTCGGTCAGATCGGGAAGGAACGGGGTTGGCCAGCGATTAGACGTTCCCATTTCGACGCTCTCTGCGATGAGGAAGGGGCACTCATCATCGGTGACGCGCAGGAGGGAGCGATGAAGATTCTCCATTACAACGAGGTGCTAGGAGGAATCGACCGAATGACGATCCAGATGAGCCCGGGTACCTTACCTCATCCGAAGGCCCTTGAGGCGATAAGGATCCTTGGCGAACAAGTTGCTCCCATAGTGAGGGAGCGACTTGGCAAAAACTGACGGGATGAAATATCCAAACCCTGCGCTGGAAACGGCGCGGGGTTTTTTGTTCAATTGAGATTCTTATGGCGACGCTCAATTCCAACTATCTCAAGCTCAAGGCCGGTTACCTCTTTCCTGAAATCGCGCGGCGCGTGAAGGCCTTCAC